>JBCDDS010000134.1:0-10018 GCA_039180185.1 Pseudomonadota bacterium | reverse complement strand
TCAACAAGCGCCGCTGCCAGAGGTTGGCTCAGTTTGGAGCCGTCACGATACAGAGCATTGGCCTTCACCCCCATCTGCCAGCTGCGCTCGTAAGCTTCCTGACAATCCTCGATGGTGGCATCGTTTGGCATATTGATCGTCTTGGAGATCGCGCCGGAGATGAAGCTTTGTGCCGCGGCCATCATGTCGATGTGGCTGTTGACCGACAGGAACCGCTTGCCCTTCTTGCCGCATGGGTTGGCACAATCAAAGACCGCGTAATGCGCCTCATCCAGATGCGGCGCGCCCTCAAGCGTCATGGTGCCGCAAACATGGTCATTAGCCGCATCTACATCCGCCTTCGAGTAGCCGAGATGCGCCAGCATATCGAAGGTTGGGTCATTGAGCTTTTCTGCGGGAATGCCAAGAACGTTTTGGCAGAACTCTTCACCCAGCGTCCACTGATTGAAGACAAACCGAATGTCGAAGGCGCTGCCGACAGCTGCATCGACTTTTTCCAGCTCAGCAGCTGAGAAGCCGTGACCTGCAAGCGACGTGTGATTCACACCTGGCGCGTTGCCGATTGTTCCATGACCAACAGCATAGGCGACAATCTCTTCGATCTGCGCTGATCCGTAGCCGAGCTTTTCAAGCGCGGCGGGTACGGAACGGTTGATAATTTTGAAGTAACCACCACCGGCAAGTTTTTTGAATTTGACCAGCGCGAAGTCCGGCTCGATGCCTGTGGTGTCACAATCCATAACCAGGCCAATTGTGCCGGTCGGCGCCACAACAGTGGCCTGTGCATTGCGGTAACCGTGCTTTTCACCAAGCTTCAGCGCCTCGTCCCAGCTCGCCATGGCCAGATCAGCCAGCTTGCCATCAGGGCAATTTTTCAGATCGAGCGGTACAGGTTTTACCGCGAGCTTTTCATAACCCTCAGTTGCACCATATGCCGCGTTGCGGTGATTTCGCATGACGCGCAACATGTGTTCTTTGTTCCGCTCATAACCTTTGAAAGCACCAAGCTCTTTGGCCATTTCAGCAGAGGTTGCATAGGACACGCCGGTCATGATGGCGGTCAGCGCACCACAAAGCGCCCTGCCCTCATCACTGTCATAGCTCAGCCCCATATTCATCAGTAGGCCGCCAATGTTGGCATAGCCGAGACCCAGCGTGCGGAACTCATAGCTCAGCTGCGCGATCTCTTTCGATGGGAATTGCGCCATTAGCACAGAAATTTCGAGCGTCACGGTCCAAAGCCGCGTCGCATGCATGTAATTCTCAGCCTCAAACGCACCGTCTGAGTAGAACTGCAGCAAATTCATTGAGGCAAGGTTGCAGGCCGTGTCATCTAGGAACATGTACTCCGAGCACGGGTTGGAACCGCGAATTTGACCGTCCTCCGGGCAGGTATGCCAAGCATTGACCGTATCGTGGTACTGGATGCCGGGATCAGCACAAGCCCAAGCCGCATGACCGACCTTTTCCCATAGCTCGCGCGCTTTGATCGTTTTGGCGACGCTGCCGTCTGTGCGGTTCGTCAGCTCCCAATCCTCATCATTCTTGACCGCCTCAAGGAAGGCGTCCGTGACGCGAATGGAGTTGTTGGAGTTCTGACCCGAGACACTTGCATACGCTTCACTGTCCCAGTCGGTGTCGTATGTCGGAAATTCAATGCTTTCGTAGCCTTGCCGCGCATAATCCAACACGCGTTTGACATAGGTCTCGGGGATCGCTGATTTCTTTGCGCCGCGAATAGCAACGCGTAGCTGCTCGTTTTTCTTGGGATCAACAGCGTCTTCCGTGCTGCCATCCCAAGACCGGATCGCAGAGAAGATTTCGTTGAGCTTTTCTTCGTGCATCTTGGAGCCCGCGACGATGGACGCCACTTTTTGCTCTTCGATCACCTTCCAGTTTATAAAGTCTTCGATGTCCGGATGATCGACGTCACAAATCACCATTTTCGCTGCGCGCCGTGTCGTTCCGCCCGACTTGATCGCGCCTGCTGCCCGGTCACCAATCTTCAGAAAACCCATCAGGCCGGAGGATTTACCGCCGCCAGAGAGTGCCTCGCCGTCTGCGCGTAATGACGAGAAGTTAGTGCCAGTGCCTGAGCCATATTTAAAGAGACGCGCTTCACGCACCCAAAGGTCCATTATGCCGCCATCACCAACCAGATCGTCGCGCACGGATTGAATAAAGCATGCATGCGGCTGCGGATGTTCATAAGCGCTGCTGGATTTGGTCAGCTCACCCGATTGGTAGTCGACGTAGTAATGTCCTTGGCTCGGTCCGTCGATTCCGTACGCCCAGTGCAGTCCTGTATTGAACCACTGTGGGCTGTTTGGCGCGGCCATCTGGCGCGCGAGCATATAGCGCATTTCATCAAAATACGCCTGCGCATCTTTCTCTGTGGAGAAATAACCACCCTTCCAGCCCCAGTAGGCCCAAGCGCCGGCAAGACGATCAAAAACTTGTTTCGCGCTGGTCTCTCCAGTCGTTTCAGTGTCCTTGGACGAAGGTGCAGATTTCCATAGGAACTCTGGCACTTCTTTTTCTTTCACCCGCTTCAGCTCGACTGGCACACCTGCCTTGCGAAAGTACTTCTGCGCGATGACGTCACTTGCGACTTGGCTCCAGCTCGCGGGCACTTCGACGTCATCCAGTTTGAATACAACAGTACCGTCCGGGTTACGGATTTCGGAACTGGTCGTCACAAACTCGATACCTGCGTACGCGTCTTTGCCTTCTTCAGTAAACTTACGTTCAATTTTCATGCGCTGCCCCATTCTCAGCATTGTTCCTCGACGACGGGATCGGCCCCGCACGCCCCTGCATGCACTGGCAAAAACACTCCCCAGCCGCCTGCACTCATGCCCGGCAGCGTGTAAGCCTCGATACTTCGAGGTATGTAAGGGTTATCGTCCCCGCCTAGCCCGCCACTATATCTTGTGGCTTGTCAGCTCGCTCACACAACCTGACGTATGTTGCCATACGTGGTCAACGATTTTTTGCGGTTATTTGCGATTTTTTTTAAGTCGCGGATTTTACCCAACTAAGTTTGCAAACCGAACAATACAGTCTGTCGCCAAGCATCTGGCAGCACACAAACGAAGATCACTGTAAAAAAGTAATTTGACTCGTGGCACTTATCAGCCGACGCGCAAGTAAACCGTTTAGTTTAAATCCAAATCTCGTACCGCTAAAGCAATTGCAATCACCAAACAATACGCTCGTATGCCGACTCAACGATCGGCATCAGGAATTCTTCGATTTTAAGGAAATACGGTGGTCGGGGCGGCGAGATTCGAACTCACGACCCCCTGTACCCAAAACAGGTGCGCTACCAGACTGCGCCACGCCCCGAGCCGTAGCGCACCGTTTAGACAGCTTTGTTTGCTTTGAAAAGCCCTTCCAGTCACTTATTCGAAAGCATTTGCAATTTTATTTACAGTTAATTTGCGCGCGATCAGCACGGCCAGGCTGCTTTATCTTGAGCAAGTGAAGGATGATGGAACTGTGTACCAACATTAATGCCCATCGCACGTGCCAAGCCGCCATTGATTTCTAACACATATTGTATGTCTGAACCGCCCGGAATCGGAGTTTCATCAAGTGGAACAGCCTCATGATGAATGTGACGAACGATACCACTCGAATCAGCAAAGATGATATCAAGCGGTATAAGCGTATTGCGCATCCAAAAACTGACCGCGCTAGGCTGATCATATACAAAAAACATCCCTGCGCTCGAAGGCATCGATGGTCTATTCATCAAACCCTGCGAACGTTCCGCCTGGTCATCAGCGATCTCTACGGAAAAGCGAGCTGCCCCCCAGTCCCCGCGAAGGTTAATGGCGTCACCACTACAAGTCGCAGCTTCCGACGAATGCGCGAGCAAAGCACAAACAAACGCGAAAACTGTCAGGAAGGTTGCTTTACTGCCATTTCCCATCCGCAGACCTCGGTCGCCATACGGCCGCGTTTCCCGTCTATGACACGAATCGCCAATGCTTCACCGGGTTGCAAGTCGGCAAGTCCAGACCGGCGTAAGACTTCTATGTGTACAAAAACATCTTCGTCTCGACCGAATGTATTTGCAAAGCCAAAGCCTTTACCCTTGTCGAACCACTTCACCCGCGCCGGCTCAAGCGGCGCGGACTTAATGATCTCTGGATCGATCTCGTCTAAATCAGACAGCCCTCCGGCCTCTGCATCTTCAGGCGGTTCAATCTCAAGTACTTCAACTGCCTGGACACCCCGTTCAGTTTCCTGAACGGTAAGCACAACCCCGGCTTTGTCTGCGACAGAACTTTGGCCGAAATTGCGCAACACGTTGGCATGTAACAGAATATCTGGCCCGCCCTCGTCGGCGACGACAAAGCCGAAGCCTTTGACCGGGTCGAACCATTTGACTGTCCCGTTCACCCTGCGCGTAGTGTTGTCTGGGTCGTTCACGTTTTTACTTTCTTCTTGTCGCGCAAGCGTTGCGATAGCTTAGGCGTGCTTCCTTTAACATTTGATCCAAATCACCGATTTGATCAAGTGAAAACCCATTACATTCAAAGGTTTGCAATTTACGCGACGTGAGTGTCAAGGGTTCAATCTTTGAATATGCCATTGTTCTTGCGCTGTATTGCGTCTCCATACAAAGCGATCATGTAGTCGAAAATCGCCCTCCGCCCAGAACTCTATCTCCAAAGGCTCCACTCGAAAACCACCCCAAAAGGATGGGCGTTGCGGATTTACACCATGCTCTTCGCGTTGCGCCGCGACTTCTTTCATAAGCTCGTCTCTTGACGACAGCGGCTGCGATTGTTTGGACGCCCATGCTCCCAATCGGCTTTCGAGCGCCCGCGACGCGTAGTATTCGTCGGCCGCTTTACCATCCTCGCGGTGGACATCACCTCTGACGCGCAACTGGCGCCTCAAAGACTTCCAATGAAGCGTTAAAGCCGCCTTGGAATTATTTTTCAGTTCGCCACCCTTGGCGCTTTCATAGTTTGTGTAGAACCAGAAACCCTTTGGCGTGACATCTTTCAGCAAAACAATCCGCACATTTGGCAGGCCTGTTTCATCAACAGTTGCCAGCGACATCGCGTTTGGATCGTTGATTTCAGTCTGTTCAGCATCGCGCAACCAAGCCTGCGCCAACTCAAACGGGTTATCTCCCGCAAATATGCCAGTACGTTCAGACATCAAACGCCTTTCGAAAGGTTCATGGCCGCCTAGCTGCGTTATTTATTGAACGCAAGCTCAATTAATTTCCGCCAGACAGTTTTCGCCGATCCGCCTTGGGCTTGATGCAGATCATGCAATCGCCTAAAGCATTTTCAATCAAACAACTGGGCCGGGGATGGTTTATGTCAAATACTCTCATGGCAGGTAAACGCGGACTTATTATGGGCCTTGCCAATGATAAGTCCATCGCCTGGGGCATTGCCAAAGCATGCGCCGACGCTGGTGCTGAGCTTGCGTTTTCTTATCAAGGGGACGCGCTCCTAAAACGGGTAGCACCCCTGGCGGAGCAACTTGGGTCAAACATCGTGCTTCCTTGCGATGTCGGTGACGCAGGTTCAATCGACGCAATGTTTGCAGAACTAAGCAAACACTGGAACAAGATTGACTTCGTCGTACATGCAATTGGTTTTTCTGATAAAAACGAACTTCGCGGACGCTATGTTGATACTTCGCGCGATAATTTTCTGATGACAATGGACATATCGGTTTATTCATTTACCGCGGTGGCGCAGCGCGCAGAAAAGATGATGAGCGACGGTGGGTCAATGCTCACGCTTACATATTATGGCGCAGAACAAGTGATGCCGCACTATAACGTTATGGGCATCGCGAAAGCAGCGCTTGAAGCATCTGTAAAATATCTTGCGGAAGACCTCGGCAAACAGAATATTCGCGTAAATGCCATCAGCGCTGGACCGATCAAAACACTTGCTGCCAGCGGAATTGGAGACTTTCGCTACATCTTACGTTGGAACGAGTTGAACTCCCCTCTAAGGCGAAATGTGACCACGGATGACGTGGGTAAATCGGCGCTTTATCTCTTATCGGACCTCGGAAGCGGTGTCACAGGAGAGAACCTCCACGTCGACGCGGGTTATCATATCGTCGGCATGAAGGCGGTGGACGCGCCCGATATTGAGAAGGGATAACGCAAGACATGGAAATCAGCCATCTTATTGCGTTCAACCTGACATTACTTGCTGCGATGGCTTCCCCAGGCCCTGCCTTTCTTTTTGCAATCAAACAAGCGATTTCCGGAGGGTTTTGGACCGGCGTTGCGACCGGTGCAGGATTGGGCCTTATTGCCGCTATTTGGACGGGCGCAGCGCTACTTGGACTTGAGGCAATCTTCCGACTTTTCCCGTTTGCATACACCGCGCTTAAAATCCTCGGTGCGCTTTATCTGCTTTGGTTGGCGTGGAATATCTGGCGCAATGCTTCAAGCCCGATTGAAGAGTCCGCACAGCCCAAAGCAAAAGCGTTCGTCGGAGGCATGATGGTCAATCTGGCAAATCCAAAATCCGTGTTGTTCGCTGCCTCAGTGCTCGCGGTCATTTTCCCTGCTGATTTAGCTGTATCGGCTAAGGCGTTCATTGTGCTGAATCATTTTATCGTGGAATTGACTGTCTACACAATAATTTCTGCTGCTTTGGCGTCCGCAACCGCTCGCACAGCCTATCTGAGACTAAAACCCCAACTCGATCGCATTGCCGCACTCGTTTTAGGTGCGCTTGGCCTACGCCTTCTGCTCAGTCGATAAAGGAAAGGTTTTCTATGCAAGACCGCCTGCCCCACGAAAAAGGATTTCATGTCAGTTGGGATCAATTGCATCGTGACGCACGTGCACTGGCTTGGCGCCTGCAAGGCGAGGCGCCGGATGACGGGTGGCGTGCGGTGGTTGCCATAACACGTGGAGGTATGGCACCTGCGATGATTGTGGCGCGCGAATTGGACATCCGCACCGTCGATACAATCAGCGTCAAGTCGTATGATCATCAAACGCAAAGTGAGCCAGTTGTTATCAAAGCCCCTGACCCCAAACTTATTGGAGACGGTCATGGCGTTTTGATTATTGACGATTTGGTGGATACCGGTCGCACGTTGGAAGTCGTTTGTGCGTCTATGCCCAAGGCGCACGTTGCTACTGTTTATGCCAAACCGAAAGGTCGCAACTTGGTCCACACCTTTGTGACCGAAGTCAGCCAAGACACGTGGATTTTCTTCCCGTGGGACATGGCCTTGCAGTATGTCGAACCCTATCGCGGAGTTTGATATGGTTTCGCGAACACAGACTACTTTTTCACCGCCCGTCATGGAAGCGCGCCGATGGCTTGATGACGCTACCTTCACCGAGGGCCGACCATTAATCAACGTGAGCCAGGCCGCACCAGTTGATCCGCCTCCAGAACAGCTTCGAAAAGTCATTGCGCAAGCCGCACTGGATAATCCGGAGGCACATCTATATGGACCGGTTCTCGGACGCGCCGATCTTCGAGAAGAAGTCGCAATCCAGTGGCGTGACGCTTATGGCGGAGAGATCTCTGCAGCGCAGGTCGCAATCACGTCAGGTTGCAACCAAGCCTTTAGCGCTGCGATTACAAGCCTTTGTAATGAAGGAGATGAGGTTATTCTGCCAACACCGTGGTATTTCAACCATAAAATGTGGCTGGACATGGCTGGTGTGAAGGCAGTTGCGTTGCCAACGGACGATGCTTTGCTACCAGATCCAGATCATGCGGAAGCACTTTTTACATCTCGCACTCGGGCTATTTCTCTTGTCACTCCAAACAATCCAGGAGGCGTTGAGTATCCAAGTGACGTGGTGCAGGCGTTTTTTGATCTTGCTAAGCGTCATAAGATTTCGCTCATACTAGATGAGACCTATCGCGATTTTGATGCGCGGCCCTCACCGCCGCATCGATTGTTCGAAGACCCAGAGTGGGACCAGACGCTGATACAGTTGTACTCATTTTCAAAGGCGTATCGTCTTACCGGGCATCGCGTGGGTGCAATGGTCAGTAGCGCAAGAACACTTTCCGAGGCGGAAAAATTCCTGGATACGGTCACGATTTGCCCCAACCAACTGGGTCAAATCGCAGCGCTATGGGGCATGCGTAATCTGCGTCAGTGGCTTGCTGGAGAGCGAGATGAGATACTCGACCGGCGCGCTGCCATAGAAGATAATGTGCCCAAACTCAAAGCCAAAGGATGGAAACTCTTGGGCTGTGGGGCGTACTTTGCGTACATGCACCATCCATTCACCTTGCCTTCTGATCAGTTGGCTCAGAAACTCGTGCAAGACGCCGGTGTTTTACTTTTACCCGGTACAATGTTTCAGCCTGAAGATGAACCGGCAGGCGCTTCGGAGCTGCGAGTGGCCTTCGCAAATGTAAACCGCAGGGAAATAGGTGTTCTGTTTGATCGTCTAGCAGAACTCGACTGGCCTCTTGCTCCTGCTTCAGCCAGTGCTTAGAGATCAAATTCAAGCAAATCTTCATTAGACGGACTGAGAACAGAATGGGCCGAGGCGGAATAAGCAAAACACTAACTTGGGTTCTTTTAGGCCTATTGATCCTTGGTCTTGCGGGTTTCGCCGTGACAGATTTGTCAGGTTCCGTGCGGAGTGTCGGCAAGGTCGGAGACGCAGAGATAAGCGTAAATGATTATGTGATCGGGTTACAAAACGAGCTGCAAGAGCGGCAACAGATCACGGGTGAGAGCATGAGCTTCTTTGAAGCACAACAGGAAAGGATCCCTGAACGCGTAATCGGTCAACTAATAACACGCGCCACTCTTGATAATGAAACCATTCAGATGGGGCTTTCGGTTGGCGATGAAGAGGTCAGAGACTTGATCCTTGCACAGCCTCAATTTCAAAGCGCGGGCGGGTTCAATCGAGAGGCCTATCGTTTTGCCCTTCAGCAACAAGGTCTCAACGAACAGCAATATGAAGACTCAATCCGGCTCGATCGCGCTCGCGAACTTTTGCAGGGTGGTATTTTTGCAGGTCTAGGCACATCAGAAGCATTCAAAATAACAATGTCGAACTTCCTGGGTGAGCGTCGCAAGGTAGAATGGAGTCTGCTGCAGCGATCTGATCTAGAGATCGGGATTCCGATCGCCACGGAAGAACAATTGGCCGCCTTTCACAAGGAAAACGCCGCGCTCTATACGCGCCCAGAGGCGAAGCGCATCACGTATGCCTGGTTAAGACCAGACATGGTTGTTGGCTCAATGGACGTATCCGAGGAAGAGCTGCAGCAACTTTACGAGGACAACTCACAGATCTTCAATCAACCGGCACGGCGACTGCTTGAACGCCTTGTTTTTTCTGATCAGTCCGAGGCGGACGCGGCGAAGACACGCCTTGATGCTGGGGAAATCACGTTCGACGAGCTGGTGGCAGAACGCGGTCTAACGCTGGCTGACATTGATCAGGGCGCGGTTACTGAGGCAGAACTGGGTAATATCGCTGGAGATGTATTTGCAGGTGAAGCGCTCAGCGTCGTGGGACCATTGGAAAGCACATTGGGTCCTGCACTCTTCCGTATCAACGCCGTTTTAGACGCCCAAGAAACCTCGTTTGAAGAAGCGTTGCCGCAGTTACGTGTGAGCGCTGCCACCCAGCAAGCAACCGAATTCGTGCTTGAACAAATAGAGGTGGTCGATGATCTGCTCGCGGGTGGCGCCACCGTTGAAGACGTGGCGAAGGAGACTGATCTCGAGCTGGGAGAGATTGAATGGCACCCAGATGTGAACACAGGTCTTACGGCTTTGCCCAGATTCAACGCTCTGGCCCAAGCGATCAGCGTCGATGATTTTCCAGAAGTGGAACAGTTGGACGACGGCAGCATTATAACGCTGCAACTCGACGAGGTGTTGCCACCCACCATTCGTCCTCTGGATGAAGTACGAGAACAAGTCGAAAGAGCTTGGGACAATATGCAGATTGCCAAGCTCTTGTCAGAAAAGGTCGCTCCGAACGTTGAGCAGTTGCGCAACGGCGCAAGCTTTG
>JBCDDS010000133.1:0-10088 GCA_039180185.1 Pseudomonadota bacterium | reverse complement strand
CCGTCATCACCGTTATCTAGCCTTTTCAAACGGGTGTCTTCGGCGACAGTTTGAGGTGCTATTAGTGCAAAGATACTGAAAACGAACAATAAATAGCGCAATTTGAACCTCACAACTGTTTCACGGCTGCTTAAAGTTCCAATAGGGCGAAATTAGGGCGTTATGGAACCGAGTACTCAGTTCACCCTAGCGCGATTTCTTTTGGTCACAGGTTGTTAAGAGCACAAGGCATTTAGTGTCGCTCGAAATTCTCAAGTCTGACACGTTCACACATGTGTGTGACCTTAGGTTTCGAAAAAGCGGTGTATGTTGTAGGAAATTTACAAGGGACTTTTATGTGTGATGATATGAGAAATTTCTTTTCGTCTATTTTCGTGGCTTTAATTCTTTCACCCGCCTACGCAGATGAACCCGAAGTCATCGGTGTTGAAGTTGAAAAGGTGGGCATGCTTTGGAACATTTCCGTGACGCTAAGCCATCCCGATACCGGTTGGGATCACTATGCTGACGGTTGGGAAGTTCTTGACTCAAATGGCCAATCCATTGGTTTTCGCAAACTGTCGCACCCGCACGTTAATGAACAGCCATTTACGCGTTCTCTGACCGGTGTTTTCATTCCCGACGGCACAAGAGAAATATTTGTCGTTCCGAGATGCTCAGAGCATGGTTGGAACGCGAACCCGGTAAGCGTGAAACTACAACCTTGATCTTGTGAGGCCTGCGTGGCTCAGGCCTTCGAAGGCGCCTTATTGCCTACCTTCACGTAACCATCCGCCGAGTATAAGGCTGGACGCCAAAACCAAAACCAGCCAAGGCGGCAAAAGCGGAATCTGTATCACTGAAGTCGTCTGATACGCTCCGCGCGGCGTAATCCCAATCCAATTATTGCCAGAAGCATTTCGGTTACTTCGAACCTCACGAACACTCGGTGTGCCATCTGCCAGCGCCAGGATACCACCGCCAGTTGCTGAAACAGCGGGCGAAAGAGTTTCCAAGTCTGCAATTGTGTTTTCAAATTCCACTGGAGAAGCTGGCCCAAGTCCAATGACTGCGTTGGCATCGCCATTTTCTAGTCGGTATAGGCCTATCTCTGGTCCATCAAACACCGTCTCAAAAACACCAGGACTTGTTTCTTTTAACTCCCGTTCAAGCTGTTCACCCGAAGGCGTGGTAATGATGACAGGGCCAATCTTGTCGGACAAAGAGCGGCGCGTGATGCGCATTTGTTGACCGGTCGCTTCCGCAGACAGCGCTTCTTCTTCCAGGTCCGGCTCTTTCATCATCCAGTGGGATAGTCGTCTTAGTAACTCAAGCTGCGGCCCACCACCTTCGTATCCACGGTTCCATAACCACGCATGATCCGACGCAAGTAAAGCCACCCGCCCTTCGCCGACACGGTCCAGCACTAGAAGCGGTCGATCACCGATGCCATGCATAACCGCGTTGCCGGACCCTTGTTCTATCTCAACTTGCCGCATCCAGCGGCCCCACTCGACCCCGAACTCTTGTTCAAGACCAGCGGTTACAGGATGTCTTTGCCCAAGGTCGGTGATCTCCGGTAAAAAACGTTCTTCTATCACTCGCGCAGTTGGCCGGGCTGGCAAGATATCCTGGAGGGGCGTTCGATAGAGGCTATCTGCTGTTGCGAAATCAGGGCCTGCTGCAATCAAAAGAGCGCCGCCGCTCTCGACGTATTGGCGCACGTTTTCCAGATAAATAGAAGGCAGAATGCCTCGACGCTTGTAGCGATCAAAGATAATCAGATCGAAGTCGTTGATTTTCTCAAGGAAAAGTTCGCGCGTGGGAAAAGCAATCAGCGATAGTTCCCGGACCGGAACGCCATCTTGTTTCTCGGGGGGGCGTAAAATGGTGAAATGCACTAGATCGACCGAGCTGTCTGACTTGAGCAAGTTGCGCCAAGTGCGTCCTCCGGCATGAGGTTCTCCAGAAACCAACAGCACATTTAAACGGTCGCGCACACCGTTGATCTGAACCAGCGCGGTGTTGTTGCGATCAGTCAGCTCTCCGTCGACCGCCGGCGTTGAAAACTGCAACACATTCAGGCCGCCGTGCGGAAGCCTGACTGGCAACGAGACTTCTTGATCAATTGGAACTTGAAACCGCATTGATGGTGCTCCATCGACCGAAATGTCGACTGGCACCGTGGTTTCTCTGTCCGGACCTGCCCCATCGTCCGTGATCTTCAAAGACATGGTGATTTCTTCACCTAGGATACCGAAAGCAGGCGCATTACTGATCGTCAGCCGTCTGTCCCAGTCCTTGTCGCGACCGGTGTGCAGCAGATGAAGAGGGGCTGGGATGTCAGGTGCACGACCAAGGTCATGCAAACGCCCGTCTGATAGAATAATTGCTCCTGCCACGCGAGCGCTAGGTTCTTCGCTCAATGCCTCGGAAAGTGCGGTCATCAACTGCGTACCGGTGTTATCGAGCCCATCTGAAACTTTGATACGGCGCAGCTCCGTATTCTCGCGCGCTTCAATACGCGCGGCCAACGCCTCTGCCGCCTCACTGGTGAGTACTGAGCGATCACTGAGAGACTGGCTCGCAGTTTCGTCCTCGATCAATAGGACAATGTCACTCAGTGGATCACGCTCTTCCTGCTGATAAACTGGTCCGAGTAACGCGCCAAGAATGACTAAACCCGCAAGTAGCCTAAACGGCCAGCCAGACAGTCCGCGCCACATTGCTAGCGCAATGCCAGAGGATAGCATACCGGCGAGCCCGGCGATGATCCAGACACTGATCAGAGGATCTAGGACAACATTGCTCGTCATTGTCCCAGCCTGTCCAGCAGTGCGGGCACGTGTACCTGATCAGATTTGTAATTACCGGTCAGCACGTGCATCACCAGGTTCACACCAAACCTAAAAGCCAATTCACGCTGACGCTCTCCTGCAAACCCACGGCCTACCGGGAAAAGTGGGTTACCTCGCGCGTCGATCGCCCATGCCGCCGCCCAGTCATTTCCACCGATCACGACCGGCGTAACGTTATCATTCAGATTACGGAACGGCATGCCTTCTACTTGTTCGGCATCTGGTGGCGCGGCCTCCACCCAGACAGAACGACCCACATGCCGACCGGGAAAGTCCTGTAAAAGGTAAAAAGTTCTGGTCAGAACATGATCATCTGGAACGGGCTCGAGCGGAGGAATATCCAATGGTGAGGCTAGCAATTGGAGTTTACGTCCGCTTGGTGAGGAGGTGCCGAAACCAGCAACATTCGCGTCGCGGGTATCAAATAGGATCATGCCGCCGGTACGCAGATAGGTGTTTATCTTTGCGTAGGCTTCGGCAGAGGGCTGCGGCTGATCTGGTGTGATTGGCCAGTATAGGAAGGCATATACTGACAGCTCATCGGTTTCCAAGTTCACACCAACCGGCTCTGCGGGTTCCACGGACGTTCGGAAAAACAGTGTCTCGCCAAGACCGAGCAGCCCGGCGCGAGCGGTATCATCGACGCGCCTGTCGCCCGTTAGCACGTGAGCAAGTACGACTTCCGAGGTCGCTGCGAGAGCCTTATCGTCGATTTCGCGGCTCTGCGCGTCCGCAACTTGAGGTGCCAAGAGGAGCGCAATCAGCACAGCAGTAAGCTTCGCATGCGTCGGGAGCAATCTACCCGACAAGGCGAGTGAGGCAATTATATCGACCATCAAAAGCAATAAAGCTGTTGTCAAAAGCCAACCACCCAAGGGCGCCTCAGGTGGGCGCTCAAGTCCTACAACCGGCGTGCCCGAAGGCCACAAGACAGGTTCCAGAACAGTGTCATGCGCAATTACGTTAAGTGCAAGTCGTCGGTCAGGACCTTCGTATAATCCAGGCTGCAGGTCGGGGCCGGGTAACTCTTGGGCAAAACGCGTGCCCTCCACACCGCCAAGATTTCCAGCGTCACGCAAGTTCCCGAAACCCGTCAGCACCTGAACAGGCTGCCAAGTTGTTCCTTGAAGTTCGGACAATTCTGGTAACGCGACAGCTGAAGATACTGCAAGTCGTTCAAGCATTTGCACGAAAAGACCAGAGAGTGGCAGCGTTGACCATTCAGCATTGGCAGTCACGTGGAAAAGCACCGCTTGCCCAGATCCGATGCGTTTGCGTGTCACGAGAGGTGTGCCGTCGCTTAGCTGGGCAATGACCCTCTCAGCTAATGTCGGGTCCGGTTGAGCCATGACCTGTGCAGAAACGGTCACATCATTTGGTGTTTCAAGACCGAAAAACGGGCTGTCTTCTGTAAATGGAGCCAGTGCTTTGGGCTCCCCCCAACTCATCGCACCACCGACTGTGCGCCCACCGGCGCGAAGTCGGACGGGCATCAAAGGATGTTCTTCTGCGCGCGAGACGTCAGAGGCCGCCAGACGCGGGCCCGCAAAACGCAGCAACATGCCACCCTTTGCAACCCATTCCAGCATCGCCAGTTCTTCACCACTCGAAAGTGTCGCGACATCGGCCAAAACGACTACGTCCGGGTTGGCGGGCAGAACATCTATTAGGTTGCCTTCCAGCATTTCAGCTGTCGGTTCAAGTGCCTGCTCTAGATAGTGCAGAGGCGACAGCAATTCCAACCCTTCGCGGTCTTTGCGTCCGGCGATGAGCGCTACTTCTCGCCGTTTTAAGCTATCATCGGTTAGGCTAACCGCTCCCGCGTGGCGCTGAGCCGCGATCTCAAAACGGGACACGCGCGCGCGCAGCTCTGCCGGCAAAGACAAAAGTCCGCTGGCCTCGGTTTCTCCCGGTTCAAATGCTAACGGCATTGATGCGAGTAATCGCTCGGCACCTGATGGGTCTCGGCCATGCGCCTCAACACTGATTTCGCGGGTGCCAGCGCCGCGAGCACGCTTTGCTGTAAGCCGTACATCACCATCTTCAATCACTGGAGGGGTTAGAGCCAAAACTGGACGTTGGCTTTCATGTACAATTACCGTTCCGCGTTGTTCCAATGCATTAAGTAGCACTTCGCGTCTTGCAAGCGCTAGACCATCAGAAAACCACCGAGTTTCAAAGGCTTCTTCGCCAAGCATAGATAGCACTTCGTCTAAGTGCGCTTCCGTCGCCTGCCAAGGCGCAGGCGTAAGACCGGAGAGCCGATTGCGCCAAGACTCAGCGGTCTGGAACACGGGTGTTTCAGGTTTTGAAAGATGCAGGACAGCCACGGATCGCGATGCGCGTCCAGCTTCAGCCAGTAACGCATCCAAGAGTTCCATCTGCGCTGGCCAATCGCGCGCGCTGGCCCAGCTGCCGTCAAGCAGAACAAGCATCGGATCAGAACTGCTATTATCTGGCTCCGCGCGCGGGTTCAAAATTGGTCCGGACAAACCTACGATGATGGCTGCAACTGCCAGTATACGTAACAGCAAAAGCCACCAGGGTGTACGGTCGGTGACACTATCGTCGTCGCGAAGGCCAAGTAATAGCGCGACGCCCGGGAACCTGCGACGGATCGGTGCGGGCGGCACGGCCCGCAAAATGATCCACAGAAGTGGCAGCGCAATCAGGGCAAGCAGAAGCCACGGCGCGGTAAAGCCTATGGGGCCAAGCGTCATACGTGATGCTCCCCTTCGATGGCATTGAAAAGCCAAAGAAGTGCATTTTGCGCTGGTTGCGACGTGTGGTGCAGGCCGTAACGCCAGCCCGTATCAATGCAAAGACGGCGGAGCTCATCTTTGCGAGATGCCAGCCTTTCCAAATAACGCTTACGAAGTTCCGATGCCTTCAAGGTTTCATGTGCAAGCGTCCCGCCCATGCTCTCAAAAACGGTACGTCCGCGATATGGAAAGTTCTCTTCTGCTGGATCAAGTATCTGGAATAAAATTCCTTGAACACCACGATCTGCTGCATCCGTCAGTGCATTTCGGACTGGACCGATATCTCCAAAAAAGTCTGAGAAGAACACAGCGCGTCCGTGCGAGAGCATACCTGTTGTCTCTGGTGCACCGTAATCAATATTGAGTTCTTTTGTCAGCGCGTGCGACAGTCTTTCAATCTGAGCCTCTCCGCGACGTGGTGGCAGATCAGCCCCCGACAATCCAATGCGTTCACCACTACGGTTCAGCAGAATGGCTATAGCAAGGGCCAGCAACCGAGCTCGATCTGTTTTCTGCACATGGTTTTTGTCCGACGCAAAGCGCATAGAGGCAGAGCTATCGACCCACAGGGTAACACTCTGCGCAATCTTCCACTCACGTTGGCGTAAGAACTGCGTGTCTGATCGCGCTGAACGACGCCAATCAATAAGCCTTAATTCATCCCCAGCCTGAGCGGGGCGGTACTGCCAGAAATCGTCGCCCATACCGGGTCTGCGTCGCCCGTGTTCTCCAAGCATGACGGTTCCCGCTAGATGCTCCGCGCGCGCAAGCAGCGCCGGAAATCGCGCGGCTTCCGCCTCTGACCGGGCGCGGAGAGAGGCGCTTACGGTCACGCAGCTGCCTCGGGCTTGATTAGTCCGGCGGTGATTTCGCTGATTAGATCGTTTAGATGGTCGCCGCTGGCGCGTGCCGCGAAACTCAATGCCATGCGGTGCGTCAGTACCGGTTGAGCCATCGCTTTTATGTCGTCTGCATTCGGAGCAAGGCGGCCATCAAGCATCGCACTCGCTCGGACTGTGAGCATCAGAGCTTGCGCTGCACGTGGGCCTGGTCCCCAAGAGACGGTTTCACGCACACGATCTGATGCGTTGGGGTCTTCGGGCCGTAGTGCGCGTACAAGATCAATGATCTGCTCCATAACAGCCTCGCCCACAGGCATGCGACGCAACAGATTTTGGGCGGCGATGAGTTCTTCAGGCGTAAAGACTTGATGCGCCTCTTCTTCGCTAACACCTGTCGTTGAAATCATGATTTCGACTTCTGTATCGCGGTCTGGATAAGGCACATCGATCTGCACCAAAAATCTATCCAACTGCGCTTCAGGGAGCGGGTACGTGCCTTCTTGTTCGATCGGGTTTTGAGTAGCGAGAACATGAAAGGGAGGTGATAACGGGCGATTTTCACCGGCAACAGACACTGTGCGTTCCTGCATAGCCTGCAAGAGCGCCGATTGCGTCCGGGGGCTCGCCCGGTTGATCTCATCAGCCATCAACAACTGACAGAAAATCGGTCCTGGGATGAACTTAAAAGCTCTTGTACCATCGCTGCCAGTTTCCAAAACCTCGGAACCCAGAATATCCGCTGGCATTAGGTCAGGCGTAAACTGGATTCGGTTGGAATCCAGCCCCATAACAACGCTAAGCGTTTCAACTAATCGCGTTTTACCCAAACCCGGAAGTCCAACCAAAAGGCCATGACCGCCACACAGCAACGCAGACAGTGAAAGATCAACCACACGTTGCTGACCGACAAACCGTTTGGTGATCGACGCTCGTGCTTGAGCAAGCTTTTCTTCGAGCGCTTCGATGTCTTTTAGAACCTTGGCCTCATCACTCATGGCAAAACTCCACTTAGCGCCTATTCTTTGTCTTCGTACTATAGGTAAAGTGTAAGGCGCATGAACAAAATGGCAAAAGCAAAGCAATGAGCAAACAGACGTTCACGACACCGTCAGCAGAAAGCCTCGCTGATGCAGCTAAAAACGCAGGAGAAACTGGTTTGCCGCCTGTGCATCTGTGGAATCCTGCATTCTGCGGCGATCTCGATATGCGCATCGCGCGTGACGGGACCTGGTACTACCAAGGTTCGGTCATCGAACGGCCAGAACTGGTGCGATTGTTCTCTACCATTCTCAAACGTGAAGACGACAAATACTTCTTGGTCACGCCAGTGGAGAAAGTCGGTATCAAAGTCGATGATGCGCCTTTTGTTGCTGTTGATTTCGAAACAGCTGGAGCAGCAGATGAACGCGTGATCATCTTTGAAACAAACGTTGGCGATAAGGTTTTGGCGGGAAAAGGAAGTCCAATTCGCGTAAATCGAGACGAAGCGACAGGCGAACCGTCTCCGTATGTACTAGTGCGAGGGAATCTTGAAGCGTTGATAGACCGTAAGTCTTTCTACCGATTGGTGGAAATTGGTGACCATCACCAAGGGTGGTTTGGCCTTTGGTCTGACGGCGAATTCTTTAAGATTATTCCATCAAACGAGGTGGAAGTTCACTAGGATTTAGTGAGTGACTGGCGAAAAACTAAAAATCAAAAAATAAATGGGTGCGATCACGCTAGCGCGTGGGCGCACCCATTTTGAAAGTCATTGCTGAATTTCAGCTTAGAACTTTTCTTCAACCGGCTCTGCTACGATTGGCTCCGGTGCAGGCTCTTCTTGTTGTTCACAAGCGGCCAGACCGATGGTTGCCATCAGAGCAGCAATGATTGCAAGTTTGTTAGTCATGTGAATTGAATCCTTCCATGTCACGCTCGTGATACTGCTCGTGAACGAATTTCTTTGTCAACACAAGAGGGTGGGGAAAGATAATTTTTCCGCGTCACATAGGGGTTTTTGCCATAGTTTGAGCAAGATTTCGCGGTGTTTTGCCGCACAAACCGTCCGATTAGTGCGCTTCAGCCCAATTTGCACCCCTGCCGGCATCCACAACCAGAGGTACATCAAGCTCCAGCGTGGGCTTAGCAGCATCTTGCATGATGTCTCTTGCGACGGAAACAACATCCTCCACCGCATCGTTTTGTACTTCAAACAAAAGCTCATCGTGCACCTGCAGCAACATTTTGCATGGCAGATTTTGGATGGCATTCGGCATCCGAATCATTGCGCGACGAATTATGTCTGCAGCAGTGCCCTGGATTGGTGCGTTGATTGCTGCCCGTCTAGCAAAACCCGCCCGTGGTCCTTTCGCAGCGATTTCTGGGGTATGTATCTTGCGGCCAAAAAGCGTGGCGACGTGCCCGTGCGCCTTGGCGAACGCGATTGTGTCATCCATGTAGGTGCGAATGCCTGGGAAGCGCTCAAAATAACGGTCGATGAAAGCTTGTGCTTCAGCTCGTGGAATCCGCAGATTGCGCGCAAGCCCAAAGCCTGAAATTCCGTATATTACGCCAAAATTGATCGCTTTTGCACGACGTCGGATTTCGGGGGTCATTTCGTCTAAAGGCACATCAAACATCTCGGACGCAGTCATGGCGTGAATGTCGAGTCCTTCATAGAAAGCCTGTTTCAGTGCTGGAATGTCAGCCATGTGTGCCAATATCCTCAGCTCAATTTGTGAGTAATCGAGCGAAACGAGCGTGTTACCTGGCTCCGCAACAAACGCCTCTCTTATGCGCCGCCCTTCCTCGGTTCGTACCGGAATGTTCTGTAGGTTGGGGTCGGTAGAGGCCAGACGGCCGGTACTTGCGCCCGTTTGAACGTAAGAGGTATGAACCCGACCCGTATCCGGATCGATGTGATCCTGAAGCGCGTCTGTATAGGTCGATTTCAGCTTTGACAGTTGCCGCCAATCGAGCACGCGGGCTGGAAGTTCATGTTCGGTCGCCAAATCCTCCAGAACGTCTGCTCCGGTGGCATAGGCACCGGTTTTGCCCTTTTTTCCGCCTTCGATACCCATTTTCTCAAACAGGATTTCACCCAGCTGCTTTGGAGAACCCACATTGAAGCTCTCACCCGCTAATTCATGGATATCGGCCTCCAGCCCCGCCATTTTCTGAGCGAAGCTATTGGACATGCGCGACAGTGTTTCGCGGTCGACCTTTATACCGTGTCGCTCCATCTGCCCAAGGACAGGAACCAAAGGGCGTTCTAGCGTTTCGTAAACAGTTGTGACGCGATTTGTCGGCATCTGCGGTTTCAGCGTATGCCAAAGCCTGAGCGTAATGTCGGCATCCTCAGCTGCGTATTTCACGGCCTCATCGATGGGTACTCGGTCGAAGGTGATCATCGACTTTCCGCTGCCAAGAAGGTCTTTGATCGGAATAGGGGTGTGACCAAGATAGCGCTCTGAAAGGCCATCCATGCCATGATTGTGCAAACCGGAGAACAGCGCGTAGGACATCAACATCGTGTCGTCGATAGGTGAGATTGCGATGCCGTAACGGGCCAAGACCTTGGCGTCGTATTTCATGTTCTGGCCGATTTTAAGAATTGCTGAGTTTTCCAGAACTGGCTTCATCGCCGCCAACACATCGTCGAGGGG
>JBCDDS010000132.1:0-10242 GCA_039180185.1 Pseudomonadota bacterium | reverse complement strand
GAGTATCTACGCTGATCCACTACCCAATCCCACCGCATCTGCAAGCAGCTTACGTTTCTCTTGGTATTCAGAAAGGCGCTCTGCCAATTGCAGAGCAACTAGCCAATGAATGCTTAAGCTTGCCGATGGGACCTCATCTCTCTGAGGAGGAGCAGGATATCGTCATCGAGACTGTTAATGCCTTCAACTAGCATGCGTGTTGTAGTTGCAGCTTCGCAATATGTCCTGAAATGAGCATAACTTATCGACCAGAGGTGGACGGTCTTCGCGCGGTCGCGGTTGTACCAGTGGTTTTTTATCACGCGGGTCTTGAGTTTGCGCCGGGTGGCTTTGTGGGTGTTGATGTCTTTTTTGTCATCAGCGGATTTCTGATCACCAGCCTTATTTTGAAGGATTTGGATGCGGGCCGATTTTCACTTGTACGATTTTACGAGCGACGTGCGAGGCGTATTTTGCCAGCCCTTGTTTTAGTCATGCTGGTTAGCTTACCTGTTGCGTGGTTGGTTCTTATGCCGGTTCCCTTTAGGGATTATCTGGAAAGTCTTTTATCCGCGCTGTTATTCTATTCGAATTTTTTCTTCTACGAAGAGTCGAGTTATTTCGGTCCAGCTGCTGATTTCATACCTTTTTTGCACACCTGGTCTTTGGCGATTGAGGAACAGTACTACATCATTTTTCCTGTGGTGATGATGCTGTTCTGGCAAAGGCTCCAGGTTTCGGTCATATTCGCTTTGGTAGTCGCGTTTCTGGCCAGTCTGACGCTTTCTCAGCTTGCTTTGAGCAGCAACCCAACCGGTGCGTATTTTCTACCGCACAACCGCGCATGGGAACTTCTTGCGGGCACCGGCTTGGCACTCTGGATTCATAAACAACTACCGCTTCCTCAAGGATTACTAGCGGATTTTTTAGCCGTTATTGGGCTCTTAATGGTGCTTTTAGCCGTCGCGGTCTATCAATCTGATATGCCGTTCCCGGGTTTTACAGCGCTGATGCCAGTTTTGGGCACCGCACTAATCCTCAGCTGCGCAACAAGCAGCACGAAAACTGCTAAACTTCTTGGTGCAAAGCCATTCGTATCCGTCGGTTTGGTATCCTATGGATTCTACCTTTGGCACGTGCCTGTATTTGTTTTTTTTCGTCACCGTTTCGGCTTAGATGCGTTTGACGAGATGGTTTGGGTCTTGATTGCACTTGCGCTCTTTCTTGCCACCATCAGCTACTGGCTCGTCGAACGACCCATGCGGTTTAAGGTGGGCCACAAAGTCTTTTTGGGAATACTGAGCGGCGCCGTCGCCACTCTTTTGGCTATAGGTTTCTGGCAAGACAGCACGGTGAAGGATGAACCCGCGTCTTTGCCAACCTATCAATGGGCCATAAAGAACGGCCCCAGAGAATGGGTACAATATGCGAGCAATAGTATTGCCCGTTTTCAATGCGACGAGAAACATCCGGAGTTTCACTACTTCAACTGTGATTTTGGTGATCCAAACGCGGACCAAAGTCTCGTTGTATGGGGTGACAGCCTGACTTGGTCTCTTTTGCATGGGTTGCATACAGAAGCGCTAAAGACCGGGCTGCGCGGACGGGCCATTTACATGCACGGATGTCCACCAATCCCAAGCCTTACAAACTTCGAGCTCGCGCGCACATGCACAAAGGATGTACATGAGGCGATCTTGCAGGAGATCGAAACGCTGCCAAAGGGCCAGACCGTTCTGAATTGGGGTTCGCTGGCCGCAGCTCTCAACTCTAGGCACATACGCTTTAACGACAAAGTACCAACCTCAGAACTTCTTAGATCTTCAATTCAGACCGCTGTAGACAGGCTGAAGGCTAGAGACGCGCGATTTTTCGTGATCGAACCAGGGCCGATTTATGACTACGAAGTTGTTCAAACCCTACTTCAGAGCCTTCGCAGCGGTGCCATTCGCCCTCCCCAAAGAACAACGCAAGCTCATCTTCAAGAGATCAGTGGTGTTAGAGAGGCATTGGACAACTTGGATTTCTATATCCGGACGTCTGGTTTTTTCTGCAATGACGAACTCTGCCCAGCCCTTGATGCCTCGGGTGACATGATCATCTATGACCGCAATCATCTATCCATAAAACATTCTATCCGGTTCGCCCAGTTTGTGATGCAAAGAGTGGGCCCAGAAAGCAGACCTTAGTCTGCGACTAAACTTGCGTATCCCCTGGTGGTTGCGGTAACACGGCAACAAAAGAGCCTTCTCCTCAAGGGTCGTATTCTTGAACAAGCCCGACAGTCGTCCACTTACCTTGCGCGATGTGTCAGAAGCGTCTGGCGTTTCTGAGATGACCGTGAGCCGCGTATTGCGCAATCGGGGGGATGTCTCCGAAAAAACCCGTAAGCGCGTTCTTGATGCAGCTAAAACCCTTGGCTATGTACCAAACAAAATCGCCGGAGCCTTGGCCAGTCAACGCGTTAATCTTGTGGCTGTCATCATCCCTTCGATGTCGAACATGGTTTTCCCGGAGGTGATGACCGGAATAAGTGAGGTTCTGGAGGACACAGAACTTCAACCTGTTGTTGGCGTTACCGGATATCTTCCGGAAAAAGAAGAAAAAGTGCTTTTTGAAATGCTCTCGTGGCGTCCGTCGGGGATCATCATAGCGGGTCTGGAACATTCAGACGCATCCCGTGCCATGCTACGCGCATCTGGTATTCCGGTCGTTGAAATCATGGATGTTGACGGCACGCCGGTCGACTCGGTCGTGGGTATTTCGCATCGAAAAGCAGGTCAAAAAATCGCGCAGGCCATATTGAAGGCGAACTATCAGCATATCGCATTTTTGGGCACCAAGATGTTGCTTGATCATAGAGCGCGCAAACGGTTTGAGGGGTTCACTGAAACGCTCGCCAAGGCCGGTCTTGAGATTGAAGATCGTGAGTTCTATTCTGGTGGTTCAGCTCTCGTCAAAGGTCGAGAAATGACGCGAGATGTGCTGGAACGCAGCCCTGATATCGACTTCATTTACTACTCCAATGACCTGATTGGAGCAGGCGGTTTACTTTATCTGATCGAGCAGGGCGTGAAGATCCCTCAAGATATGGGCCTAGCTGGATTTAATGGGCTCAACCTTTTGAAGGGCTTACCGCGGGAACTCGCAACTGTGGATTCCTGCCGCTACGAAATTGGCCGGAAAGCCGCAGAAATCATCGTATCGCAAAGCGGATCGGATGACGCGACAGAGCCGCATCGCGTCGTACTGGACCCAATGATTGACTACGGCGATACGCTCCGCCGCCGCTGAGCACCAATTGCATGTCGCGCTTTGGCCAGACGAAGAGGCGCTTTACACAAAAACTGACCAAGAAATCATCATGATTTGGGGGACGGCATGAAAGTCGGCTTTATTGGCCTCGGTAACGTGGGAGGAAAGTTAAGCGGCTCTTTGTTGCGTAACGGAATCCAGCTCACGGTGCATGATCTAGATGAAGGTCTTGTTGAGGGTTTCGTTGCGCGTGGCGCGACCGCTGGCGAAAGCCCGGCTCATATGATGCGCGATTGCGATGCAGTAATTACCTGCTTGCCAAGTCCCGCCGCCTCAGACGCGGTGGTCAGCCAAATGATGCCAGAGATTGCGCCCGGTAAAATCTGGATGGAGATGTCGACAACCGACGAGGCCGAAGTAAAGCGCCTAGGCAAGCAAGTGATTGAACGCGGTGGCGCAGCTGTCGATTGCCCTGTCTCCGGCGGCTGCCACAGAGCCGATACCGGAAACATTTCGATCTTTGCAGGATGCGACCGTGAAACATTTGAGTCGATCCTTCCGCTTCTGACAAAAATGGGCCGTCGCATTTTGCATACTGGTGAGCTGGGCAGCGCGTCGATCCTGAAGGTTATCACCAACTACCTCGCCACCGCCAATCTGATCACCTGCAGCGAGGCGTTGGTTACGGCAAAAGCCGCGGGGATGGATCTCAACACCACATATGAAGCCCTAAAGATCAGTTCCGGGACTTCCTTTGTGCATGAGACAGAGAGCCAAGTGATCCTCAACGGCAGCCGCGACATCTCCTTCACTATGGACTTGGTGAAAAAAGACATCGGCCTGTTTCAGGAGGTCGCCGATCGCGCCGGTGTTCCTCTTGAGATGAACCCGCTGATGATGAAGATTTTTGATGACGGCATTGAGCGGTACGGTTCTCGCGAACTTTCGCCAAACATCATTCGTCGGCTTGAAGACGCAACCGGTTTAGATATCCGCGCGCCGGGATTTCCTCCGGAGATGACCGATGATGAACCCGAAGAGCCCGGTTATGAAGTAATTCCACAGGGCCGGGCTTAGCGGGAAGTTCCAAGCGGTTTGTGGTATACTCCCTTTTAGGGGGACATGATGAGTTACTTTGATCTGGGCACATACAGCCGACCCGCCAGCCAGCACAGCGATGCACAGCTTTGGTCCGACCGCGCGATGGTCTGGCTGTTTGGTTATAACCATGAGGAAGCAATTGCTTGCTTCGAGAAAACTATCTCTGCAGACCCGGCCTGTGCTTTGGCTTACTGGGGCATCGCTTATGGCATCGGGCCGAACTACAATAAACCTTGGGAGGTTTTCACGTCTGAAGAAAGGGCCCCGGCGTTGGATAAGGCGCACGCCGTGCTTCAAAAGGGACTGTCTCTGAAGCCAAATGATCCTGTTGCGAAGGCGCTGTTAGAAGCTTTGGCCTCACGTTATCCCAAAGACCCCGAAATCGAAGACTACCAACCTTTCAATGATGGTTTTGCCGAGGCCATGGCACCGGTATATGACGCACATCCGGACGATCTTGATGTAACCTTTGTCTATGCAGAGGCGCTCATGAACCGAACCCCTTGGCAGCTTTGGAATTTCCGAGAGGGTGTGCCAAATCCAGAGGCATCTACTGAAAAAGCAAAGGCTGTTTTAGAACGGACCTTTGATCAGACGCCGGGGGCCTGGGATCACCCCGGTCTGCTGCACATGTACGTCCACCTGATGGAAATGTCGCCGTTCCCAGAACGCGCCTTACGCCATGGAGATCGTTTGAATGGATTAACACCCGATGCGGGTCATCTGGTGCATATGGCCACGCATATTGATGTGCTCTGTGGGGACTACCAGAGTGTCGTGTCCCGAAACCTTGCAGCCGCTGAGGTGGACAAAAAATACAAGTGTTATGCGGGCGCGGCCAATTTCTACGCCCTCTATCGCATTCACAACCTCCATTTCGCACTTTATGGCGCAATGTTTCTGGGGCAGAAGGCAAATGCATTGGATGCGGCATCGCGTTTGCGCGATGAGGTTCCAGATGAGGTTGTCCGCGTTTACCCCGACTTGTTTGAGACCTTCGTCGCAGCCTTGCCGCACGCGTATATCCGCTTTGGCATGTGGGCGGAGATATTGGAGTTAGAACTCCCAGAGGACAAAGAACTCTATACCACGACCAATGCTCTGATCCTGTATGCCCGCGCAATCGCTTTTGCTAATCTTGCAAGGCACAAGGAGGCGGAGGGGGCTAAGCGCGCGTTTGAAGAAGCTTATGCCGTGGTACCTGAGGAACGTATGCTGTTTCAGAACAAGGCGCGAGATGTTCTAGCAATCGCAGAGCAAATGATGCTTGGCGAAGTTGCTTTCAAGTCTGGACAGAAAGAAGAAGGCCTCAGCCATCTCAGAGAGGCGGTCAAACTGGACGATGGGCTGATGTATGAAGAACCTTGGTCCTGGCCGCAACCAGCGCGGCATGCGCTTGGCGCGCTGCTGATGGAGGCAGAGCGGTTTGAAGAAGCGGAAGCGGTATTCCGCGCCGATTTGGGTCTAGATGGAAAACTCCCCCGACCTTGCCAAAATCCCAGAAATGTTTGGGCGTTGCATGGGTTGCATGAATGCTTGCAACGACGTGACGAAAGCGCCGAAGTAATTCATATAAAGCAGCAACTCGATCAAGCTGCTGCGCGGGCCGACATTCCGATTACTGCCAGCTGTCTTTGCCGCGCGAAACGCTAGATTACACGAATGACGTCTTTGTCTATCGAAAGCGTATAGCCACGGCGCGCAATATTTTTTACCAAAAGTTCACTGATCATTTGATTACCTAGCGTGTCGCGCAGGCGTTTGATCCGTGTGGCACCGGCCGCCTCTTCACAATCAGCGGCATTCCGACCTGAGATCACGGCCTCAATCTCGGACCCGCTAAGCACCTCATCGTCCATCCGCGCCTCGGCCAGAACGGCCAGCGTCTCCATCGCGGCATCGGTGAGCTTGAACCCCATGTTGTTCAGATAGACGGTCTTCTCCTCGCGGCTGATTAAGAGAGAGCTAACCTGAATACCGGAGCGTTCGATCTGCGCCATGCGTCGGTTGAGCGTGATCAACATGATCAAAAACACCAGTGCGGCAATAAGCAGAGCAGCGGCAAAGACCAGCAGCACAAAAATCACCATCCGGTAGCTTGTCAGCGTCTCAGAAAAAGCTGTTCCTGAGAGTGCCAGGATCTCCAACAATTTGATTTCCGCATCTGTCGTGAGCGCATCATTTTCAATGAATATCCGCTCAACACGTGCGTTGAAGGCATTGGCATCTGGCAGCGCAAGGAAAAGAAAAATCGCTGCCAGAAGCAGGATCGCCACGATTGCGGCAAGACCATATACAACGACGCGGTTTCCTGAGCGGCGCGCGTCTCCGGCAGAGCTTGCGATTTCGCGCAATAGCGCTCTCCTTAGTAACTTACTCCTGGCGTACCGAAACGACTTTCAACAGGGTAAGCCCCTGTGCTGCAAGTTTTGATCGCAGCTGCTGTGTCGCGTTTTGAACGGTACACGCCCCCGATATTGTCGTCTGATCAAAGAACAGCTCAAGCGGATTATCACGCTTTGCTTTGTATTGGGCAATACATGCTGCTTGTGCGACGCTGGCCGTAGCCAGAAACAGCGCAATTGCCATGCTCGATTTTGATACAATCCGTTTCATGCCGGTAAAATGCTCACAACCGTTGCGCTATTCAATATCTCACACGCGCTGAACGCAATCTACAGATTGGTTATCAGATAACAAACCGATGTTATTGCCTGTCTCAATGGATTGATCCCATGTTCCACCAATCGCTCGCCCCGTTCGTTGAAACGGACTGGGACAGGGGGGCGGGAGAGCACTTGATGCTTGACTGAAAGGAGCACGGTTATGAGCCATAGAAAGTTTATCAGTATAGTTGCCGCAAGCGCGATTGCTTTGTCCGGTATGACAGCTACACCAGCAAGAGCCGACAATGACTTCGGTAAAATTGTAGCGGGTGCGGCCGCATTGGCCATCATCGGGATTGCACTTTCACAGAAAAAAGAAAAGTCGGTCAGGCACCAGAACGTGTCCCGTTCCTACAACCGACCGATTTACAAAGACGCGCACAGCTATGGCAAGAAGTCATACGGGCACAATTACGGCCACAAGAAACATTCAAAAAACTTCAAACACGACTCATACGGCGTCTATAAGGGCCTTCCCGCGCACTGCCGTACGACGATCAGAACAAAGTATGGAGATCGCAGAGGGTACAGACGTGGATGTCTGCACAGAAACTACGCGCACTACAACTCTCTGCCACACAAATGCGCGATCTCAGGGCGCAGCTATAGCAACGGTGGACGCAGCGTCGTCTACGAACGTAGCTGTATTCGCCAACATGGGTACTTCACCGCAGGGGAAGGCTGAGCCTGAATGAGATCGAGCAGGAGAGAGAGGCCCCAAATGCACGAAGGATTGGTGTGTTTATGTAAGCCCTGAGTGCTGTAACGAGTTTTCGCGTCGCGTGTGATTTTGAAGGTGGGTTTGTTATCGTTACACGTGACGTTGGTGCAGCTGCAGGGGTCTCTCTCTTTCATCTTTAGAAGAATCGTGGTTAACTAAAGTCATGTTAGGACCGCATTTTCATTATGAAGACGCGGCAATACATTCGGGGACGTTGCGTGTTGCTGGGGTTGACGAAGTGGGACGGGGGCCATTAGCCGGGCCCGTCACTGCCGCTGCGGTAATACTTGATCCCGACAATATCCCGTATGGAATTAACGACTCAAAAAAGCTTAGTCTTCAAAAGCGTGAGGCGCTTTATGATGTTCTGATGGATGTCGCCGATGTATCTGTAGCACATGCAAGCGTCGAAGAAGTCGACAAGCTGAACATCTTGCAAGCGTCGTTTCTTGCCATGCGTCGTGCGATCGACGGGCTGCGAAATGCACCGAACCTTGCGCTAATCGATGGCTCACAATTACCGAACGATATGCCTTGCGAAGCTCGCAGCATCGTAAAGGGCGACACAATTTCTGTGTCTATCGCTGCCGCATCAATCATCGCAAAAGTAACGCGCGATCGCATCATGTGGGATTTAGCGCAACAGTTTCCCGGATATGGGTGGGAGACGAACGCTGGTTATGGATCAAAAAGCCACATGAAGGCGCTCGAAAAACTTGGCGCAACCCCACATCATAGGCGTTCGTTTAAGCCGGTCCACAATATCTTGTATCAAGAAAAAACGTAAGCCGCTGATTCAAAAAAGAATTTGACGCGGAATCCGGTTTGACTCATGTTCAACGTCAACGACCAGAGCGCCAAAGATGCGCCGGGACAGAGGCAGAAATGACGAAGAACACCAACGCTGGTGACGCTGACGCGTTGCCCCTTAACACGATTATCGCTGGCGACTGTATTGAGGTGATGAACAACCTGCCCAAAGACAGTGTCGACCTAATTTTTGCCGATCCGCCCTACAATCTGCAGCTTCGCGGTGACTTGCACCGTCCTGATAACAGCCAAGTCGATGCGGTCGATGACGCCTGGGATCAATTCGCCTCATTCGATGCGTATGACAAGTTTACACAAGACTGGCTGACCGCAGCACGACGCTTGTTGAAACCAAATGGAGCAATTTGGGTCATTGGGTCGTATCACAACGTTTTCCGTGTTGGATCCGCGATGCAGAATGCAGGTTTCTGGATATTGAACGATGTGGTTTGGCGCAAATCCAATCCGATGCCAAATTTCCGAGGTAAGCGTTTTACCAACGCTCATGAAACGCTGATTTGGGCGTCCAAGAGCGAGGCCGCCAAGTACACTTTTAACTATGAAGCTCTCAAGTCGCTCAATGAGGGTATTCAAATGCGTTCCGATTGGGTGATACCACTCTGCACCGGTCATGAACGGCTCAAGGACGAGAATGGCGACAAAGCCCACCCGACGCAAAAGCCAGAGGCGCTTTTGCACCGTGTTCTGCTCGGCACGACCAACCCGGGTGACGTTGTGCTGGACCCGTTCTTCGGGACTGGCACGACGGGTGCCGTGGCGAAGATGTTGGGCCGCGAGTTTATCGGTATTGAGCGCGAGGCGGCCTATCGCGGGGTGGCCGAGAAACGCCTCGCGTCCGTACGCAAATTCGATCGCGAGGCGTTGGAGGTAAGTACCAGCAAACGCGCAGAGCCACGGGTGCCCTTCGGTCAACTGATCGAACAAGGTTTTCTGCGCCCAGGTGAAGAGCTCTTCTCAATGAACAACCGGTTCAAAGCCAAAGTGCGCGCCGATGGCACGCTTGTGGGTGGCGAACATACAGGATCCATCCATCAGGTCGGTGCAGCGCTCGAAGGCGCGCCAAGCTGCAATGGCTGGACCTACTGGTGCATCAAACGCGACGGTAAGCCGATTTCAATCGATGTCTTCCGTCAACAAATCCGCTCGGAGATGGCGAAGCACGTAAACTAAAAGAACACCGCCGGTGCCTGTGGCCTGACACATGGCACTAACCCTGTGCCCCGCCCTTGTGGCGGGGCTTTTTTTGTAGGTCCCGAACGGCCATATTGTAACTAAGCTTCAGAGTTACATGCGCCGTCAAATGGGAGAGTTTGAATGCAACGCAATGATGATTTCAGCCAACGTGCAGTCGTGCATAGCGAGGATGAGCCATGGGTTGCCTCTCCCATACCCGGCGTAGATCGGCGCATGTTGGACAGAATTGGAGATGAGGTGGCTAGGGCCACATCCATTGTTCGCTATGCACCGGGCAGCAAGTTCTCCGCCCACGTTCACACAGGCGGTGAAGAGTTTTTTGTCCTGGACGGCGTGTTTCAGGACGAGCACGGTGATTTTCCTGCAGGCAGCTATATCCGCAACCCTCCGGAATCCTCTCATACACCCGGTTCAGACGAAGGTTGCACGATCTTTGTCAAACTCTGGCAATTCGATATGGCTGATCGCACCCATATTCGTGCCGACACCAACAAG
>JBCDDS010000131.1:0-10347 GCA_039180185.1 Pseudomonadota bacterium | reverse complement strand
TGCAGGCACAAGGTGTCCGAGTGGAAGTTAAAATTGAACGCGACCTGCCGCATGTTTGGCCGATCTTTCACAATATCCTGCCAGAAGGGCGGCACACATTGCGTGTCCTTGCGCGCTGGATCAACTCTCTCGCAGACTCTGCAAACGATAGCTGAGCGCTTCGGCAACATGTGGCCGTCGCACATCCGGTTCCTTCGCCAGATCAGCAATGGTGCGCGCGACTCGCAATACACGGTGATATCCCCTGGCGGAAAGCCCGAATTTTTCCGCCGCTTTACTGATCAGATCACGGCCCTCTGAATCAGGCTTTGCAATTTCCTCGAGCATTTCACCTTCTGCATCGGCGTTAAGGCGCATAGTGCCTGAGTCTCGAAAGCGTTCATCTTGCAAGGCGCGCGCGGCCGTCACACGCGTGGCTACATCGGCGGAACTGTCACCAGAGGCTGGTAAATCGAGATCTTGAAATGCCACTGGCGGCACCTCAATGCGCAGATCAAATCGGTCCATTAGGGGTCCGGAGATGCGACCCAAATAGTCCTCGCTGCATTTTGGACCGCGCGTACAAATCTCTGTACCGCCACATTTGCACGGATTGGCAGCAGCCATCAGCAGAAAACGGCAAGGGTACTTCACATGCGCATTGGCACGCGCGACGATTACCTCACCGGTTTCAATTGGTTGGCGCAGTGTTTCAAGTACGGTGCGCGCGAACTCTGGGAACTCATCCATAAATAGAACGCCATTGTGAGCCAGGCTTATCTGGCCCGGGCCTGCTCGCCTGCCGCCGCCAACAATGGCAGCCATCGAGGCGGTATGATGCGGTTCGCAAAATGGACGCGTGCGGTTTATGCCGCCTTCCTCGATGAGCCCAGCGAGAGAATGGATCATGGAGGTCTCTAAAGCTTCGTTGGCACTCAGCGGTGGCAGGATACCGGGCAGACGCTTGGCAAGCATGGATTTACCGGAACCTGGCGGACCGACCATGATCATATGGTGACGTCCTGCCGCAGCGATCTCTAGCGCCCGTTTCGCGCGTTCTTGGCCCTTAACGTCTCTCAGATCGCGCCCAGTCGCATCAGTGCAGATCTCGCCGGGCTCGGCAGGTGCGAGCGGTGACTGGCCTGTATAGTGCCGAACGACATCTGCAAGACTCGCCGCGCCGATCACTTGCGTGCCACCAACCCACGCCGCTTCTGCGCCAGAGCCTTTGGGACAGAGTAGTGTGCGATCTTCCTCTGCGGCAGCCATGGCGGCCGGTAAAGCGCCTAATACCGGGATCAAAGCACCATCAAGAGATAGCTCACCGAGTGAACATGTTCCTTCGACGGCATCGCTTGGGATAATCTCAAGTGCGGCCAAAAGCGAAAGCGCGATTGGAAGATCGAAGTGACTGCCCTCCTTAGGCATGTCAGCAGGAGACAAATTAATGGTGATGCGTTTGGAAGGAAGAGCGATCGCCATGGAACTAAGCGCAGTGCGCACCCGGTCGCGCGCCTCGGAAACCGCCTTATCTGGCAAACCAACAAGGGAAAACGCGGGGATGCCGGGTGTGACAGCACATTGTACTTCGACCTGTTTGGCCTCGACACCTTCGAAGGCGACCGTATAGGCGCGCGCCACCATCTGTTGATCCGTCCCCTGCTACTGGTTTCGTTAACCTCTAGCGTGATTATGGTTGACGGATGGTTAACGGTAGCGGGTTAGCTCGCGTCACGAAGAAAGATAAATGCAGGCCAAGCTTCCTGATCGGCGACGGTTTTGTCTCGGCAAAACGCATTGCAGAGACCGTAAACACGTCCACCCGTTTCCATGAAATGCGTGACGACCTCTCCTGAATAGGGACAGGTTTTGTTCACAGAGGGGCCTGCGTCGATTGCGGTTGCGACTTTCGGTGTTGGACCGGGCCAATCAACGACGTCATAGTCTCGCTTATAGCCCTCTACTGTGTCCCCCTTAACGAGGGCCATTGCGCGCCATCTGCGAAACCCTCCGTCAGCTAAGTGCGCGTCGACATAGTTTTGTGCTTCTGCTGAGACTTTGAGCCCGTAACCCGCGATGCGCGCCGCAACCGGGGCGTAGAAGGCATCTGCTATCGAATACGTGCCGCAGAGCCAAGGGGTCTGCGATTTGGTGACCTCGCGCGCATGCGCCCAGATCGTTTCAAGGCGGCGAAGGTCCGCCTCGACGTCCGCTGGTGGCGCAACACCAATGTAGGCAAGACGTAAGTTCATAGGGCAAAAACTCCGAAGTGCGGAAAAGCCGGAGTGCATTTCTTCAGTCAAGTTACGAGCAGTAGCGCGCGCGAGCGGATCTGTGGGCCAAAAATTCGCTTCTGGGTGTCGTGAGGCAAGTTCTTCGGCGATGGCCGTCGTCTCAGACAAGATCGCGCCCTCGGGGGTGCGCACTGTCGGTACGGTTTTCGCTGGTTTAAAGCGTGGGATTTGGTCCGCAACAGGTGTTTCCGTTGCGAAATCTGCAAAGTGGAGTTTACGTGGCAGGTCGGCACGATCAAACAACAGCCAAATCCGCATCGACCAGGAAGAGTAGGCATAATCGCCTAAGGCAAGTTCATATGTCATGGAGTAAGCTTATCGCTAGGTGTTTGGTTTCCCTAACGCAGATTTGTGAGCACGCTCATCACGGGAGGTGATTAATCGAGGCCACGTGCCACCCTTGATCCGTGAAATGAATTTCGGTCACAGAAAGATTGTCTATGCGGTTTGCAAAAGCGTCGTAAGCAGGAATTGAAAGCGCTCTTTGGACCTGTGTCAGAATCGCCCCAAAATGAGCGACAATAATAAGGTCACCTGTGGTTTCGACCTCAAGTAGTCGGTCGGTTGCGTCTGACACTCGTCTGTAAACCTCGTTCCAGGTCTCGCCATTAGGTGCGCGCACGTGGCCCGGCTCATCCCAAAACAGGCGCAGTTTTTCCTGATCTTCTATCTCGTCAAAAACCTGCATGTCCCAATCGCCAAAATGAATTTCTCGCAGGTCTGGATCATGTGGCAGGCGCGTTCGATTGGCAGAAAGCGCGTCAGCAGTTGCGCTTGCGCGTTGCAAATCGGATGACACAAGGCTGGCGCCATCGGGCAGATAATCTGAAAGACGTTGAATGCGGTCGGTGTCAGACAAATCAGCGGGAAGATCTGACCAACCTACCATTACCTTCGCGTGCGTCGGGCCGTGGCGCACCCAGAACAAACGCCTCAAGATAACTCCCCTTTGAGTACCGAAGGAAGCCCAGCGACCACGTTGACTACCAGTCCAGCTTGAGTCGCCAGTTTTTGATTAAGCTTGCCCTGTGCTTCGCGAAAATGCCGAGCCAATGCATTTTCCGGCACGACAGACATACCCACCTCGTTGCTAACTATAACAACCGGCGCTGGGCACAACGCAAGACCCGCCATCAAAGCGGCTTCCGCCTCGCTAGGGTCGTTCTCGGCAAGCAAGTGATTGGACAGCCACATAGTCGCGCAGTCGAGCAATATCGCGGTGTCTCCGCTCAACGCCGCAAGCTTGTGGCCAACGTCAAGCGGCTCTTCTATCGTGCGCCAACGACTATCACGGCGCTCGCGATGTTGCCGCAGTTTTTCCTTCATCTCTGCGTCAAACGCTTGAGCAGTCGCCAGATAAATCAGGTTGCGACCTGTAGACGCCACAAGTTCCTCTGCGAACGCGGATTTTCCTGATGCCGCGCCTCCAAGTACCAATGTCAGTCCCGGTAACATAAAAGTTTTGTTTCCAAAATTGATCCGATGCCTGGATCGCTGCGTATCACTTCACAAAAGATCAGAAAAGCCATCAAACAGGGGGAGCTGATATGGCTCTAGACGGCAACCACAGCACCGAAATGTCGCGGGCGGCTATGAAAGCCGAGTTGCTTGATGCTGAAACAGAATTGGAACTGGCGTATGCGTGGAGAGATCAACGCAACGAAGCCGCACTTCACCGTCTAATCACAGCATATATGCGTTTGGCCATCTCGATGGCGGCAAAGTACCGTCGTTACGGCGCGCCGATGAACGACCTGATCCAAGAGGCAGGTCTCGGCCTGATGAAGGCAGCTGATAAGTTTGATCCCGACCGCGGAGTTCGCTTTTCAACCTACGCAGTATGGTGGATTAAGGCGAGTATTCAGGACTATGTGATGCGCAACTGGTCGATGGTGCGCACCGGTTCCACAAGTAGCCAGAAATCATTGTTCTTTAATATGCGCCGCGTACAGGCGCGTCTTGAACGCGAGGCGATGGCGCGCGGTGAGGAGCTTGACGGACATCAACTGCGCGAGATGGTAGCGTCTGAAGTTGGCGTGCCTCTTCGCGATGTCGAGCTTATGGAAGGTCGCTTGGCCGGTACTGATTTCTCTCTAAACGCCACCCAAGCGACTGATGAGGACGGCCGTGAGTGGATCGATACAATTGAGGACGACGGTCCACGCGGCGATGAGATCGTCGAAGAAGATCACGACCGCAATGCGCTGCGCAATTGGCTCGGTGCTGCTATGTCAAATCTCAGTGATCGAGAGCGGTTTATTGTGGCTGAACGCAAGCTTCGGGACGACGCACGTACACTCGAAAGCCTTGGTGAAGAACTCCGCTTAAGCAAAGAGCGTGTTCGTCAGATTGAGGCTGCAGCTTTCCAAAAGATGCGTAAGTATCTTGAGAAACAGGGCTCAGAGGTCCATAGCCTCATCGCATAACCACAACTCGTTTATTAACTTGGCCAAAGTTGTGGAAAGAAGGCTCCGTCCAGACGGTCACCTTCGCTATATCCCTCTGCTTCGAAAATAGCGCGCTCTCCCTTGGCCCAATCGCCACGGTAGCGAATAACGCCGTCAGGTGCCGTCATGCGAAGCGTGAAGCGTCGGACAGTTTCGGACGGGGTCACAGACGACAGTCCACCATGTAGCGTACGCATATCGAAGAAAATACAATCACCCAGCTCCAAGTCCCATTGCAAAAGTTCGTATGCATCAGGATCGGCGTTTACATCCGGTGGTGGATGATATGTCTGCCCAGCCACTTCTTGTGGCTCATATGTTGGATGTCCGTCAGCAAACCGCACTCGCATAAAAAGCTTATCCCAAAGGTGCGATCCTCGTACGAAAGCTATACCGTTTTCTTTGTTAACCGGCTCCAACGGCAACCAAAGCACACACATTGTGCCTTCAAAGTCGAAGTAGGCCAGATCCTGATGAAACGGCGGTCGCGAAGCTGAGCCCGCTTCTCGCACAAACCAGTTGTCCATCACCAAGTTTATCGAGGGCGCATCCAAAAGCTCGGCAGCTAGCGGTGCACAAGGCGAGTTTTTAACAAAATCGGTGAACTCTGGGATTTCATTCCATGCCCAGAAATCTTCAAAGTAGCCTGGAGCTTCGGGATCTTTTGTGTGTCGAGTGAAACGCTCGGTTGGATTGGCAAAGTCTCGATCAATACCGGCACCCAAGGTGTCAATCCACTCTTTTGAAAACTGCCCTTTCAAAAGCACGGCGCCGTCGCGGCGAAACGCATCTACGTCCTTCTGGGTGATCAGGGCTTCATTCGTCATGCGATCAGTCCTTTTGCCGCAGGTCAGCATAGCGGTCCAAATGACGCAACTGATTACGCAGTTTTTCCATGCTCTTGCCACTACAATGACCTCAGCATAGATTCTCTTCGTTGTTCGAAAGGCGACTAAATGCTTTCAGGTAAACGCATACTCCTGATTATTGGTGGCGGAATCGCAGCTTATAAGTCGCTGGATTTGATCCGGCGTTTGCGTGAACGAGGCGCGGATGTAACTCCGGTTTTAACGCGTGCGGGTTCAGAATTCGTCACACCTCTATCTGTTTCTGCTTTGGCGGGCGAAAAAGTATTCAGTGATCTGTTCGACCTGACCGATGAAGCGGACATGGGGCATATCGAGCTTAGTCGCAGTGCCGATTTGATCGTTGTCGCACCGGCGACGGCCGATCTGATGGCCAAGATGGCACAAGGCCATGCTGACGACCTTGCCTCGACGCTTTTGTTAGCTACCGATACTTCCGTTTTACTGGCGCCAGCGATGAACGTGCGTATGTGGGAACATGCGGCCACGCAACGCAATATTGCGACGTTGAAACAAGATGGCTTTCATTTTGTCGGGCCAAATGAGGGTGACATGGCGTGCGGTGAATATGGCCCTGGTCGTATGGCCGAACCTCGCGAGATTGTATCGGCGGTGGAGCAATCACTTGCCTCAGGTCCTTTGGCTGGTAAGCGGGTCATTGTGACGTCAGGCCCAACCCATGAACCGATCGATCCGGTTCGTTACATTGCCAACAGGTCTTCTGGTGCGCAGGGATCGGCCATTGCTGCAGCGCTCAGTGCGCTCGGTGCGGACGTGGTTTTTGTTTCTGGACCGGCGAAAACACCGCCACCGCAAGGGGTTGAGGTCTTAGAAGTTGAAACTGCTCAAGAAATGCTGCGGGCGGTGGAAGCATCAATGCCTGCGGACGCCGCTGTTTTCGCTGCGGCGGTGGCTGATTGGCGGGTTGCAAGCGCGTCTGACAGCAAAATCAAAAAAACCAAGAACGGAATACCTAAATTAAGTTTTGCCGAGAACCCTGACATTCTCGCCAAGATCGGTGGTATGAAAAAGGGTCGTCCAAAACTGGTAGTGGGGTTTGCAGCAGAAACGGACGACGTAATTGAAAACGCCCGTGCGAAGCTCAAACGCAAGGGTTGCGATTGGATCGTGGCAAATGACGTGCGGCCGAGCACCGGTATCATGGGCGGTAGTGAAAACGATGTGATTTTGATCACAGCGGACGGCGTTGAGGACTGGCCACGTATGTCAAAAACCGATGTTGCGCGACAAATGGCGCAAAGGATTGCGGCTGAGCTCAGTTAGCGCTTTAGTCTCTCTGCGGGAAATTGGAATCACAAGAGTATAGGGCTCATGGTCACTATTCGCCTTGTTTGGGATGACGGCGCAGACAGCACGCTGGGATTGCCGAGCTATGAAAGCGTCGGAGCAGCTGGCGCTGATTTGCGGGCGAATTTTACCAGTAAAGAATCCATAACTCTTGTACCAGGCGCACGGGCATTGGTTCCGACCGGACTAAGACTGGCAATTCCGGAAGGATATGAAGCGCAGATCAGACCAAGATCAGGATTGGCATTGAAACACGGCATAACACTTCCCAACAGCCCCGGAACGATCGACAGTGATTATCGTGGGCCTCTTGGGGTTATCGTAATGAACGCCGGTTCTGAGCCTTTTGAGATTAGTCACGGCATGCGTATCGCACAGTTGATCGTAGGCCCTGTGAAGCAGGCCCAGTTCGAAGTTGTTGCAACACTTGAAGAAACAGAGCGTGGCGATGGTGGATTCGGCTCTACGGGATCAAACTGATGATCGTTTTTCTCGCTCTTTCAGCAGTGATTTGGGGCATCGGTTCTGCCATGAGAATGCCGCCACAGGCCCGTTGGATAATGATCGGCCTGCTCTGGGTTTTGTTTGTTGCTGAACATTTGGTGCTACCCGATGGACATCCGCTGCGAAATCTGACTGGTGGAGAGGCCGCGCCTTGGATTATCGTTGGCCTGGTTGCAGTGGTGGTTATTTTTTATGGCAAGCTTTTGGCAGTGCTCCGTGCTCGTGTCGAAAAGAACGCCGAAACGACGGATGCTCCAAAACAAGACATACAGACCAATGACCATTTTTCCGATGTTGAACTTGAACGCTATTCCCGACATATCGTTTTGCGCGAAATCGGTGGTCCCGGTCAAAAAGCTCTGAAGAAAGCACGTGTTTTGGTCATCGGAGCCGGTGGCCTCGGCTCTCCGGCATTGTTGTACCTCGCGGCGGCAGGCGTTGGGCGGCTAGGGGTGATCGATGACGACCTTGTGGATCATACCAACCTGCAACGTCAGGTCATTCACGCGGACCAGCGCACCGGCATGCCAAAGGTTTTCTCAGCCTCGGAGGCTGCTGTGGGTTTAAACCCATATGTTGATTTTCGTCCCTACAATCGTCGCCTTACAGAAGAAAACGCCAAAGCGTTGTTCGAGGACTACGAGGTCATCCTTGACGGCACTGACAATTTTGAAACACGTTACCTTGCCAATCGCGCAGCCTTCGATATTGGCAAGCCATTGATTACAGGAGCCTTGTCTCAGTGGGAGGGTCAGATCAGCGTTTTTGACCCGGCGAACGGCGGCCCGTGTTACCAATGCACTTTTCCTCAGAAACCGGAGGCCGGGCTTGCGCCCAGTTGTGCAGAGGCCGGGGTTCTTGGCCCGTTACCCGGTGTTATCGGGTCAATGATGGCGGTCGAGGCAGTTAAGCTGATCACCGGTGCTGGGCAGGCCTTGGTCGGTGAGATGGTCATTTACGACGCGCTTTATGGAGAAAGCAGGCGGATAAAGCTGAAGAAACGTTCCGATTGTCCCGTGTGCGGCGCTAGATCAGCAGCGGTCGTGAAGGGCAAGTCACCCAATCCCTGTTAGTCATTCTGTCAAGCTTGCGGTCGAGCGTGCTGCGCCCTAGGTCTATGACAAAGGAGCTCTGCCCATGACCAACCCCCTTCTCGCTGACTGGACGACTAATTTTGAAATAGCACCGTTCAACGCCATTAGTGACGACGATTATGAGCCAGCTTTTGAGCTCGCGTTGGCAGAAGCAAGAGAAGACATCGCAGCGATTGCAAAGAATCCTGAAGCGCCGAACTTTTCGAATACAATCGAAGCGCTTGAAGTGGCCGGTAAACGCTTGGATCGGGTGCTTTCTGTTTTTTTCAATGTCTCTGGTGCAGACACGAACCCGAAACGGCAAGCGCTACAACGCGAGTTTAGCCCAAAATTGGCCAATTATTCCTCTGAGATCTACAGCAACCCGGAGCTTTTCGCTCGGATCGAAACGCTTTGGCAAAGCAAGGAAGATCTTGGTTTGAACGAAGAGCAAGAACGCGTGCTTATGTTGACCCACCGTGGATTTCGTCGTTCTGGTTCTGCACTGACGGGTTCCGAAGCGGACAGGATGGCCGAAATTCGTGAACGTCTGGCTGAACTTGGGACCGCGTTTACGCAGAACCTTCTTGCGGATGAAGCTGAGTGGCATATGGAACTTTTCCCCGATGATCTCGAAGGGTTGCCAGATTTCGTAGTTGATGCCGCGCAAGCGGCGGGGCGCGAGAAAGGTACCGATGGACCGATTGTGACGCTTTCGCGTTCGTTGATCGTACCGTTTTTGCAGTTCTCACCGCGTCGCGATCTGCGCCAGAAAGCGTTCTTGGCATGGACTTCCCGGGGAGCCAACGGTGGCGACACCGATAACCGAAAGATCACGGCGGAAATTTTGCAGCTCCGCGAGGAACGGGCTGGGCTTTTGGGTTACGCAAACTTTGCTGAGTACAAATTAGAGACAGAGATGGCCAAAACGCCTGATACAGTGCGCAAGCTGCTCATGGACGTGTGGACCCCGGCCAAAGCCCGAGCAGAAGCAGACGCTGATATTCTGAAGCAAATGATGCAGGCCGACGGTATCAACGGTGAACTAGAGCCGTGGGACTGGCGGTATTACGCAGAAATGCGACGCAAAGCCGAACACGATCTCGATGAGGCAGAGCTGAAACCATACTTGCAGCTTGATCGTATTATTGATGCTGCCTTCGCTTGCGCTAATAGACTGTTTGGGCTGGAGTTCAAATCTGTCGATATATCTCTTTACCATGATGATTGCCGGGCATGGGAAGTCACCCGAAACGGGGAACACGTCGCGATCTTTATAGGTGACTATTTCGCGCGTGCGTCAAAAAGGTCTGGCGCGTGGTGCAGTGCTTTACGTGGGCAGGCCAAGTTTCCAAAAGTGCAGGCGCCCGTGGTCTTCAACGTCTGCAATTTTGCCAAGGGTGAGCCAGCGCTGCTGAGTTATGACGACGCCCGAACGTTGTTTCACGAATTCGGCCATGCGTTGCATCAGATGCTTTCTGATGTGACGTATGAGTCCATTTCAGGCACTTCAGTTGCCCGTGACTTTGTCGAGCTTCCAAGTCAGCTCTATGAGCATTGGCTGGAGGTTCCAGAGGTTTTGGCGGAATTTGCCACTCATGCCGAAACAGGCGAGCCAATGCCTAAAGACATGCTGGATAAGGTTCTGGCGGCAGCAACGTTTGATATGGGATTTCAAACGGTGGAATATGTTGCGTCGGCGCTCGTGGATCTAGCATTCCATGAGGGAAAAGCACCAGACGATTCTATGGCGCGGCAAGAAGATATTCTGCGAGAAATCGGGATGCCCAAGGCGATCGTCATGCGACACGCCACGCCTCAATTCGCGCATGTCTTCTCCGGGGACGGATATTCAAGCGGATACTACAGCTACATG
>JBCDDS010000130.1:0-10473 GCA_039180185.1 Pseudomonadota bacterium | reverse complement strand
TTTGGTAAGTACGGCGTTGGTTTCCCCACCTATGACTGGGTCTTGATTCACGCGTTGGCGGATCGCGTCGGCGATCTTGGCGCTCACCCGTTCAGCCGGCTCAGTCGGTAAAGGTTGCGAACTCGCCGCTTCGGCCGGCTCAGGTTTGCGGATCAGTGACGGCATCCGCGAGAGCAAACCCCCCGACTTCTCAGGAGCAGGTGTGGCTGTGCGTTCGGCAACAAGCGAACGCGCTGCATTCTGCGCTTCTGGTGAAACCGCGACGCGTGTCCTGCTGATGACAGGCTCGCGCACGCGCGCCTCTGCCTCTGCTTCTTGCGCCGCTTCAAGACGTCTTTCGGCGCGATTGGCCCGCATTTCCGAAACCTTGCTATGCGTTGTACTGACGACGTGTACACTGCCTCTGGCGGCAAACCCCAAAGTGGCACGGATACTAGCGTAAATCAGAATAATCCCGACCAGAAGAAAGCGGGCGAACCTGCTGATCTCCGTGCGCGTGAACCCGAGAACGAAAACTCCCAATGCCACAACACAAATCCCGAAGAGGATCGAGAGCGCTTTCAGACCCATACTTGCGCCGACGGGCAAAACGCCAAGAAGTGCGCCCAGTACTGTATCGCCAAACAAACCGCCGAGACCGAAACTATGCGTTGCGAGCCAACTTTCATTTGGCGTCAGCGAAGACGCGTACAGCGCCAATAGTGCTATCCAGATCGGCGCAAAAATCAGGCGGCCGATGGCACGTTCGTTGCCTTTGTGCAGGACAAACCGTGCCCCCCATGCCGCAGGTACAATGGCGAGACCCCAAGCACCCCAACCAACTATCATGAACAGCGGTGCAGCGATCGAAGCCCCAATTGAGCCCAGCCAATTACGAACAGGCGTGTCTGTCGCGACCATCCAGTTCGGATCATCAGGATGATAGGAGCCAATCATCAACGCGGCTAAACCTGCAAGAGCGATCAGCACCAGTCCTAACAGCTCTTTACCCCGCTTTTCGATTGCCTCAGCCATCGAACTGTCTAAGAGCGGGTCTCTTCCGCGTGTTTGAAATGCCATATTTCGCCTCGTCCTTATTTTACTTGTACAGGCAGTCGCGCAGCCGTTTCAGGCCGTCTGCCACCTCTTCTTTTGGGGCCACCAAAGCAGCCCGGATGAACCTTGCACCAGGGTTAAAACCATCAACCTCGCGGCTCAGATAGGCACCGGGCAGAACCCGCACACCGGTTTCTTTCCAAAGACGCACCGCAGCCTCTTCGCCATTCTCAACGGGCAGCCAAAGGAAGAAACCAGCCGCAGGGCCTTGATACCCTTTGATGCCTCCCATGACTTCGTCGGCGATCTCATATTTCTCGCGGTAGAGTGCGCGGTTTTCATCTACATGCGCTTCATCCGACCAAACCTTCACTGCCGCGTGCTGCAGAGGCATTGGCAAAGGCGCGCCTGCGTAAGAACGCAGCAACCGAATGCGCTGTGTACTTTCCGGCCCCGCAACAACGAAACCGCTGCGCAGGCCTGCCAGGTTGGAGCGCTTCGAGAGGCTGTGGAACGCCACAACACGCTCAGGATTGACGCCCATTTCCGCAGCCACTTCTAGTGCACCCGGCGGCGGCGTGTTGCGGTAAATCTCAGAGTAACACTCGTCCGCAAAGACCTTGAAATCATGCTTCTCGGCTAAGTTGATCAGCGTCATCCAATAGTCTTTGCTCGCCACCGCGCCTTGCGGGTTAGAGGGCGAGCAAAGATAGGCCACTGTGACGCGATCAAGTATATCAGGTGAAAGGCTTTCGAAGTCTGGCAAAAAACCGTTATCTTCTACCGCTGGCAAAAGCATCGGTTCTGCGCCCACGCTCAAGGCGGCGACCATATAGACTTGATAGAATGGGTTCGGCAGCAAAACGATCGGCTTCTGGCCATCTTTGTGTTCCGGCGCGAGTGCCATCATCGCATTGTAGAGGCCTTCTCTTGTGCCATTGAGCGCCATAACGTTTTGATCAGGATTTAGCGATACGCCGTAACGGCGTTTTGCCCAATCACAAAATGCGGCATTTAGCTCTGGCATGCCCTCGTTGACAGGATATTGGCGAAATCCGCCAGAGTTCTCTGCGATGATGTCCATGATCCAAGGCGGGAAATCATGTTTAGGTTCTCCGATGGTCATGTGCACGACATCGCCACCCGGTTCATGCACATCCAAAAGAGCGCGCAAACGCGGGAACGCATATTCCGGAAGGTTCGCAAACCGCTCAGGGAACATCTCGACTGCCTCAAGTTACGGGATCATTGCCGCCCCGTTTGTGCTGAGAGTACAAAACCGCTGAAAGCCCGTCCAGCAAAACGAACCTAGCAAAGAGCGATTGTGGCATTTTTGGCAATCGTGCTGTCGGAGTTAAAAAATTAGGTTAAGGCACGGCACAGAAACGCTGATGTTAACAACTTTTTGACCCAGACCAATTTGCATTCAACCCTCTTCACAGGCTTGAATATCTCGCGACAAACGACAATTTCATGTCAGGGAAAACGACAGGACACTACACAAGCCAACATGCAGCCGACTAAGACCGATAAAGATGGAAAACTCAAAGTGCAGCAACAGCTTTGCTTTGCGCTTTACTCCACATCGCGCTTTGTTACGAAAGCATATAGCGTTTTGCTCGAAGAACTTGGTGTCACATATCCACAGTACGTGGCGCTGCTTTTGCTGTGGCAGGAAGATGGAATTCTCGTCAGCGAAATTGCCAACGCACTGGAAATCGACGGTGGCACCGCGACGCCGATGGTTCAGCGTCTTGAAAAGCTCGGCCTTGTAACCCGGATTAGATGCCACGCCGATGAGCGCCGTGTTCGGGTCTACCTGACCGAGAAAGGCAAAGAAGCTTACAAAAAAGCGCTTCAAGTACCTCAGGGCCTTGGGGAGGCTACTGGTCTCGATTCCGACACAGCGCACCGCGTCGTCGATGAGATGAACGAGATCAAAAGCCACATCTCAGAATGGCTTGAAAACAAGACAGTCGGGTCTGTCTAAACGGATCTCACTTTTTTTTGATTAGATTTACATGGTACACCAATTATTTGTACACCAATACAATTTTCGTTCACCGTTTAAGACAGCCCAAATTTAATTTCACAGAACCCGTTTCTGGGCTTCGGCCCTTCTGAATAAACATCACTCACTCCACCTTCAGTAACCCAAAAAGGAACCATCTATGTCAAACTTCCCATCTCACGATCTTGAAAGCGCACCAGAAGGATCAAGACCGCTTTTGGAAAACAGCCAAAAAGCTTTTGGCCGTCTTCCAGGCCTTCACAGAGTAATGGCCGAAAGCCCGCAGGCACTCGAAGGCTATCAAGTGCTGCACAAGCTGTTTACGCAAACCGACTTTGACGCCGAAGAAATGACCGTGGTCTGGCAAACCATCAATGTTGAGCATGAATGCCACTATTGTGTTCCCGCGCACACCGGCATCGCCAAGATGATGAAAGTGTCCGATGATATTACAGAAGCGCTGCGCAACGAAACGCCGCTGCCGAGTGCAAAACTTGAAGCACTGCGTACTTTCACCCTGCGCATGCTGCGTAACCGCGGCAACGTAAGTGAGCAACAAATGCAGGAATTTTTTGACGCTGGATACGGTCATCGTGCTGTTCTTGATGTGATCCTTGGTCTAGCGCAAAAAGTGATGTCCAACTACATCAACCATGTTGCAGAAACACCGTTAGATGACGTGGTCAAACCGCTTGCCTGGACACGCGGCTCTAAACGGGTAGCGGCCTAACGAAAATATTCGCAGCCGGGCATTTTATGTGCCCGGCTGCACGACTGGATAAGTCGCGAATTGAAGTTACGCGAACTGTCCAAGTTTCTTCCAACTGAGTTCATTGTTTTGACACCTGCCGATTTGAATTCGGCAGGGTTCTCAAATGCGTACTTCAGCGCGAGCTTGCGCTCGCACGTAATTCGCCTAGGAATGCTGAGTGAAAATCTTTGTGTATGTTTTTATTTACAATTGCCTTTGTATATAAACTGTGACATTTTGTCGCTAAGTTAGTCGCGTATCAGCGCTAGCTGACGGACTGCTCCCACATGCGCCTCTTCTAATGCGTGTTTTGGCAGGCCGTGGAATTTGTGAAGTAAGGAGAAGCAAAGATGTCGGATGATCCCGATAAGGTCTGGCCGACAGGTCTGACACTCCGCGAAGCGGAGGAGGTGCACAGCTATCTTATTGATGGCACACGTGTGTTCGGTCTGATTGCGCTGCTTGCCCATATCCTAGTGGCGGTTTCAACGCCCTGGCTCGGATAAGGAGGCACAGACATGAACAATGCAAAAATGTGGCTGGTGGTATCACCTAACGTAGGCGTGCCGATTTTCCTCGGTGCAGTAGCTGTTGGCTCTTTCGCAGTGCACACAGCTGTTCTCAGCAATACGTCATGGGTAGATGATTTCCTTCAAGGTGTTCCAATGGGCACCGGTGATGGTACAGCAGCGCTGTCCACAGAAACCTCTGACACTGCAAAGGCTAGCTATGTTGTTCCGACCCACGATGGTGGCAAGGAAATCACAGTGATCCTACCAGACGGAACGACCGCAAAGGCAATACTTCAGGAATCTGATGTATTGGCATCGGCCAGTCCGTTGCCAGAGTAAGCCTTGGGCCCCGACTTTCGGGGATGGGCCCTTAGCACCCCGCACGAGACACACGCAAACGGGGGCGTGTCTCTCGGGCAAAATACTGCCACGGGAAAAAAATGTTTAACTACCGTCGCTATGCAATTGAGAAACTTGCGGCCCTTGGTCCACGATATCTGCCGTTTGCAGATGTTGCGTCTGAGGATGTTCCGCTATCGCGATTGCTCCGGCTTTCCCTGTTTCAGATCACGGTCGGTATGGCGCTTGTGCTGCTTGTTGGCACCCTAAACCGGGTTATGATCGTAGAACTTTCAGTGCCGGCGAGCATTGTTGCCGTGATGTTGGCACTTCCGCTTTTATTCGCCCCTTTCCGCACATTGATCGGGTTTAAGTCCGACAATCATGTCAGCGCGCTTGGACTGCGACGTGTGCCTTACATCTGGAAGGGCACAATGTATCAATTTGGTGGCTTCGCCATTATGCCATTCGCTCTGCTCGTTTTGTCCGGCTACGGAGAAGCGATCGATGCGCCGCGATGGATAGGATACACGTCCGCGGCACTTGCCTTCCTTCTGGTCGGCGCTGGTGTCCACATGGTGCAAACGGTTGGCCTCGCGCTCGCCACGGACTTGGTTAAAGAGGACGATCAGCCAAAGGTTGTCGGGCTTATGTACGTCATGCTTTTGTTAGGCATGGTTGTGAGCGCGCTCGTGTTTGGCGCGCTACTTGAAAATTACACGCCTGGACGTTTGATCCAGGTGATTCAAGGTGCCGCGGTAACCACTGTATCGCTCAATCTTTTTGCCCTTTGGAAGCAGGAAGCACGCGACCGAGAACGCGCGCGAAAAATGGCGAACCGCAAACCTGAAAGGTTCGAGACGGCACTCAAAGGTCTTTTGCAGCGACCAGGAACAAAGCAGCTTTTGCTGATCGTGGGTCTCGGCACGTTTGGCTACGCGATGGCTGACGTGTTGCTTGAACCTTATGGCGGTCAAGCGCTCGGTCTATCTGTCGCGGACACTACAAAACTCACCGCACTTCTTGCCGGTGGTACGCTCATTGGTTTTGGGTTCGCATCGCGCGTACTCAGTAGCGGCGGCGCGCCGGAAACCCTCGGAAAGATTGGCGCGTTGATCGGCATACCAGGTTTCGCAGCAATAATCGCATCATCCTTTGGAGGCGGCGTTGCGATGTTCCTGATCGGGACATTTTTGACTGGCCTCGGCGCTGGTCTGTTCGGTCACGCAACGCTTACGGCAACGATCAGACGCGCGCCCAAGGACCAGATTGGTTTATCACTTGGCACTTGGGGGGCCGTACAAGCAACAGCGGCCGGACTGAGTGTCGCACTTGCGGGCATCTTGCGTGACATCATTGTCGGTAGTCCTGCACTGTCTGGATTATCACCCCACGCGCCCTACAATTTTGTGTTCACAATCGAAATCGCGTTTTTGGTTGCAGCCGTTGTGATGGCGTACCGATTGAGCTCCGGCCCTGTCGTTGCAACGCGCGGATTAACCGAAGCGATCGGAAGAGATTAAAAGACTGGAGGTTCCATGACGAAAATTATTACGCGGTACTTTGAAAGCGCTAGTCGGGCACGTTCGGTCAAGCACCAATTAGTGCAGCGCGAACGTTTCTCGGCACGAGACGTCTCGTTGCTTGAAGATGCTGGTACTTTTGCGGAGAAACTTTTAGCCGCAAACGTGCAGCCAAAAACAGTGGACGCCTATCAGAAACGCATGGAAAACGGTGGCGCTGTTGTGATGGTGCGAGCAGGCTATAAGCCGCTCGGCATCGCTCGGATCACCCGCGAGGTGACGGCACAAATGGGCGCTGTCGATATGGGCCGAGTATCCGAAGAAGTTTCACTGTCTTACGAACCTCGTCGTGTCAGTAGTGTAATGCGTGACCACCCGCTGATGTTGTCACGGTTCAGAGACCCAGACAGCAACACCTATCATATGGCAAACTGGCCAATCCCGCTGACCATACGGACCAAAAGGTTCAGCGGATCGATATTTGAGCCGCATGCACGCATGGCCAATTGGCCGTTTAAGCTGATCAGCAAACGCAGGCCCTATACAGGTTCGATCTTTGAAGCTCATGCTCGTATGGCCAATTTCCCAATCGGACTAACCAGCAAGAGACGTCCTTTCACAGGCTCGATCTTTTCGCGACACGCGCGCATGGCCAATTTCCCAATCGGACTGATCAGCAAACGCAGACCTTGGACCGCGACGATATTTGGTCGCCATCAGCGGATGGCCAATTGGCCATTTCCTTTGCTGATAAACGGCAAGATGGGTCAGAACGCTTTGATGCCTGGTGGGCCACGCATGGCGAACTTCCCAATTTCACTACTAAGCCAGCGCAAACCGTTCACCGGTTCAATTTTTTCAAGGCATGCAAGGATGGCCAGCTTCCCAATAGGGCTGCTAAGCAACCGCAAACCCTACACCGGCTCTATTATGGCACCGCATGCCCGCATGGCCGACGATATTTTGCCACTTGTCGTGAAACACGGCGAAGACCCGACCTGCAAGCATGACGATGGTTTCTCGCTGTCCAGACTGCTCAGAATTCCTACCACGTCACGGCGCTGACAACTATTTGAGTTTTCAGAAAATTCGCGAAGGCGTCCTATGACAGGGCGCCTTCTATACTTAGCGCAACACTAAGCAGTGTCTCTTCCTCATTTGGGTTGCCACAAAGCATGAGCCCGCATGACGGAACACCGGTCGGCAAACTCATGGCACATAGTCCCATCAAGTTACCTACGCGTGTGTTGCGAAGTGCAAGCAAGTTCTCTGTGACGTAGTATTCGTCATCGACCATCAGCCTTTCCGCGTTTGGCGGCAGAATAGGTGCCGTTGGCATTACCACGGCATCGTATGAAGCAACGCGAGCTGACCATTCGTCTCTAAAGGATTCAAGCTTGTTCCACGCGGCCACATAGTCAGTGGCTTTAAAATCCCTACCAGATCTGAATCGGTCGCGGATTGGGGCGAACATTTTCTCCGGATCGGACTCTATAACATCGCCCCACGTGCCATACGCCTCGGACGTGAAAAGTATCCCTGACAAAGGCATCGCCTCTGCTACTTCTGGCGCGTCAAAATCCTCAAGTATTACTCCAGCGGCCTTGAGTTTCACCATAGTGTTTTCAAACGCAGTTTTTGGTGCATCACGGATGTCTTCATATACGGTTGTTTGCAGCACGCCGACGCGCAGGCTTTCAATTGGGCGAGCTTCAATTGGTTTTGACGAATGTCCTTCAAGAGCGGCCAAAATCAACGCGCAATCCTCGACTGACCGCGACAGAGGACCAACCGTATCGAAACGGGCACATAGTGGCACGACGCCTCTCAAGGACACACGGCCGGATGTGGTTTTTAACCCGACCAGATCATTCCATGCCGACGGGATGCGCACAGACCCGCCTGTGTCTGATCCAATGCCGCAGGCCGCTAAACCAAAGGCCACGCTTGCCCCCGCCCCGGACGAAGATCCTCCAGGTACGGCCTTAGGGTCATTCACGTTGGGAGATGTGGCCGTCATTGGATTCAGGCCAAGGCCAGAAAATGCCAATTCGCTCATATGAGTTTTGCCAAGGCAAATGAGACCTGCCTCTGTGGCGTTGCGAAGCACGACAGCATCTGTATCCGGTACGCGATCTTGCAAGAGCTTGCTGCCTGCTTCTGTCGCGGTTCCGGCACTGTCAAACAGGTCCTTCCAGCTAATCGGCACTCCGTCCAAGGGACCGCGCCGCGCATTCGACCGAGCACGTTTTTCTGATGCACGCGCTTCGTCGCGAGCCCGATCATGCGTGACTGCAGAATAGATCCGATCTCTCTCGGAATGACTGTCGATGGCGGCAAGGTATGCATCCGTAAGCTCAACCGGCCCAATCTCGCCAGCACCAATTGCGCGCCCGAGATCACCAGCCGTCATATAAAGCCAGTCGGTCAACTTTGCTCTCCTTCCGCTTCGACAGGCGCATCAACGCAGATGGTCATTCCATTGGCAAGTCGAAGACGACAAAAGACTTTTGGGCGCATGGACATTCACGGACAGGCGGACATATTTGAGATATGACAAACGCAAGCGAGATACTCATTGTTGGTGGAGGACTGGCCGGATCGTCCCTTGCGTTGGCGTTGGCGCAGGCCGGGCGTGACGTCGTACTCATAGACGCACTGCCCCAAACCACACGCAAGAAACCAGCGTTTGATGGACGATCCTCCGCGCTCGCGTTGGCCTCAGTGCGTTTGCTGCAAGCGATTGGGATTTGGTCTGCACTAGACGGAAAAACGCAGCCGATCCTGGAGATAAAGGTCACCGATGGCCGCGCCGGAGAAGGTGCCGCACCATGTTTTTTGCATTTTGATCATGCCGAGATTGAGGACGGCCCGATGGGCCATATGTGCGAGAACCGGTACTTGCGTCAGGCCTTGCTGGAAGCACTTAAGGCAGAGGCGCTTATCACCCAAATAACCGACACAGTGATCGCACAAGATGTCTCGGGCACGCAGGTAACGCTCACGCTTGGCTCGGGCAAAAAATTGAGCGGCGCACTTGTCGTAGGCTCCGATGGTCGTGCCTCCGGCACTGCGCAGCGCGCCGGCATAAAGCGAACGGGGTGGTCCTATGGTCAAACCGCGCTGGTCGCAGCGGTAGAGCATAGCGAGCCACATCACGGTGTAGCGCATCAGTTCTTCATGCCGCCGGGGCCTCTGGCGATATTGCCCCTACCCGGCAATCTCAGCTCCATCGTCTGGTCTGAAGCCGATGAAACCGCCAAGAGCTTTGAAGCGCTGAGCGACCAGGATTTCATCGAGGTTTTGCGTCCTCGTTTCGGTGATTTTCTCGGTGATATCAAGCTACGCGGAGAACGGTTCTCTTACCCGTTGGGCCTCAGTATCGCTAATCACTTCGTTGCGGATCGGTTGGCGCTTATCGGTGATGCGGCGCACGGCATTCACCCCATCGCCGGGCAGGGTCTTAACGCCGGGCTGCGCGACGTTGGAGCGTTAACGCAGGTGATTTCAGATGCGGTCAAACGCGGTGAAGACTTCGCCGCGTCAGATGTGCTGGCCCGGTATCAGCAATGGCGACGCTTTGACACAACCGCACTCGCAGTCACCACAGATCTGACGAACCACCTGTTTTCAAACGACAATGGCTTTCTGCGGGCGATCCGCAACATCGGAATGGGCACAATCAACGCCATCCCCGCCCTGCGCCGCGGCATGATCAGAGAGGCGGCGGGCCTGACCGGTGATTTGCCGGATTTGATGAAGGGTTAGATACGGGTGCCTATTCAGCTTCCAGGAAGTGAACAACCGTGTCGCCGTAACGTCGCTCGTCGAGAAGAGTGAACCTGTCCAATACCTCAATTGCATAGCCCTCTTCCCAAACCACCACAGAATTCTTTGCGATCCAGCCGTGATCCATTGCATTGCGAAGGGCTGCTTCTCCAAGCATTTTTCCGTAGGGCGGGTCAAGGAAGATTAGGTCGAACGGGTCGTCGTGGTTTGAGCTCAGTTTTACTGCGTCTCGCGTTATCACTTGAGTAACATCCGCCACATCGCAAATGTCTACATTCTGACGTAAGATCTTCTGCGACACCCGACCGTTTTCCACGAATGTTGCCTTCGACGCGCCTCGGGATAGCGCCTCTAAACCTAACGCGCCGGTACCCGCAAAAAGATCCAGCACGCCTGCACCTTCAACCGGGTCACCAAAGCGCGACATCAGCACGTTAAATAGGCTCTCTCGTACGCGATCCGAGGTCGGCCTTAAACGCGCGGCCTCATCCCCCTTGCCGACTGAGGCCAGTC
>JBCDDS010000129.1:0-10474 GCA_039180185.1 Pseudomonadota bacterium | reverse complement strand
ACAGACTATTCCGTTTGATGCGCGGCCAAGTACGAGTTCCAGACACTTGCTGCGGCTTTGTCGTCGCCATCGGCATCTTGCAAACCTGTATGAACCCAGGCTTTGGCAATTTCGCCCATCGGTGATGGCAATTTCTTAATCATCGGATCGAAGTCCACCGCCACCCAATTGACGACGAAGGGAACTTGATTTTGAACGGCATAATCCAAGACGCCGGAGACAAATCGCGCTTGTCCTGCTTCGTCGGCAGGCAGCCGGGTTCCAAAAATTTTAACCGGGGCAGACATCGCTCCAGACTCTGCGATTGCGATGGGTTTGCCAAAAGTCTCAGCACTCTCAAAGTAACCTGCGCGCATGGGATTGGGGTGAAGCTGTCCGAACTTGTATGTGCTCAGGGCCATCAGATCACTGTGTTTCATAAGCGCCTTCACCGCGGCAAATTGCTTATCGGCATGTCTCTTTGAGTCGTCTTCGATGCCTCGAAGATGCTCATATTGAACGCTGGTGAAAACGGGGAGGTTCGGGTGTGTTGTCTTGATCGCGTTGTAGGTGTGTTGGTTGAGGTCAAGATATGTGCTCCAATCGGAGGGCGACTTCGACACCATGATGTTCGCTTCGATTCCAATCGCCAGATAATCCGGTTGGAAATACGCGATGACGCGTTCGACATAGTTTAGATAAGCGCGTTTTACATCCGGGTGATTGAGGGGTTTTTGGGACCAGGACGACGAAAGAGCTTTGTTATCCCCGGCATCGGTCCATGCAAGCGCCAATCCGGTGCGATCGAAATCCAAAGGGGTGACAGCGACAAAGGTCTGGAAGTGTCCTGGGGTTCGAGATTTGCGCACCGCCCAGTCATCGCGCAAGTGTTTCGGAAACGGCGCGCTCTCCAATGCCTCATCCCACGGGATCCCACCATCAAAATGATGCGCCATCAGATTGGCGTGATCATGGATGTACGCATAGGTTCGATCGACACCGGCCGCGGTTAAATCGGCTGGCCATGGTGTGAACCCCATCGCGACAGCGTGAGAGAGAGGCGCGACTATCGGTGGGCTGGATGTTGCTGGCTTAGTTTCGCAACTCGCAATGGCGCTCGTCATTAGCGCGGCGAGCAGGCTCTGGATGAACTTGTACATTCGATGTCCTCCGAAAGATCATGCGATTTGTCTATTCGTAAGATGAAACAAGAATGATCTTTGGATGCGGGTAAACTGTTTCTCCGACCGAGGCGCTAGCTGAATAATATATCCGAGGTCTCATCTGCTTCACTCCAGTTGCTAAAAACCGAAGTGTTGCGACGACCCATTGAGACCACACCCTAAAACAGTCGCTCGCACGTTCTGAAAAGCGAGCAACAGCAGACATTACCTTAACGGCCTCAGGCACCCGAATTCAATCGCTATTCGAGCTAGCGAAGGCTTGCACGGAATCGCGGTTTGTTAATCGCGCCAGTTGTTAGGCGCACTTAGCGAGGAGCATTCTTCGAATCCTCTGCATATGATCTACCAACAGCGCAACGGTAGCCTTCGAACGAATATGCAGCATCTAACATCAGGTCCATTTGTGATCGACTCACTCAGACTTAACGTGAACTGAAACGACCTCTTCGCGCGTTTGTTCGCGTTGCGCGGCGAGTCTCAAATCTGTTGGTGATATGCCAAATTCATTGCGAAATGCGCGGCTGAAGCTGGAGTGATGATCATAGCCGACTTCTAAAGCAACCTGAATGATTGGAATGTCCGTGAATTGTATAAGTTCATTGGCGCGCTTCATTCTGATCTTGTCACGAAGCCGACCGGCAGTATTATCAAAAAGCAGTCGAAATCCGGCTTGAAGCTGCTGGCGCGTCAGGCCGACATAATCGGATAACTCAGAAATATTGAGTGGATCATCCAGTCGTTCTTCTAGTCGCCGTCTCGCAATCTTGAGCTTTCGGATATGCTGACCCGAAAAGGCAGACTCCGAATAACTTTCGTCTTCGGTCACGCGCTGCACATGCAATATTGAACAAGCCAATTCGACAGCTTTCGCATGCAGATAAGTCTGCGCATAGCCGCCTTCAAACTCGCAATGTAGAATGTCATTGGTCGCGGAGAGGGCAGCTGTCGAAAGGGGTATGTTTCTCGGTGTCATCGAACGGTTCGATGCAATAAACTCTTGAACCGGGCGGGGCAACTCATCTGGCTCAATCGAGACGACTTTGTTAAATACATTGCGATCAATAAATATCGACACCCACTTCAGCGGCTGGTCAGGACTGTAAAGGGTCTCAATCGCTTGTCCGGCCACGTGGCCGTAGACCGTACAATAACCTTTCGTCAGCTCGCCTTCCGTGCCCAATTTGTCGGTAATCGAGCTTTGCCCTGACAGGACCGACGACAGCACCAAATAGTTTTCCATGATGTGACGGCGGCGCGCTTCTTCGAGCACAGCGTAGTTGACGATGGCAATTGAGAGACCGGGACGCAAAAGCCGAAATTCCCATGCGCCGCGGGCGGTCGTTTCTTCATATTCATGTCGAAAGCCATATCCACCTGGAATTTGCGTCCGCCATCCATTATCGAGCCTTACTTTGGCGCCAGGATCTGCCAAGTCGCTGACCGAAGCAATAAGCTCATTGATGTGGATGAGATTCGATGCACGCACGTTAGGAATCCGTGTTTGAGGATGACGCAATGACTATGTGTCGCCGACTGCCTCGAAGCCCGTACAAGATATATATGAGTGTGCCAAGGATGATCCAAAGCGTTAAAATGACGATTGGTAAAGCATGTCCAGATCTCGCCTGTCCGACAATATCTATCAGAACAGGAATGATCATCACCCAGCACAAGACAATGGCGGCGACGGGGACAAATCCCAGCCAGACTCCATTCACCCTTACGCCGCCAAACGGGACCCGAAATTTCCGCTCCGTTTCTGGGCTTTTGGTTCTCAGATACATGACACTTAAACAAACAATCGAAAATGCGAATCCAGTTCCGATGCTAATAAGATCGCCCAGAATGGTGATCGGCAAAAAGGCCGCAAGAATTGCAGATAGTATGCCGAGTGCAATCACCCCCAATGCTGGCGATGCATGCTTGGTGTGAAGTTTTGAGAAGAGCGATGGCAATAGTCCGTCTTTTGAAACAGCAAAACAGATCCGTGATTGACCATAGGCATTGACCAACAAAACGGAACCAAGCCCGAGAATGGCACCGGCTTTGATAATCAGTCCAAACGAGCTTCTACCGATACTGTCTAGCGCAACAGCGATCGGATCGGGTGTCGATAGCTCAGTATAGCTGACGATGCCTGTCAGTACCACTGCAACTGCAATATAGAGAACTGTCACAAGGCCAAGCGCTCCCATAATACCGACCGGCATATCGGTTTGAGGGTTGCGCGCTTCTCCAGCCGCAGTCGAGATTGTTTCAAAGCCCAAATACGCGAAAAACAAAATAGAAGCGGCCCTAAACACACCCTCCCAACCATATGAGAAGCCGCCTTGATTTTCGGGAATAAATGGCTGCCAGTTGTCCGGGTTGAGCGAGGTTAAGCCGACGAGAACAAACAACACGAGCACGAATACTTTCACGACGACGAGTGCGTTGTTGACGCGCGTTGAGGTTGAGAGCCCTCGTGTCAGCAGCAAAGCGGCGATCATGATTGCAATCACTGCAATAAGATTAGTGCTTTGCGATGTCGCAAAGGTCGTTCTGCCACCCGACTTCGACGCTTCGATTGTAGATGTCGCAAATTGGCTGGCAACATGAATATCGAAATCGCTCAGAAAGCTAGTGAGGTAAGCCGCAAATCCGCCGCCCACGAGCGCTTGTGCCAGCGTGTAGTCGAAAATCAGTATCCAAGCTAAGAGCCACGCAACACCCTCGCCGAGCGAGGCATAGCAATAATTGTAACTCGATCCTGAAACTGGAATGATGCTTGCGAGCTCAGCGTAACACAGGCCCGTTAAACTGCATGCTAGAGCTGCGAGCAGAAATGATATAATGACCGCTGGCCCCGCATAATTCGCGGCTGCTGTCCCAGTCAGGACAAAGATTCCAGCGCCAACAATGCAACCCACACCCAGGAAGGCAATATTCAGCGCGCCGAGCTTTCGGTCCAAGCCGGACGTTTCACCGTCTTTTTGGAGCTCCGAAATAGACTTTCGCCGCAATGCCTGCTTTCCTCGGCTTCTGGTCTGCGGGTTCGTTTTTAGCTGCCCCATGTTTGGCGCCTCATTATCTATCGTTGCTCTGGTTTTTTGCTTGCGATGGAAAGCGAAGGCCAGACATCTGCCCAAGGATTGGCAGTTTCCAACTCTAAAGCTAGCGAAAGAAGAAGCTCTTCCTGCCCACGCGCGGCCGCGAACATACTGCCGACCGGGCATCCACTTGGCGATCGGAACAATGGTAAAGAAATGGCGGGGTGACCCGTGAGATTATGGAGGGGCGTGAATGCGACATAGTTAAACATCAGCTCCATGTTGTCCTCGAAGCTGCCGGTTGGGTCCAGCTCACCGAGTTTTAAGGGCAATGAGGACAGGACCGGCGAAAGCACACAGTCATAGGAATCGAATAGACTCTGGAACTTTTGTTGTGCCAACGATACTTGAAGATATAGCCTTTCAATGTCGTAGACACTGAGTGTTTTGCCCCATGCAGCGAGCTCTCGGGTCCACGGCTCGTATAATTGGTCAAGGCTCAAGGCACGATCGGCGTCGCCGAGTGTTGAGGTGATGCAGTCATTCGCCAGGAGGCCCCAAATGGTTTTAAAGGCATCAATGACATCAGGTCCGTTGCTCGGGCTCTTTATAAATTCAACATGATGACCAAGCTGCTCGCATAAGAAGGCTGTCTGGCGCAAAACTGCGGAGACTTCTTGTGTCGGAGACTTGCCGCTTAATCCGATTTCAGTAACAGCAATGCGCAATTGCTGAGACAATGGCCGCTCAATCGACTTCCGTGGCTCCGGATGTGCTGCCGCGAAAGCCCAAGCGGCGTCTCTAACTGTCCGCGTAAAAACGCTATCACTGGTCAGCAGATCCTCGATCAAATGCGGGGGGCGAGCACGGACATTGGCGCCGCGCCCGGTCTTTAAACCAACAAGCCCGCAACAAGATGCTGGAATTCGAGTTGATCCTCCTCCGTCAGCGGCATGTGCGATAGGCACCATTCCTGATGCGACAGCTGCAGCACTTCCGCCGCTTGATCCCCCTGGAGATCGTATCGAGTCCCAAGGGTTGATGGCAGGTCCATAGAGAATAGATTCTGTTGTTGGAAGAAGGGCAAACTCGGGAACGTTGGTTTTGCCAAGCACCACCAAGCCCTTAGCATCAAAGCGCTCGGTAAATGGAAACGCAAGTTCATCAGGCTTTCTGTTGGCCAGTGCTCTGGATCCGCAATGTTTAGGAAGTCCAGCATAGTCTAAGCCGTCTTTTAGCAGCCAAGGCAGGCCCGCCATCGCAGCGGTCTCATCTCTTTCGCTTTCAAACGAGGCCGATACATGGACTACGGCATTCAATACCGGGTTCAATGATTCAATACGAAGGCGGGCCGATCTTTCGAGATCTGACTGAGCGATCTCACCGGCTTTCACAAGCGCAATTTGAGCATGACAATCCAGCATGCCGATTGCATTCGCCGTAGCGAGGCTCATTTCTTCGTTTGAAGTATGCGATGAATCAAAACTCATGCGTAATCGCCAGAAACCGTTTGCTTTCTCAACGGCTACTTTGGGACCAGGCGAAGCGCTGTGCGCATTGGTCCTAACCCTAAACACTTCGAGAGGTCAGAGAAGCTGTTCTGCAATCTCACTCAGGCCGGTCCGTATCGGATCTGCGCAAGGTAGGCCTGTCAATTCACGCATCTTTGAGATCTCTTGTGCCGCCAGATCAGCTGAAAGCCCCTGCGTATTCAAACTAACGCCGATGAAACGGCAATCGGGATTCGTAAGCGATCCTGCTGTAAGGTATTGATCGATACATTGTCTAATGTCCGGTGCCGGAAAATCGAAACCAATCATCGTTTGGCGGCCGGGCTTGTGACACATGATCAGGGCGTCCGGCTGGGTGCCGTGAAGTAGGCCTAAGGTGACGGCAGCATAGGCGGGATGCAGAAGACTACCTTGTCCTTCCACGATATCCCAATGATCTGCATGATTGTCAGGTGTGAGCTGCTCAGCAGCGCCTGACAAAAAGTCAGAGATAACTGAATCCATAGGTATTCCGCCGCCGGAGATCATAATCCCTGTTTGTCCTGTGGCCCGAAACTCAGCATCAACTCCAAGCTTTTTCAGCTCATCGCATAATGCGAGCGCCGTGTACTTCTTACCGACCGCACAATCGGTGCCAACGGTTAGCAAACGTCGACCCGAACGCGGTTCTCCGGTGCCAACGGGAAATATCTGATCGGTGTGACGCACATCTATGAGACGGCGTCCAAGTTTGTTCGCCAGCTCTGCAATCTCTCGAATAGATGCCAAGCGCGTGTGCAGCCCTGCCGCGACATCCAGACCAGCCCTTAGAGCGTCAAGTATCGCAGCACGCCACGCATCAGGAATGCTGCCGCCGGCCATGGCAAGCCCGACCACAAGGGTTTTAGCGCCCCGTGAGGCGGCGTCGGAGGGGGAAAGATTGGGCAACCCCAACGTAACGCCGCACTCGTCAAGACGGTATTGTCCCGCGACACTTCCAGGGCGCCAGTGCGCAATGCCCGCAGCTGTTTTAATCGCTTCCGGTTCTTGTGCGTCGCCAAGGAACAGGAGGTATGGAGGCTCAAACTTATACATATTTCATTCCCTATGGTTCGGAGATGCTGGTCCCCATACGTCGTCTCCAAACCAAACCCGCCCGGCATTGATACTCCCGCCGGGGTCTCGATCCTGTTTTAGAAAGGTGACGCCATCCAGGTCGACGAGATCGCAAACCTGGCCGACGACAAAACCAGCCGCCTGGGACCACGATGTCCCCACCATGTTACCAACCATGGTTTGTAGGCCGAGATCTCTTGCCGCTTTGGCCATTTTCAATGCGTGAGTAAGACCGCCAGTTTTATCCAGTTTGATATTGACGCCATCAAAGCATTGCCTCGCTCGGTCCAGATCTTCGATCGTCTGTACGCTTTCGTCGCCAATGAAGATAAACTCTTCGGGAAGCTCTTTGCGGTCCGGTTCTTGTCCGATAGCGAACGGTTGCTCGACCGTTCGAATTCCAAGTGCGGCTAGGATCGGTGAGAGCTCCACGAAGCGCTGCAAATCGTAGCCGCAATTTGCGTCAACACTGAGGATCGCGGCCGGACGGCTCTCTCGAACTGCACGTAGACGGTCCGCATCGAGCGGCGCATCACCTGTGAGTTTTAGTTTCAAGAATGGCGCGTCTGCATATTCCAGGGCCTTCTCACGCATCCGTTGTGGTGTGCCGGCCCCGATGGTCAAGTTGGTTTTCAGCGGCTTAGGCTTTTGGATCCCGGCCAACTCACAGACGCTTTGCTTTTGTTTCTTGGCATCCAACTCCCAGAGAGCACAGTCGAGGGCGTTTCGCGCGCCGCCTGGTGGAAGCAAATGATTCAGCTGTTGTTGATCGAACTGACTCGGACAGTGACTGCGAAACCTAACAACGTCACTCAGTATGGTTTCAGCAGACTCGCCCAAATAGCCTACGCCTGTCGCCTCGCCGCGTCCGACGAGCCCATCCTCAATCAACTCAACGATCAGCATCTCACAGCGGTAGAAAGTATTTCCACTAATCCGAAAGGGAGCAGAAAGATCCCATCGTTCAATAGAGGCATTTATCTCAATCATAGCATTGACGGATAGACATGATTTTTTGGGGGGACGTACGTTTCCTTAATGGTCCGCGGAGACAACCAGCGCAGCATGTTTAGCATCGATCCAGCTTTATCATTCGTACCAGATAGCCGCCCGCCGCCGAAAGGCTGCTGCCCAACGATTGCTCCGGTTGGTTTATCGTTAATGTAGAAATTTCCTGCGCTGTGTGTGAGCGCGCTAAGAGCTTTTTTTATGAAGCTTCGATCCAACGCAAAAACAGCACCTGTAAGTCCATAATCGCTGGTTCGGTCTATTTTGCTGAACAGGGCGTCAAAGTCCTCCTCAGCGTAAGGGTGAATGGCGCATATCGGACCGAAGAACTCGGTGCTGTGAAATGGCCCCGAAATCTCACTCGACTCATAGATTAAAGGCGGGACGAAATAGCCGATCTCGCTTTCCGGTTTTCTCTTGGTTAGCAGAGTCGCTGCCGGATCTTCTGCGGCGTCTGCAATGACACGTGTGAGGCGCTCGAACGATGGCTTGTTGATCACGCTTCCCATGAAATTGTGGAGATCAAAGACATTGCCCATAGCCAACGTATCTACGACTTCAAGCAAGCCTGGTTCGATCGCGGACCACATCGCCTGTGGGACATAAACGCGCGAAGCGGCGGAGCATTTTTGGCCTTGATACTCGAAAGCGCCTCGTATGATCGCGGTACTTAGGGCGGCCGGATCGGCGCTAGCGTGGGCCAAAATGAAGTTCTTACCGCCTGTTTCGCCAACCAAACGAGGATAGGTTCGGTAGGAGCGTTCAGCGATTTTCCGGTTCAGCGCCTGAAAGACTTTGGTCGATCCCGTGAAATGCACTCCGGCGAGACGGTCATCGGACAGGACGAGATCCGTAATCTGCTCGGCATCCCCGTAGACAAGATTAATCACGCCATCCGGGAGGCCAGCTTCAGCTAATAGATTCATTATAAGCTGCGCGCATCGCATGGCCGATGGTGAAGGTTTCCAAACAACGCAATTCCCAGCCATTGCTGGAGCTGTTGCGAGGTTGCCAGCGATGGCTGCAAAGTTGAAGGGTGTTACGGCGTAAACGAAACCTTCGAGAGGCCTGTATTCGACTTGATTGCGAACGCCTCGAGGCGAGTAAGGTTGAATATCGGAAATCTGCTCGAGAAACAATGCGTTAAAACGCCAGAAGTCGATCAACTCGACCGTATCAATCTCAGCTTGGTAGACCGTCTTGGACAGCTCTGCCATCACAACTGCGTTGAAGCGTTGTCGCCAAGGCCCCGCAAGGAGGTCTGCCGCTTTTCGAAAGATAGAGATCCTCTCAGATTGGCTAAAGCTTTGCCAGTCTCGTCGGGCTTCGATGCAAGAAGTAATCGCGAGATGTATATCAGCATCGCTTGCCAAATGTGCGTTTCCCAGCCTGAGTCCGAAATCGTGCGGGCAAATCGTTTCGATCTGCGCTGGGCTCTCTTGGCGACGCCCACCGATAATCATCGGCATACTGATGGGGGCGACCTCACTAAGAGCCGAGAGCAGTTCACTGCGCTCTTGCGAGCCAGCCTGGTAGCTCAAAACCGTTTCATTCATTCTGTTTAACTCCCAAACTCACTCCAGTTTGAGAGGTCTTCTTGAATGTTTTGCCGAGCGTCACTTTGCCAATCGATCGCGCAGATTAGCAAAAGAGTGATCTTGCCTAAAAAATCTCTTGATTGTGCTTTTGCACCAGCTTCGCAAGTTCAGGGTGGTCGACGCTCAGCGCGCGTTCCAGATCTGAGCGCACATCAGAGCGCTCATCCTGAGCCAGTTTGAACTTGATCTGCAAGTCGACGATATCTGCCTCGAACGCAATGACGCCGCGAGCGAGTTTGTCGTATCTTGCCCCCATCTCGGAGGTTGCCCAATTCCCTGAGTGGTGCCGCTCCATATCGGAAACGATCTGTTGCAGCTCTTTGTTCACGCTGTGTTGGTCGCCATACAAGCGCACTTTCACCGAAAATCGGGCTGAAGCATAAAGCCACGTCGGTGCTTGGGTTCGGTCTGACAATGATGTGGGGGACATATAGCCGTTTTCCGCGCGCCATAAGATCACCGCATGAGCGTTGCTCAACAGCGCTTCGGCCAATGGGTTTCTCCTAGCGAAGTGCCCGTAAATCTGCAGACGATCAGCGCCGGAGCCGAAACCTACGCGCACAGGTATCAGCGTGAAGTCTAAGGCCTGAGAGTTGAGACCATTCAACCAGACCAATGGCTGTTTGACCATCGCCGATTTCAACTCTCGAATGGAAACGTCCGAGAATTTCGGATGTGCCCAATCGGGCCGAGAGATGTGATTGTGATCGCTCAAGCTCAACCCCGTTAATCTCGAGCTTCAGGCTCAGCAGATTGAGGCAGCGGCATATCCACAATCGCTAAGACTAACAGCGCCGCTCGCTTTGTTGATAATGCCAAAGATTCGACTTTCAGAACTTCGTTTTCTGAATGGCGCCCAGGACCAGTCACTCCTAATCCATCCAGAGCGCCGAAACGGGCTTCAACAAAGCTTATATCTGCCGCGCCGCGCTCAAGAGGGTTTGCAGGGGACGCCGGTGCTAACCCCAGAGCTTCATGAATTGATTTTACAAAACCGAGGAGCTGGTAGTTGCCCGCCACGTCGTTCATAGCTGGATAAGCATCCTCGAAACTGATTTGTGAAGATGTGT
>JBCDDS010000128.1:0-10478 GCA_039180185.1 Pseudomonadota bacterium | reverse complement strand
GGAGAATTCACCAGACGTGCACTCGAAAACTCAAATCTGGACTTGGCGCAAGTTGAAGGCCTTTCGGATCTTATAGAAGCAGAAACAGAGGCACAGAGAGCGCAGGCCAATCGTATTTTTAGTGGAGAGTTAGGGCAAAAGGCCCAACACTGGCGAGAGCGCCTGATTAGAGCCGCGGCACTTCTTGAAGCCACTATCGATTTTGCGGATGAGGACGTTCCAGAAGACGTCACGCCAGAAGTGCTGTCACTAATAGAGAATGTTAAATCAGAGCTCGGTAAAGAGATTGCGGGTGCTTCTGCGGCAGAACGAATACGCAGCGGGTTCGAAGTGGCAATAATTGGCGCGCCGAATGTCGGAAAGTCTACTCTTATCAATAAGTTAGCCAGAAGAGAGGCCGCAATCACCTCACAGTATGCTGGCACAACGCGGGACGTCATTGAAGTGCGTATGGACCTTGCCGGACTACCGGTCACAGTCCTTGATACCGCTGGTCTCAGAGATACCGATGATCCGGTTGAGGCAATCGGAATTGATCGCGCAACGGAGCGAGCAAAACAAGCAGACCTAAGAGTGGCTTTATGCCTTCCAGAGGAAAAACCGCCGCTGACCTTGAATGAGGATGACATACTTTTAGTTGCCAAGTCGGACCTTTACGGATCTCCTGAGAACGGCATTTCAGGGACGACGGGATTTGGCGTGTCCGAGCTGATTGAGGGCATTTCGCTGACCCTAAGCAAGCGTGCGTCGAATGCTGGATTGGCTATTACCGCGCGTCACCGAGATGCGATGATGCGCGGTGAAGAAAACTTGCGCAAAGCGCTTTCTACAATCGAAAATGATCAATCGACCATTGAACTTGCTGCAGAAGAGATCAGAACGTCTATAAGGGCGCTTGATTCTTTGGTTGGCAGAATTGATGTTGAGAACCTCCTCGACGAGATTTTTCTACGGTTCTGCATCGGAAAGTAAGGATGTTTCACGTGAAACATTTTGATGTCATTGTTATAGGTGGTGGCCATGCCGGGGCGGACGCAGCGCACGCGTCGGCACGTATGGGCGCGCGAACGGCTTTGATCACGCTTTCCAGGGACTCGATTGGAGTGATGTCCTGTAATCCGGCCATTGGCGGGCTGGGAAAGGGCCATCTCGTCAGAGAGATTGATGCGCTTGACGGCTTAATGGGGCGCGTCGCGGATAAGGCTGGCATCCAGTTCCGCCTTTTAAACCGGCGTAAAGGCCCAGCAGTGCAAGGCCCAAGGACGCAGGCAGATCGCAAGATATATCGCTTAGGAATGCAAGCGGAAATCTTAAAGCAACCCAACTTGACCGTGATTGAGGGCGAGGTCGCGGACTTTCAGATGGATGGCGATCATGTTGCTGGCGTAGTTCTCGCTGACGGGTCAGAGATCACAAGCAAAGCAGTCGTTCTGACCACTGGAACATTTCTGCGTGGAGTCATTCATATTGGTGATGTTTCGCGGCCCGGTGGGCGCATGGGCGATAAACCATCAATTAAATTGGCAGAGCGCATAGACACATTTGATTTACCGCTCGGCCGATTGAAGACTGGTACGCCGCCGCGTTTGAATGGCAAGACTATAAATTGGGATGGGCTTGATATGCAGCCCGCGGATGATGACCCGGTGCTATTTTCCTTTTTGTCAAAGGAAGCGTCAGCCAAACAAATTTCCTGCGGAATCACGCACACCAACGAAAAAACACACGAGATTATCCAAAAGAATCTTACCCGTTCAGCAATGTATGGCGGACACATCGATGGGGTCGGGCCTCGATACTGTCCATCAATCGAGGATAAAATCGTGCGTTTCGCTGACAAAACATCTCATCAGGTGTTCTTGGAACCGGAAAGTTTATCAGACAATGTGATTTATCCGAATGGGATCTCGACATCGCTCCCGGAGGATGTCCAAGAGTCTTATGTACACTCCATTGAAGGTCTTGAAAACGCAGAGATTCTTCAACCTGGTTATGCGATCGAGTATGACTACGTGGATCCCAGGGCACTAGAAAATACGCTTGCGGTGAAATCAGTGCCAGGGCTTTACCTAGCGGGCCAAATCAATGGAACAACCGGATACGAAGAGGCCGCTGCTCAAGGGCTTGTGGCCGGATTGAACGCGGCGCTCGCTATACAGGGTAAAGAGCCAGCAATCTTCAGCCGCACGAATAGTTATGTAGGCGTTATGATCGATGATTTGATTACGCGCGGTGTCAGCGAGCCGTACCGAATGTTTACGTCGCGCGCGGAATTCCGTCTGTCTTTGCGCGCGGACAATGCAGATCAGCGCCTCACACCGACGGGGATTGGTCTTGGCTGTGTGGGCCAGCACCGTAAATCAGTGTTTTCAGATAAAATGGAGCGCCTGGACGCCGGTAAAGAAAGAGTCGAAGGACAAAGCTTTACCCCACAGCAGCTCGATAAAGCAGGTATAAAAGTCAACAAGGATGGCTCAAAGCGTACAGGTTTTCAGCTTCTTGCGTTTCCTGAAGTCGATTTCGACAAGCTGATCCGTCTAGATGATACATTTTCGGCCATTGACCAAGAAATTCAAAGCCAGATCGAAAAAGATGCACTTTATGCGAACTACATTGAGCGCCAGAACCGCGACGTGGCAATGATCAAGCGCGATGAAGCACAGGTTTTTCCCGTTGGCTTTGACTTTTCGGTTATCGAAGGCCTTTCCAATGAGCTGAAGGCTAAGCTAATCAAGGCCCAGCCTGGTAATTTGGCGCAAGCGTCGAAAATAGACGGTATGACCCCGGCGGCACTCACGCTTTTGCTGGCACGGATTCGCCAACAAAAAAAGGAAAAGCGGGCGTGAGCCGATCTATCGGCCTGAATGTTTCACGTGAAACAATGAACCGGTTAGAGCTCTATGAATCCTTACTGTTGAAATGGAATCCACGGATTAATCTAGTGTCCAAAAAGACCTTGATGGGGGTTTGGGAGAGACATTTCATAGATTCCGCACAGCTTTTGCAGCTTTTGGAGGGGCAAGTTTCCCATTGGGCCGACTTAGGCTCCGGCGGCGGTTTTCCTGGTCTGGTGATTGCTATTCTTGCGACAGAAACAAAAAACCCCTCAAAAGTCACGCTAGTTGAATCCGACAGGCGCAAAGCAGTATTTATGAAAACCGTTCTGCGAGAAACGGGCGCTGAGGCAGAAGTCATTTCAAAGAGAATTGAAGACATTGCACCGCTCAATGCTGATGTTCTTTCTGCGCGCGCGTTGTCAGATCTCGCGACTTTGCTTGGCTACGCATCACGTCATCTTTCCCCGGATGGCACTGCCATCTTTCCAAAAGGCGAAAATTGGCAAAAAGAGATGGAAGATGCGCAATCAAAGTGGCAATTCCAGCATCGCATCGTTAAGAGTAAAACAAGTGAGGGCCCCGTCATAATATGCGCTCGAGGAGTATCAAGTGTCTGATCCGACGCGACCAAAGACCCCAAAAATAATCGCTGTCGCCAACCAGAAAGGTGGTGTTGGGAAAACGACCACAACAATAAATCTGGGCGCAGCGTTGGCAGAAAAAAACCAACGAATTCTGATAGTTGACCTTGATCCACAGGGAAACGCGTCAACAGGCCTCGGCATAGACCCGGGTGATCGCGGCTTAACCACCTATGACTTGATCCTCGAAGAAGTTGAGCTCGCGGACGTTATCCAAAAGACCGATCACAAAAATCTAATGATTGTTCCAGCGACGGTTGACTTGAGTTCTGCGGACATCGAGCTCGTCTCGAATGAAAAACGGAGTTTCATGCTCCATGACGCGTTGCGCCAAACAGCGATGGACGCCTTTGAATTTGACTTCATTCTCATTGACTGCCCGCCCTCTCTCAGCCTTCTGACGGTAAACGCGATGGTTGCGGCGCATTCAATCTTGGTGCCGCTACAGTCTGAGTTTTTCGCACTCGAGGGTTTGTCGCAACTCATGCTTACTGTGCGTGAAGTGCGTCAGACCGCCAATCCTGACCTTCGGATTGAGGGCGTTGTGCTTACTATGTTCGACCGGCGCAACAATCTTTCCTTGTTGGTTGAAGAAGATGCGCGGGAGAACCTCGGTGAAATCGTGTTTCGAACCAGAATCCCGCGCAATGTACGTCTGAGCGAGGCACCATCTTTTTCGATGCCAGTTTTGAATTATGATCCGAAGTCGAAAGGTGCGCTGGCATACCGTAAACTCGCAAATGAACTCATTAGCAACAATACAAGCTGGGCGGCATAATCGGGGGTAGCTATGGCAGAAAGATCAAGCAAACGAGGGTTGGGTAGGGGGCTTTCGGCCTTGATGTCGGATGTGACCGAGACATCAGCGGCCTCTGATGAAGCCCCCAAGAGTCCGGAAAGATCTTTGCCAATAGAACTGGTGGAACCTAATCCCGATCAGCCGAGACGTGATTTCGACGAGAAGGCGCTTGATGATCTGGCCGCATCAATTCGAGAAAAGGGCATCATTCAGCCCTTGATTGTTCGTCAGAGTCCTCGGCGAGCGGATGCCTATGAGATCGTTGCCGGCGAGCGCCGCTGGCGCGCGGCGCAAATGGCCAAACTTCATGAAGTACCTGTAATCATTAGAGAATTTAATGATGAGGAAGTTCTTGAAGTCGCCATTATCGAGAATATTCAACGCGCAGATCTGAACCCGGTGGAAGAGGCGTTTGGATACACCCAGTTGATGGAAAAGTTCGGCCATACGCAGGAGAAACTCGCGTCTGTACTTGGCAAAAGCCGGAGTCACGTTGCCAACTCAATACGCCTTTTAACCCTTCCGATCGAAGTTCAGGCGTTTCTGCGTGATGGCAGTCTTTCCGCAGGCCACGCGCGTGCCTTGGTGACATCCGACGACGCGCTTGCCCTTGCGAAACTGGTGATCCGAAAGGGGCTTTCTGTGCGTGAGACGGAAAAGCTCGCAAAGGATGCCAACGAGAACATCTTTAAAGACAGCTCGAAGCCTAACGCGCCCAAATCGTCGACTAAAGATGCAGACACAAAAGCGCTCGAGGCAGACCTCGCCGCGAATCTAGGGATGAAGGTATCGCTTGATCATTCTGCGGGTAAGGAAGGCGGAAGCATGACGATCAAGTACAAATCGCTAGATCAGCTCGATGATCTCTGCCGACGACTCACGGCGAACCGCTCGGACGGGTGAGAATGAAGATCAGGACACAACTCAAAACCAGACCCTGAATTACCAGAACAAGCGGTTTCAGACCTAAAATGCATGACAATAGAAAAACGGCAAGGATCGAAGCCACTGCAGCCTTTTTCGCGCCGGGTCGAATAGCGCCATGTTCCTGCCAGTCGCGGATCATTGGGCCAAAACGTCGATGAGTTACTAACCAGCCATGAAGCCGCTCAGAAGAACGCGCGAAACAGAAGGCGGCAAGAAGAATAAATGGTACAGTGGGCAAGAGGGGCAAAACCACGCCAACAACCGCCAACGCCAGACTTAGAAGCCCCAGAATTATCCAAAATATTCGCACTCTACGCCGGCAAAAGCTCTCGGATCAGGCTGTTAAGCACCGGCCGACCCTTCGAGGTGGCTCTGATCTGACCCAGTTCCATTTCAATCATCTCAATATCGCCCAAGTATTCGAGCGCATCACGTTCAAGCGGCGCTCCCGCTAGAGCTTCATAGCGCTTCACATCTATCCCCTCAGAAAGTCGCATACTCATCATTAGGTATTCCGCGGCTTGATCTGCCAACGAAATTGAATTGAATTCACGCTCTCCGCTTCCATTTACTGCGGCATCAAGCCATTTGTCCGGCGACTTCCAGGTGTCTGTGGCATATCTTTCTCCGCCCACCGTGACGCGGCCATGCGCGCCAGGACCGATCCCGACATAATCGCCATACCGCCAGTAAATCAGATTATGCCGTGACTGTGCGTCAGGTTTGGCATGGTTTGAGACCTCATATGTATCGTATCCAGCATCCTCACATATCTTTTGCGTAAGGTCGTACATATCTGCCGCCTCATCATCATCTGGCAGATCACGCAGTTTTCCGCGGTTGTACCTATCTCCGAACGCAGTGCCTTGCTCGATTGTGAGTTGATACAGAGACAAGTGATCTACGGCCATATCAAGTGCCTGTCTCAGCTCGTTTTGCCATGCCTGAAGTGTTTGTCCCTGCCGCGCATAGATCAGGTCGAAACTTACGCGGTTGAAGTTTTCTCTCGCTATATCAAAGGCCTGTGTTGCCTCAGTTACTGAGTGAATTCGACCGAGCCGCCGCAGATCAGCATCATTGAGCGCTTGAACGCCCATTGAAATCCGATTCACACCGGCATGGGCATAGCTTCGAAACCGCTCTGCTTCGACCGATGTTGGATTTGCCTCAAGGGTAATCTCAATGTCATTGGATACTGACCAGAGATCAAGAATTCTGTCGATCATTGTCTCAACAATCGCCGGATCCATAAGGCTGGGGGTGCCCCCTCCAAAAAAAATGGAGTCTACCGCCCGATCCGGAATTAGCTCCGCATATCGGTCAATTTCCTTGAGATATCCCTCAAGCCATTGATTTTGATTGATATTTTTGCGTGCGTAGCTGTTGAAGTCGCAATAGGGGCACTTGGCCTCGCAGAACGGCCAATGAACGTAAACGCCAAAACCCCCGGCCTGCCAATCCTCAGTCAAAACACTGCTCGATGAGCTTTGACAGCGCGCGTGCCCGGTGGCTTATCTTATTTTTCTCCCAACGATCCATCTCACCGAACGTCTCGTCATACCCGTCCGGTAAGAAAATCGGGTCATATCCGTGCCCTTGTTCGCCGCGCATTGGCCAGATGATCTGACCGTCCACGGTGCCTTCAAACGTCACATCGTCACCGTCTGGCCAGGCGATCACCAACGTGCAGCAAAAACGCGCTTTCCAAGGCGTCTCGGCGCCGCTGTCCAAGAGCATCTGATATGCCTTTGCCATCGCCATTTCGAAATTACGACCAGTCTCTGTTTCGGCCCAATCTGCCGTATACACACCCGGCGCGCCATTGAGCGCGGCGATCTCCAAACCACTGTCATCTGACATAGCTGGCATATTTGCGGCCTTTGCTGCGGCGTGCGCTTTTATCCGGGCATTACCAACAAATGTATCTTCCGTTTCCAATGGCTCCTCTAGACCAAGAGACGCCGCACCAACCACATCAAGGTTGTATGGCTTCAGAAGATGTTCAATCTCTTCGAGCTTACCCTTGTTATGCGTCGCCACAAGAAGCGTGCTTAGATCAAACTTACGCACCCGTTGCGGCCTTTTGCGCCTCAACCAGTTGCGCCACGCCAGCCTCAGCCATGTCCATCAATTCGTTAAGCTGATCTCGGCTAAACGTGCTGCCCTCTGCGCTCATCTGTACTTCGATAAGTTGTTTCGCGCCGGTCATAACAAAATTACCATCCATGCCAGCATCGCTGTCTTCTGGGTAATCTAAGTCGAGCACCGCTTGCCCCGCGTAAATTCCACAACTCACGGCAGCCACATGATCGACGATCGGATCGCTCACAACATCGCCGGACTTTAGCAACTGATTTACTGCCAAGCGAAGTGCGACCCAACCGCCTGTAATGGATGCACACCGCGTGCCGCCATCAGCTTGAATCACATCACAGTCTACGGTGATCTGTCTCTCTCCAAGCGCGACGCGATCAATTCCTGCACGTAAGCTGCGACCGATGAGGCGCTGAATTTCGACTGTGCGACCGCTCTGCTTACCAGCGGATGCTTCCCTTCGCATCCGCGAGGACGTGGAGCGCGGCAGCATTCCATATTCAGCGGTCACCCAGCCAAGACCGGTACCCTTTATGAACGGTGGAACGCGCTCTTCGATTGAGGCCGTGCAGATCACATGCGTGTCTCCAACCTTGATGAGGCATGAGCCCTCTGCGCTTTTGGCCACACCAGTTTCGATTGAAACGGTGCGCATTTCACTTAAATTCCTACCCGAAGGACGCATTTGTTTACTCCTGTCCGATCTGGTTGAAATACAGGTGAGTCAAAGCCGTTCGCAACCCCGGTTGACCTTTTTTGTGTGCCACATTTAATGAGGGTTCAAAACCGAAACACCGCCAATGGAAAACGCAAACCAGTTACTTTCTGAGATGAACGACCGATCACGTGAAGTGTTTCGTCGTGTCGTTGAATCATTTTTGCAATCCGGTGATCCCGTTGGATCGCGGACGCTTACCAGAGATATGAGTGAGAGTGTGTCAGCGGCCACCGTGCGCAATGTGATGCAGGATCTCGAGTATCTTGGTCTGCTCGAAAGCCCGCATGTCTCAGCAGGACGCGTTCCTACCCAACAGGGTTTGCGAATGTTTGTTGATGGCCTGCTGGAGATCAGCGACCTTGAAAAAGTGGACCGCGCCAAGATCGACGCGACGGTGAAGTCAAACTCTGAAGATGTCTCGGATATACTCGATAAAGTTGGCTCCGCGCTTTCTGGCGTGACAAAGGGCGCCTCTCTTGTCCTGGCGCCAAAACGCGAGGCGCCGATCAAGCATATTGAATTCGTGAGCCTTGGTCATGATCGCTCCTTGGTGGTTTTGGTTTTTGCAGACGGGCATGTTGAAAATCGGGTTTTCACCCCGCCGCCCGGTCAGACGCCTAGCTCCATGCGGGAAGCCGCGAACTTTTTAAATGCGCTTGTAGAAGGCAAGACACTTTCCGATTTGCGCCTGGATATTGCAAAGGAGATCGAATCTCGTCGCCAGCAAATCGATAGCCTGGCCCACCAGCTTGTCGAGAGCGGTCTCGCGGTTTGGGACGGAGAAGCTGAAAGCTATGAGCGCCTGATAGTTCGTGGCCGATCCAATTTGCTCGATTCTAACGCTGAACAAGAAGATTTGGACAAGATCAAAACCCTCTTTGATGATCTTGAACGCAAACGCGACATCGCTGATTTCCTTGAATTGACCGATGAAGGCGAAGGCGTGCGCATTTTTATTGGCTCAGAGAACAAACTTTTCTCACTTTCGGGTTCCTCTTTGGTGGTGTCTCCATATATGAACTCTGATCGAAAGATCGTCGGCGCGGTGGGAATCATCGGTCCGACGCGGTTAAATTACGGGCGCATCGTGCCCATTGTTGATTACACGGCACAGCTTGTCGGCAAATTGATTGCCGACAAAACCTAGAGGGCAAAGATGTCTGGGATGAAAGAAGAAGATTTTCTTGACGATATTGAGCAGGCAGAGGCCGAAGAGGCGCTTCATGCCGAAGAGGAATTGCCGGAAACGCTCGAAGATCAGATTGATGCGCTTGAGGCGGAAAGAGATGCGTTTCAGGATAAATTTATGCGCGCTTTGGCTGAGGCCGAAAATGCGCGCAAGCGATCCCAGAAAGATCGTACCGAGGCAGAGCGTTACGGTGGCTCAAAACTGGCGCGTGACATGCTGCCTGTTTTCGACAACCTGAAGCGCGCCGTGGAGTCGGTGACGGAAGAACAGCGGGAAGGCGCGTCGGCTTTAATTGAAGGGATTGAGCTCACCATGCGCGAGCTTTTGAATGTTTTTTCAAAGCACGGCATTCAAGTGATTGATCCGCAGGTTGGCGATAAGTTTGACCCGCAGCTGCATGAGGCGATGTTTGAGGCACCGCTCCCCGGTACGAAGTCCGGTGAAATCATTCAGGTCTCGGCGCGAGGCTTCATGCTGCACGATCGTATTTTACGTCCCGCACAAGTCGGCGTTTCGTCGAATCCTGGTTAATTAGTCTCGATTTTCCAAGATCGCCTTCAATTCGTAAATCAGGTTGAGCGCCGCTTGTGGTGTAAGTTCGTCTGGTAAAACTTCTCGCAGCCGTTCATCGACGTGCGAAGGTTTTGTAGGCGCCAGTGGAGGCATCGGATTGGCCGAAAACAGCGGCAAGTCATCTATGATCGCCTCTCTATTAGAACCACCCTCGCGCTCACCTTTTTCGAGTGCGTCAAGAACGACACGAGCTCGTTCGACGACCGATTCCGGAAGTCCCGCCAGTTTCGCAACCTGAACGCCATAGCTGCGATCCGCCGCACCCTGGCGCACTTCGTGCAAGAAAATAACTTCGCCATCATGTTCCTTGACTGTGACCGTGGCATTATCAACGCGCGCGAGCTTATCGCTCAGATGTGTGAGCTCATGATAATGCGTAGCAAATAGCGCTCGACAGCCGTTCACCTCATGAAGGTGCTCCAAAGTGGCCCATGCAATGCTCAAACCATCATAGGTCGCGGTACCACGTCCAATTTCATCCAAGATTACCAGGGCCTGATCGTCCGCCTGGTTCAAAATGGCCGCGGTTTCCACCATCTCGACCATGAAAGTCGAACGCCCGCGCGCCAGATCGTCTGATGCGCCCACGCGGCTGAAAAGTTGGCTTACAAGACCAATATGAGCGCTTCGGGCCGGAACGAAACTACCCATCTGGGCCAAAACGGCCACCAAGGCGTTCTGCCGAAGAAAGGTGGATTTG
>JBCDDS010000127.1:0-10493 GCA_039180185.1 Pseudomonadota bacterium | reverse complement strand
TACAACGAGGACAGACCCCACAGCGCGATCGGATATAACGTCCCGATCGACATTCATTATCCCGATGGCGTCACCAGCCCGTCATCGTGAAGCAGCCGGAAAAATCTAGGTCCCGGCGATCCAAGCTTGGGGAGCAGTGCAAACGAACCGGTGGCTTTCCTCAAGGTTGGACGGGAATTAGGTCTCAGATCACTAGCCCAGACTGCTCTGACGACAAGAAGGCGGCCCTTTTGGGCCGCCTAGCAAATCACTATCTAATACCGTTGATTGAGCTTGAAGATCATACAGCAAATAGAGTATCTACAGTATGGAGTTGTAGTCGATCTGCTCAATTATGAGACCAACATCTTCGAAGTCACGATCACCACCCCCTAGTAGATCCTCAAATCCTAGAATGATTGAATTTCCACCAGGTGCGACACCCGATATCGTATGCTCAAGACCGTCTGGGTTCAGTGATGCGTCGAAGCTGTGAAAGACGATCTCATCCGTCACTTGTCCATCTACAGCCAAACGTAGCGGGCCGCCGTCAATATAAGCACTCCTCCCGCTATCATCTACAAAATCAAATTGATCAGCAGCCACGAACTCATCAACGCGGTCCGCTCCATCTTGAATAAGAAAGAAGCCGAGTGTGTTTCCAGCCTCTACATCCTCAAGGACAAGCGTCCCGCCGTTCTTCACGTTCTGGAACAGAATGCGTTCTTCAATGATCTCCCCAGACTCAGTGATCTCGTAGACCCCTATTGCATTTTCAAAACTAGCATCTCCCAGATCTTCGATCGAGATCGAAAAAGCGCGTTCTCCATCGCCCGTAAGAAAGAGCTGATTATTTACCCCGTTAATGCGTCCTTCTTCAACAGTCTGACCAGACCCAAGTACGGGAAGATAGGTTTCGAAAGTAAGGTAAGTGTCTGATCCGTCGCCTACCAACATAAACTCTCCACCGGAAAAATCTCCTTCAAGAGTGAAGGTTACTCCTGCTACGCTGGCGCTCTCCGCAATCACTTCCACGACAACTGAACTGTTGTCCAATCCACGGAGCTCATAACTGGCCAACTCGCCTCTAAGGATAATAGTAGTCTCAACCCCAAAGCCACTAAAAGTATCTCCAAGGAAGCTCTCCACTTCTCCCGAGATGACATCCTCTCCTCCAATCAGCCTGTACGAAGTGAAATCGCTGTTTACCTCAATGACATCGGCCGCGTCGGTTCCAGACCATTCGAAGAGTCCTGGCTCGTTGTAAGTGATGTTTTCAAGATCAATTAGTGATTCCTCTCGCTGATCCACATTTACAATCACTCCACCAGTGAGCGCGTCATCTCGTGTCGCTTGTGGTTTTGCAAAGTCATAACCATGAAACATTTGCGATACAAACTTCAGGTGAGTGTCGCCTGTTGTAAGATCTCGGAAGACAGAAGTTTCAGGCGAAGCCAACAGTCTTTCCATTGAACTCACCTCGCTGATGTCAATTATCTCGCGCGTATTTGGATTCTTGAGATAGAAGAGTGTATCCTGTTTAAGGCCATTAACTTTGTAGATGGCGCTTGTTCCTGCAGGCATATCACTCATGTAGAATTGGAATTGCAACGGATCGCCACGAAGTGTCATTTCATAGGTGTAGCCATCAACGATTGATACCTGGCGGTATTGCAGACCGGGGCCTACGAATAGCTCATCCAAGATTGGACCATCACTTCTCAGAACATCGATCTCAAAATCTGATACATCGTAAGGCGTGTCATTGCCGTTGTAGTTCCCGTACTCATCGACGACGCGCACATTCATGAGCCCGATAAAGGCAACGTCGGCAGAAGGGTTTGCGACTGCTCCCCATTCATCAAAAATTACTGCGTTCTCCGAGCGATGAAACCCATAGGATTTGTCCTGGCGTCTTGGTTCATCGTTCAAGATCGCGCCACCTTCAATGCCAGTCAGACTTCCGTCCAGGTCTACAAGCATCTCTGAGGTTTCTCTCATTTCGGCATTATACACACCAAACTCTAGCCTCTGTGACCATGGCATTGATTGTTCTTCGCCCCAGGTCAGCGCCTGAACATAGTGCAACGACGACTTATGAACCGCACCAGTTACGGCAATCGCATGGTCTTGGGGGTGGTAGAAACCATCAAAGTGTACGTTTGAAATACCAGCGGGACCATCATAGAGCAGGTGTCCTGAGAAACTACCTTCGCCGTTTGGCAGTGATCTTCCAGCTGCAATTTCTTCGTCAGTTGTGGGGGTGCCAGTGTTTCCTTTGCTGCGACCGACAATAAGAGCATCTTCAATTCCCTGATTCAGACGAAAGCGAGTGCCCTCTCCAACCTCAGCCATCTTAACGTCAATAAAGGTACCCTCCACCCCACGGACATAAAGGCCTCTCCCGTCAATTTTGTAGGCGGTGAAATCCTCAACACTCCAAGGCGCGACCTTCTGTGCTTGCGCTAAATCTCCCGATGGATCATGATCGCGGATGAGATCTCGATGGTTAAGGAAGAAGGCCCGATCTGAGCTGTGCGAAACATTGCCGACCATATCAGATGGCCCTTCTTGGCTTTCGTTATCTAATAACCCATCAATACTCCGGGACGGATCATTGACATTACCATGCAGATCAAAAAAGAAACCCGTGTCTTCCGAGCCTGCTGCATGATTGCCACTTATCGTATTCCCAGCATTCTCTATCCAGAAAGAAGATGGAGAATCTTGCCTGCCACTTGGCGTACCGCCAAATAGACCAGGGGCACGCTGTCCGAACGCAAGGTTGTCGATCAGTTGGTTTCCGATCTCGGAACCATCCTCAAGGAAAATGCCGTGGCCCACAGTTTCAAAGATTACGTTGTTCTCAACTAGAGCATTCTCGGCGCCATGCACGGTGATGCCGTTGTTGAAGGTATGATGGATGGATGAGTTCTGAATGTACTGGCCCGAGACATCTTCGCTCAAATGCCAGTGGGCTGGATAGCGGCCTAGAATTCCAGCTTGACCCATATACTGAAACTCGACCCCAGAGACATACATCTCTCCGCCCATCATTACCATTGTATTGCCGCCAAACTGGTCGACCTGCTGATTCAGTTCTCGGCTTTCATCGTACTCGACATCTCCTTGGATTGTTACATCCCGTGATAGCAGCGCTACCTCGGCCCGCATATCGATCGATCGGGCATTGTCATCATAGTACTCAATCTCGCCGTAGTGCATGTGACCAAGCGGCTCCTCAAGGACGACCACACGGCCACCCTCTCGCACCTCTGCAATGACCGAGGTTTCGGCTTGGTTCATGTCGAAATCCGTAGACGCGATCGCGATCCGATCGCCAACTTCCCAGCCAGTAGGGTCGGTGAATGTTAAGGTTGTATCCCCAGCATCCGCAGTACTAGCAAGCTGAGTCCAGCTCTCCTTGTCCGCATCATCGACGTGAATCTCGATCGACGCCCCATCGCCCATTGCCATGAGAAATGCATCATTGTTCGTGATGACATGGTGCGACATGTGTCCGTCAGGCATGTGTCCGTCAGGCATGTGGTCGCCAGGCATGTGGTCGCCAGGCATGTGGTCGCCAGGCATGTGGTCGCCGGGCATGTGGTCGCCGGGCGTCATATGCCCAGAACCACCATCGGGATATTCAGAAAGGTCAACTTCGTTGAACGGGTCCTTGCCGGCCAAGGTCAGGGTGAATTGGCTCTCATATGGATTCTCGGCGCTGCCAACTCGGAAAGCTCCATTGTCCACTGCGACGGCCCAATCCGTCGTGAGACTGAGTTCTGCCCCCGAGTCCTCGACCGTAAACTCGCCGTAGATAACCAGCCCCTTTACAACAGCCGGTCCGGCGGCTGCATCAAGTACGAGTCTATCTCCGGAGTTGATTACTATGATATCATCAGCTCCAGGAGTACTACCATCATGAAGTCTCAGCTCCGACCAGAGTATATCATTCATTTTTGTTCAACCCCAATTTCTGATGTCACTAGATATTCTCTGATCTAGAAAACTAGATGCGATATCTAGACGATTTACTGTTCCTACCCACCTTACTGCATATAATAATCGATGAAGTAGCGTGTGTAGATGTATCAGTGTTTTAGGGTGTAGTTATAAAAGAATTCTAAACATATGTATTACGAGATTTATAATTTCATATTTAGTTGTAGGTTAAAAATGAAATTAGCGATAATTACAAATTTTTTAGAGTATTTACTTTACTTTAATATTAGAGTCTGTTTACCTTAATGATGTATTTAGACATCGATAAAGGGCGAGGGGTTCCTGAGGGATCGGTACTATCCTATGCCATCCACCTCGTTCTCATGTGTGCGAGAGGATACAGGTTGGCAGCTGCGGGCCGACGGTGCATCTTCAACCCAGGAGCAGCAGACAAGAGTGAGGGTGGAGCATTGTGCCACCGGCGGCGTTCGTGAGATCCGCGCCCCCCCTTTGCTCGCTGGAGCAGTAAGACCGAGGCACAAAAAGCATGGTTGCTGAGCCGCCGCGCCTAGCATCAAAAATGGGAGTTCAATGTGGCGACGGAGTTGGCAAACAGCACTCTACTAGCTGGAGCTGACGCGCCCACAACCGCTCCATCGCCTTTGCCACAGGCGGCGCCCGCACCCCCCTGCCCCGGGACCTGTCGGAGCTCAGCATAGAGAAGAATCCGCCCGGCCATAGCCAAGTCGTCAGACGGGATGTGAAAGCCGCGCGCGACCTTCGGAGCGATGGTGCGTTTGACCTGGATCGCCCAAAGCTGTTGATTGGGTAGTCTTGGGATCAGATTGATCTCGGCCTCGGCTGATAAGCGATACAGACTGATCTCAGTACCGCTTCGGGCGTGCTTAATGCACAAGATTGCCAAGCTGCTTCATGTGAAAGGTTGGCTCCCTCTCGGCAGACTCACCGTGCAAATCGCCCGCCAGGTAACGGGTCAATCACAAGAACAGCTCGAGCAGGCAGTTGAGGCCAACGCATCCAAACTATGTCTGGAGCGAGCCATAGATCCGCCATTGGTCCGAGGACCATGGCAAGAAACTTCGCGGATGACAAACTCAGCAATGTTGGCACTAAAAGATGCTGGCCGTTCTAGACAAGCTCGCGCTGCGGGCCTTAGCGGGAACCTGGAGTTCCCCCGGTTTCGTGGACACCCTTTGACTGAAGTGGAAAGGTGTTCAGATGCCACGAACAAGTAACTCGTAGCCGGCGGCTTTCCGGGAGTAGATCGTCGAGTTGCATAGAGCTGGTCGTAGTACTAGGGACCTGGTTCGGGAGTTCGAGCCATGCGTCGCGACGATCCACACCTGGATCAGGTAGGCTGACCGGGGCGGAGGCAAATGCGCCGATATTTTGAGCAGCGAAGAACGGGACGAGCTTAGGCGTCTTCGTCGTGAGGACAAGCAACTGCGGCAGGAGCGCGATATCCTCTCAAAGGCGGCGGCCTGGTTCGCGCAGAACGATGTGACCGGTCCGAGGTCTTCGAGTTCATGATGTCGAAGCAGGCCGAGTTCCCGATCGAGACCATGGCGCGCAGCATGGGCGTGTCGCGCAGTGGCTTCTACGCATGGCAGTCCCGAGAGCCTACTGCCAGAGACGTCGCTGATCACGAACTGACGGAACTGATCCGCAAGATCCACGCTGCCTCCAGGGAAAGCTATGGTGTTCCGCGCATCCATGCTGAACTGGCCGATTGCGACGTGTATGTCGGCCGCAAGCGTGTCGAAAGGCTGATGAAAGCGGCAGGCTTGTTCGGCGTCAGCCGACGCCGCGGCACGCGCACGACGATCCACGACGAGCGTATGCGTCCTTCCGCTGACCTCGTGGACCGAAACTTCTACGCGGACATTCCGAACATGCTTTGGGTGGCGGACATCACCTAAGTGCCGACCTGGGCGGGGCTCCTGTATCTGGCAGTCGTCCTCGATGCGTTCTCCCGCCGGATCGTCGGCTGGGCCACGGGCACGAACCTTAAGACGCAGCTCGTTCTCGACGCAATGAACATGGCGGTCGGTCAGCGCAAGCCGTCGGGCGTGATCCATCACAGCGACCAAGGCTCGCAATACATGACTGTGGCCTTCGGGCTCAGGTGGAAGGAGGCAGATGTCAGACCGTCCATGGGATCGGTCGGCGATGCCTACGAGAATGCCATGTGCGAGAGCTTCTTCGCCACACTCGAATGCGAGCTTCTCGACCGACGCAAGTTCAGGACAAAGGCAGAAACACGGATGGCGATCTACGTGTTCATCGAGGGCTGGTACAATCCCGGCCGACGTCACTCGGCTCTGGGATATCTCTCGCCAATCGACTACGAAAGGAACGCCCTCGAGGCGCTAGAGTTCTCTAGCCGGTAGCCGTCCATCAAACCGGGGGAACTCCACTCTGCCTCAGACATGACAACTATAGCATCCCTCATCAGGCACTTAACATTCGTCCACCCGTGCCGGAAGCCACATGAGATAATCTTAAGATCCGCGCCCCAGACGCAGGGGGCTAGACAGTCGTCAGGACCAAAGAGGGGCTCGAGCCTTGTTCATCTACGCCATATGCTTCGCGCATCAAAGGAGTGGCGGCAAGGAGACTGGCCTGCACCTTTTCTTTGTGTTGTCTGGCGGTGATTTCTAAACTTGCACCTCGGACGGCTCGAGTACCAGCGCCCCCGCACAGGCAGGTGCGCAACAACTTGGACAAATTTGTTTGGAACCATCCGTGTTTCTGGCAAGTCGAGGCGAGGATCATAACCTGGATCTGCTTACCGGCCTTGGCAGGCTCGTCCCTCTGATCCTGAACATCTGGGCTACCGTCTCGATTGTTTCCCCTTTCGCGTGTCTTAGGGCGGAAGCGCTTTGATCTCTGGCTGTCTTGGTTCTGCCCATTCTGGGCTTTATGGCATGGCTAATCGAAAGCTCAGAATCTGACGCAGCGATCGTGTCATCGGGCGCCCACATCTTGGGGCCCAATGTCACGAACATGATTGAAATCGTCCAATATCGGGGGTGAGCTCAAGACCTTTAAAGCCTTCGCGAAACCGGCTCATGCAGCCCTATGGCTTCATTGTGATCAGCGCGAGATATCCCTAGTTCTTTGGCAATCTTCTGTACAAGTGTTTTTCTGGCGCATGTGCGCAAATCTGCATGCACCTCCTAGAACTTGCCTTTCAGGGAGAGATGGAGAATGCGGATAACGCATTGATAATCAACATTTTTTTGACTCCACCCCATCCGAGGCTTGCGCACCGGTTACCCGCGGGTAACCGGCTAGAGCGGCGTGGAGGAAGTATGCTGCCAATGCACAAATCCTAAGATTCGGTGCTGGTTACCCATGGGTAACCAGCACCTCCAACACAACACCACCCAAACAACCAAGTAGGTGAGCGCCCTCGCTCCCCCATTCGCTAGCGCCCTACCGAATCCGAGATCCGCCCTCCAAGGCCACTTCGAATGCCCTCACAGCCTTCTCTAAGCGTCCCTTTGGCATATTGGCAAAGTCGTATGAGCTTACCAAGCGACACTCGCCATTGCGGGCCGTAACTTTGGTATCACCGACATAAAACTCAGACTTCTGCTTTGGTTCACTCTTTCCAATCTGTCGCTCTGTACTGCCCTTCAGTGACCGGAGAAACGCCGCCAGAACCGCGTTCTGATCCTCCGCCGAGCCACATGCGGAAAGGAGTTCACTCAAATCGTCGGCTTGCTCGGTCGACTTCAACACGCGCGCAACGTCCACACCAAGATTTCGCGGCACATCACGTGGCCACCTCAAGTCATCCCCAAGCGTGACCAGCAAGAACACAAAGCTTCGAATGTATGATCGTTTTGTCTTGTGTAACGCACCATACAGCCGGCTCACCAGCTCTGATGGATCCGCCTCATCGATACCGATATCCTGCGCCGCAGTAATCGCAACCTGCGCCATCTCGGCGAAGCTCAGATCTTCGCGGACAACATTCTCCTCGACCATGTCGACGTATCGCGAGATCCGGTCCCCCTGCCCCGTCTCGACGCGCGCGACGATCTTGGCGAACGCTGCCTCGCCAGTTTCACTGAGCAATTGAGACAGCGCTGTGAGGCGGCGCCAACCCTTCTTGAGCTGGTATCGCCCGTCGTGACCTATGTAGACCTCAATCGGTTCTTTTTGACCCCGCTCTCGGATTGACGCCTTCAGCTCCTCCATCTCATCCGACATCGCTACAACATCGAGCTGCATCCGATCTCTTGGCAAGTCGTCGGTCGAGATGTCGGTAAGCGGAAGCTCAACTAGCACCCTGCCCTCGGCCTGTGCCTGCCTGAACGCCTTCGCGTCATCAGAGTTACGACGGCGCTGCTCAACCTTCGCTTCTGTGGTCTCCTGTAGATTAACCGCGGTTTCTCGGACAGCGGTTCCCATCGGACCCGGGGCTCGCTCGCGGCGCGACGGTACAGATTTTGCTTCCAGCGGCTCAAAACCAAACTTGTTCTTGCTGCTCATTCTGCTGCCTCCCTGTGACCGGAATTCTCTTTCCAAGCTGCCATCACGGTCGCGTGGAACTCCTGATAAGCACGATCAAAACTCTGTCGTGCCCGTTTCCAAGTTTCACGGGTCATTTGGCGGTAGTCTTGCTCATAGACAGACATTTGAAACCGACCCGATTGCTCCACTGCCCGTGTCATTTCGATGGGGTTCGCACAAACATCCGCGCCGAAGACATTCTGGAACGCATCCATCATCGCTGAATGCAACGGATTGTTGATCTCAAACCGGGTCATTAAGAGACGAACGTCTGCGAAGCGCTTCGGCAGAACAATTCCGGCATCTTCGGCTAGTGAGTGGAAACCGTCGGAGATATCGGCCATCGCATCGCCGAGCTGGCCCAAATAGCTGGTAGTGCTGTCATATTCCCAGTAGCCAGGCCCAGATGGGATGTAGAGAATGTCCGCCGCAAAAGCTGCATTGAGGGACTGATAGCCGATCGCGGGCGGACAATCGAAGATGATGATGTCATACTGATCATCCGGCAGTTCATCGAGATACCGTGCCACACAGCCAAAGAAACTCCAGGCCTTATGCAGTGAACGGTACTGTGCCGACGCAAACTCTACGAAAGCTGCATTGGCGCATGAAGGTATGATGTCGATGGTCGGCCAACAGGTTTGCTGGATGAAGTCTTGAAAACGTTGTGCACCAATTGATTGAACGTCTGCAGGTAGTTCATCAGACGCCGGGTAGGGACAATCGTCTGGATCGTCATAGCTTTCCATGATCCTATCCGCTTCCCGACACAAGTCGCGGCACATGATGCCCCAGACCGTATTCCACTCCTTGACTTCTGTAATCCCCATCGAATGCGTGAGGGTCGCTTGAGGGTCAAAGTCAATGCACAGTACACGGTAGCCGTCGAGGGCTGCAGCGTTGGCGAGATGCTGCGCGACGACAGTCTTGCCAACGCCACCTTTGAAGTTAGAAACGGCCACCCGCATTGCGCGGCCCTTTGGTCGCTCCGGCAAGAGGGTCCTGCCACGAAAACGTATCCGCCGCCGCAATTCGTTAATATCTTCCAAGTTAAACCACCGCTGCCGCCCATCTTCCTCTGTGAGGCCTTGCGGCAATGAGGGATCCTCGGCCAGCTTCTTGCGCAGCGTGTCTGCAGGCACGTCAAACATGAACTGGCTGATTTCCCAGATCGAGAAGGGACGTAGAGCTTTGACTTCGCCTGGAGAGAACGTCGCTTTGCGGACTGCAACTTGCTGAGCCAAGCTGCGTTCGTTCATATTTAGAAGGTCATTGTGATCTCGCATCGGTTTTCTCGCGTTTTGTGAGCCCGCGCATTGAATAACGGGATTTTGCGATTTGCGCAAAAGGAAATATTGCATCTTCCAAAAGTATGCGCGATGTTGCTACGTCCAGTCATTCATCTGGACCACGACACTCACCAACGAGATTTGGTGACACTAATCACCATTTTTGACCAGATGTGGTGACAAGTCCGACGAGATAAGGGGACACTCTGACTGTCCCCCTTATCCTACTAACCTCAATTTCAGAGATTTGGATTCAAGCACCCTTAGTTCGCGTTCTCCGAAGGGCGTTGACAAAGGACGGGATTTCATAGTTGTTTGTATGAGTAGCAGGAATCGGCTCGAAGAAGTTGACCCTTGAGGCAAAAGATATTCAGGCAAGAAAGTTGTCGTGCTAAGATGGAACAGCACAGAATTGCAGGACCCGAAGCGGGCGTCCAAAAATATGATATACTGACATCGCTGTCAGTAGCGGGCTTGAACGGATCTTCGGCGTTTCAAACGTCAATGCTTCGCTTAATTGCATTGGTCACAGCGCGTTACAACTGGCGATCGGACGAGTTATCGATTGGGCAACGGGACATAGCGAGGATGTGGTCGGTCAACGAGCGCACCGTAAAACGTGAGATCAAGCGACTGCTCGGCTACGATATTCTGATCCGCAAGCGCGCTGGAGTCCGGGGCAGGGTCGCGACATATAGGCTCAACTACTCAAAGGTTGCAGAGATATCAAAG
>JBCDDS010000126.1:0-10502 GCA_039180185.1 Pseudomonadota bacterium | reverse complement strand
CCGTAGGGCGGGTCAAGGAAGATTAGGTCGAACGGGTCGTCGTGGTTTGAGCTCAGTTTTACTGCGTCTCGCGTTATCACCTGAGTAACATCCTCCACATCGCAAATGTCTATATTCTGACGTAAGATCTTCTGCGACACCCGACCGTTTTCCACGAATGTTGCCTTTGACGCGCCTCGGGATAGCGCCTCCAAACCCAACGCGCCGGTACCCGCAAAAAGATCCAGCACGCGCGCACCTTCAACCGGGTCACCAAAGCGCGACATCAGCACGTTAAATAGGCTCTCTCGTACGCGATCCGAGGTCGGCCTTAAACGCGCGGCCTCATCCCCCTTGCCGACTGAGGCCAGTCGTCTACCGCGGAAAGCGCCGCCGATGATCCTCACGCTTTAAGAAACTGTTTCAGATCACCGTCGGGATCGGCGACCACCGCAGGATCGGCTGTCTTCCCTGCATCAATAAGGCGCTTGCCGATCATGTAGGCCCGCGCATCATTCGCCGCGTCCACGGCCAAAAGGTCGTCGCCTTTGAAATACCAGAAGGACTTTCCACCTTTGCCAACGCGGGTCACCACGGTGTCGTAGCCTGTATTGAGGCCTGCAATCTGCAGCTTTACGTCATACTGATCCGACCAAAACCATGGCTGCGGCACATAGGTCTTTCCCGCCCCCATTATGTTTTCGGCCACGCATTCGGCCATGTCGATGGCGTTTGGCACGCTTTCGAGGCGCAATAGTTCGTCTCTATGCGGGAAGGACGCGCAATCGCCTGCGGCCCAGATATTAGCGTCGCTGGTGCGCCCATGTTTATCAACCTTTATTCCGTTCTCGATTGCGACACCTGCGGCCTCGGCGAGTGCTGTTGACGGATCAATGCCTACACCAACAACTACAAAATCAACATCCAACACACTGCCATCAGACAGACGCGCTCCTGTAACTCGCCCCTCACCGGTAAGCGCTTCAAGACTTACGTTTTCGCGGATATCAACACCTTTACCCGCATGCACCTCACGGAAGAAATCAGAGGTTTCTTTTGCTGCTACGCGCTTCAGGATGCGCTCGGCAGCTTCAATAAGGACAACGTTGAGGCCCTTACTTGCGCCCACTGCTGCTGCCTCAAGCCCAATGTAGCCACCACCAACAATAAGTAGACGCGCGCCTTCTTTGAATTCATGCGCCATGGCGTCGACATCTTTAAGATCGCGCACGACATAAACACCATCAAGATCACCACCGATGGAGTTGGGTAGCCTGCGCGGATGTGAGCCGGTTGTCAGCACCAGATCATCATATGTTAGCGTCTCGTCACCGATCTGGAGTGTTTTGGCGGCAGCATCTACGCCTGTCACCCGCGTGTTGAGACGCAGCTCAATATTGTTCTCCGAATAATAACTTTCAGGGCGCAGATAGAGACGCTCTAACTCCATTTCGCCCAGCAGATACTTCTTTGACAGAGGCGGGCGCTGGTAAGGCGGGACATCTTCATCCCCGATCAGGGTAATTCCACCTTCAAAACCAAGTGCACGCAGCTTGGCAACGCAAGAACTCCCGGCTTGACCGGCTCCAATGACAACTACGTTCGACATGCCCATCTCCTGCCTTTTGCATGGTCCTTCCGCGCGCGAACCCTATAACTAGACCCAAGAGAAACACAATCGAAGACAGGATACGACAATGGCGATTTCCGCAGGTGACAGACTTCCCAATGCAACCCTTTTGCGGATCGGCTCCAGCGGTCCTGAGGAAGTGAACTTGTCCGACAAAACTTCTGGTCGAAAAGTAGTGGTATTTGCGCTGCCAGGTGCCTTCACTGGGACCTGTACCAATGCGCATGTGCCCAGCTTCATTCGAACCAAGGATTCGTTCATGGAAAAAGGCGTCGAGGAGATCATCTGTATCGCAGTCAATGACCCCTTTGTGATGGAGCAATGGGGAATCGCAACTGGCGCGACAGAGGCAGGAATTACATTTCTTGCGGATTCGACTGCAGAGTTTTCTAAAGCGACCGGCTTAAACTTCACCGCACCACCGGTGGGTTTTTATGACCGTATAAGCAGATGTTCGATGATCGTTGATGATGGTGTCGTCTCCACGATCAACATCGATGAAAATCCAGGCACATGTGACTTGTCGGCGGGCGAAACACTGCTCGAGGCGCTTTAGGAGCTGATCAAAGAATCCATTTTTGTAGCGAGCTTGATATCAAGCTCGCTGAGCCCATCAACATCATGGGTGCTCAACGTCACTTCGACCCGGTTGTAGACGTTGAACCATTCGGGATGATGATTCCATTTCTCCGCCCAAATCGCGGCGCGTGTCATGAAACCGAATGCATCAACGAAATTGCCGAACTTAAATTCCTTTGTGATCGCGTCGCGTCCGTCCACTATGGCCCACCCAGCGTTCAGCAATGGTTTCAGATTCGCGTCTCTTTCTGCGTCGCTTAATTTTTCCATTATTGCTGTTCCTCCACATTGGCTTTCTTAAATGGCCCATAGCTTGTCAAAATTTCAATGTCGTCTGCCACCGCTTGTTTTTCAGCATCCAAGTAACTGGAAACAGCGTCGCTAAATGCTTCGTCGCGGAACCAGTGTAGCGAATGAGTTTCTACAGGGAGATAACCTCGTGCCAGTTTGTGCTCTCCCTGCGCGCCTGCCTCGACGCGAGACAATCCGTGCGCGATTGCATAGTCGATCGCCTGATAATAGCAGAGCTCAAAATGCATAGCCGGGTGATGCCCCGTGCAGCCCCAATACCTTCCAAAAAGCGCATCGCGCCCGATCACGTTAAGTGCTCCGGCGACCGGTTCTCCATGCTGGATTGCTAGCACAAGCAAAAGGTCGTCGCGTAGCTGCGCATGCGCCTCTTCGAAAAACGAGCGCGTAAGGTAGGGCATCCCCCATTTGCGCGCGCCAGTATCCTGATAAAAGACCCAGAATGCCTCCCAATGCTCCGGCTGTATCTGATCGCCAGTCAGTTGTACGATCTCGCCACCGAAAGACTGCGCTTGCGCTCGCTCCTTGCGCAGGTTCTTGCGTTTTCGCGAGCTCAGTGAGGCAATGAAATCGTCAAAATCAACATACCCATCATTGCGCCAGTGAAACTGCTGCGTCGTTCGGCTCAAAAGACCGGCTTTTTGACCGATCTCGCACTCGCTTTCGGCGCAAAATGTCATGTGAAGCGAAGACAGCTTATAGCGCTCCGTCAGGCCGACCGCGCCTTGGATCAAGGCCTCATGGCCAATTCTTTCAAAACCAGGCCTGACTAACAAGCGCCGTCCTGTGACAGGCGTGAATGGTACAGCGATCTGCATTTTTGGATAATACCGCCCGCCCGCGCGCTCATAAGCATGCGCCCAATTATGATCGAAAATAAACTCGCCCTGAGAATGGCCCTTCGCATAGCAAGGGGCGCATGCTATTAGTTCGCCGTCCATTTCAGCCGTCAGGTATTGCGGTTGCCATCCTGTTCCGGTGCCGACAGAGCGGCTGTCTTCCAGCGCTTTGAGAAATCTGTAGCTGGTGAATGGATCAAATGCACGCCCGCCATCCATCGCCTCGGGGCAGGCGCATGCGTCCCAGTCTGACTGAGCGATTTCAGACAAGCTGTCGATGGCGCTGACTGTGATCGATCCGCCGTCCATGGACTCTCTTTCTAGGATTCAACAATCAATTTGGAGGGGCGTGCTTTGCCGTCAAGTGTTGTAGGCTGAAAGATAGCCTTCAAAAGTCACGTTATCGGCGATTTTACGGGCTTGAGCCTCTTGTTTAGGCGAACGTATCGTCCAACAGAAAATAGCAGCACCCCTTTCTTTCAGCTCAGCCACACGTGGGCGTTTGAGGTCGTCGGATTGATGGCTGATAAAACTGGCATCAACACGGTCATAGTCGGGAATTTCGCGTAAGCGTGCGCGCACCTCTTCTGGCACCTTTGGCCAATTCAGAGCAGGATAAGCGCAGGTGACAAGACCGCGAGGCACTTCAGGCAGAAGATCTGCGAGAAGCGCCACCATTTCGGGATTAAACGACATAACACCCACAGGCCCGTCATATTTACGAAGTTGCTGAGCAACAGCAAGTTCCAACTGACCATCGGTTTTGCCAAGTTGACCGTGCTGATCCTTAAGCTCAACCAGCAGAGGAACCTGGCCCGCCAAATGCGACAGTACTTTTTCAAAATCTGGAATTGTATCGTGTCCACCAGTAAGTCTGATGCGCTTCAAATCGATAAGGTCTCTTTCGCGTACATTTCCTGTCTCGTCGGTCAGGCGATCAAGATTGTAGTCATGAAAGACCAGCGCTTTGTCATCTCGACTTAATTGCAGGTCAATCTCGACGCCAAATCCAAGGTGAACCGCAGCATCAATCGCTGCAATCGAATTCTCAGGTCGACCACGAGAAAGATCATGCAAAGCGCGATGCGCGAACGGGCGGTCGAAAAAGACCTGCGACAATCGCTTCATTTGACTTGAAAGACGCCTTCAATTTCCACCGCGACACCAAAAGGAAGCGATGCAGCTGAAACGGCAGCCCGTGCATGTTTACCTGCATCGCCCAGTGCTTCACCAATGAAATCGGAGGCTCCATTAATGACCATCGGTTGTTCGCCATAGTCAGGCGTCGAGTTCACAAAACCTGTGAGCTTTACAACCCTAACCAGCCGATCTAGATCCCCTCCGCATGCAGCTTTGACTTGCGCCAACAGAGCAATGGCGCAAACTTTCGCCGCCTCGGCACCAGCGGCGGTGTCCATATCTGCACCCAGTTTACCAGTCAGCATAGTATCACCATCTTTTGATATCTGTCCTGAGACGTAAACAATGTCCCCAACCTGCACATAAGGCACGTAGTTTGCCGCAGGCGCAGGCGCATCGGGAAGCGTTACGCCCATCTCGGCCAGCTTACTTTCAAATTTGCCCATGGTTCTTCTCCCGTTTTGAATTCTGTGTGGTCTGGAGGATCGCAAACCAGCGCTGCAGTCAACTTAAAAACATTCCCGCTTAAAATTTGTTTGCTGCTCTTTACTCGGTTCGATAAGTGCATGAATATGGTTTTGGGGGCAGTCGCGCGATGTCCGATGTTCAATAGCGCCGATCTGCTGCGGAAACGTGCTGCTATGATCACGTTCTGGGCGAATAGTTTGAGTTTTTATGTGTGAATGAAAGTCATCGTTGAGGTCGTGTAAGTGAATTTCCAATCGATAGTGAGACGAACTATCTCCATAAGAACCGGAGTGCTTCTGGCTGTTTTTCTTGCGTTGGCAGGCTGCGCAAAACCTCCGGCTGGGCATTCAACAGACGAAGCTTTCGATCCGTACGAAGCGCAAAACAGGAAAATTCATAACTTTAACGTTGCACTAGACCGGACTTTGGTTCGCCCGGTTGGCAAGGGCTATTCGAATTTCATCCCAGATGATTTTGAAGATATGATCGGGCGTTTTGCAGAAAACCTTTCGATTCCGAGTGCCGTTGTAAACAACATTCTCCAAGGCAATGCACAGGGCGCAGCATCAGATACGCTACGCTTCGTTGTGAATTCAACAGTGGGCATTCTCGGCCTGTTCGACCCGGCGACGGAAATGAATATTGGTGCACCGACCGATGCTGACTTCGGCCAAACCTTGCACGTCTGGGGTGTGCGGGAAGGCGCCTATATCGAACTGCCAATCCTGGGGCCTTCGACGCAACGTCGTACCGTTGGAATTGTTGTTGATCTGTTTACCAATCCAATAACCTATATCCTTGATTTCCCAGAGAATATCTACGGCACGGTTGCCGCCGTTTCGTCTAGCCTTTCGAACCGGGGGCGCTTCTCAGATACGATCGACTCCATTCTCTACGAAAGCGCGGACAGCTACGCGCAAGCACGGTCTCTTTACATTCAGAACAGACGCTTCAAATTAGGCAATGGGTCAAGTGCTGAGTTGGGAGATCCCTACGATGCTGTTTTCGGCCCGATTGGTGAGGAAGCAGATGAGTGATCTTAATCGCCGTGCGGTCATGAGCACGTTCTTGGCCACAGCACTGATACCGGCGTTCGCGACAAGCGTGGATGCGCTAACAGAAGCGCGCGCCAGAGCGCTCGTCGATCAGGTCGTCAAAGAAATAAACGGTGTCATCGCTTCCGGCAGAGCGCTCAGCGCCATGATCAAAGACTTCGAACGTATCTTCAGCAGGTATGCCGATGTCAATTTAATCGCTCGCACAACACTCGGACAAGATGCGCGCCGCGCGACAAATTCCCAGCTAAGAGCATTCACGAACGCCTTTCGCGGATACATAGCACGAAAATATGGGCGTCGTTTCCGCGAGTTCGAAGGCGGAACGATCGAAGTCACTGGTGTAAAAAAGGTCAAGTCTTGGCATGAGGTGAGAGCCCGCGTAAAACTACGTGGTTCTTCGCCCTTTCGAGTATTATTTTTGGTTTCAGACCGATCAGGACGTGACTTGTTTTTCGATCTCTTGATCGAAGGTGCAAGTCTGCGCATTACCGAACGCGCCGAAATAACCGCACTGCTGGATCGCAATCGCGGCGATATCAACAAAACGATTGCCGATTTGAAAAAGATCGGCTGAAACGCTGCGTATCAGAGTTTCCATTTGATGCTGCAACCCATGGACGGGAATTGTTCTCCTGGTCCAAGTCCAGTCTCTGCAACCTGCTTCATTGCTTCAAAAAGATCGCGCCTCTGACCATCTGGAGCCGGCTGCATACGAGACGCATCCAACCTACCGCGATACTGCAAAGTAGCATCTCTGTTGAACCCAAAGAAATCAGGTGTGCAAACTGCGTCATATGCTTTTGCAACACTTTGGCTTTCGTCATGAAGATAATGGAAGGGAAAATCGTTCTTTTGCGACATTAATTGCATGTTTTCAAAGCTATCAGCCGGATACTGCTTCGCATCGTTTGAACAAATGCCGACCACACCGATGCCAAGCGCTTGCAGGTCCTTCGCATCACGGATGATCCGATCAATAATGGCCAAGACAAAGGGACAGTGGTTGCAAATAAACATAACGAGTGTGCCGTTGGGTCCGGCAACATCCTCAAAACTATGAACCTTACGATCAGTACCTGGCAGCGATAACTGTGGAGCAGGCCAACCAAAATCACAAATTGGGGGCGAACGTGCGGCCATTAATCTGTCCTATCCAAGTCGCTGTTTTGCTGCAACGACCATCACCGCCCCAAGCCCAACAACTCTCGAAGCAAGTCTTCCACGGGGCTGTAGGTTCTCGCCCGGCGTGGTTTCTTTGTTGTCCGTGACACAGTTCGGGGCTCTGGTTTCAACATCGGCAATGCGTGCACCGGCAAGCCTTCATGAACGCGCACCATCGTCTCGCGCCATATTTCCGCAGGCAGTCCGCCGCCCGTCACACCAGTCAGCGGCGTGTTGTCGTCATAACCCATCCAAACGCCCGCAACGTAATCGGCGGTAAAGCCCAAAAACCACGCATCTCTTGCGGCCTGTGTCGTGCCTGTTTTGCCAGCTGCTTGGCGATCCGGTAAACGGGCGCGCGCGCCGGTGCCATTCGCTACCACCTGGTGCATCATCCAGACCAGTTGTTGCGCTGCATCTTCACGAATAACGCGTTCTCCAATGCCGCCCGTGACATCCATCATGGGCTCGTCATCGCCTTGCAAACGTAGCTCAATCAAGCCGTAGGGCGTAACGGACGATCCGCCATTTAGAATGCCGGCATAAGCGCCCGTCATCTCCAGCAAGGTACTTTCAGATGCACCGAGGGCGAGCGCAGGTCCTTCTGCCAATTCGTTGTCGATCCCAAAATCCGTGGCGACTTTGCGCACAAGATCGCGCCCGACCCGCTCCGATACTTTCACTGCAGGAATGTTGAGCGACTGCGCCAAAGACTGCGTCAGTGTTACGTCGCCTCTAAACTTGCGATCATAATTCGCTGGGCACCAGCGACCAGAACCCGGTATGTCAAGGCAATAGGGTTCGTCCACAGCTATCGCATTTGGGCCGTATCCAAGCTCAAGCGCCGTTGCGTAGACGAAGGGTTTGAAAGCTGAGCCGGTTTGGCGTTTTGCCATTGTGGCTCTATTGAACGCGCCCGAAACCTTGGTTTTGCGCCCCCCCACCATAGCCCTTACGGCCCCATCCGAGGACATCACCACTATAGCGGCTTGGGCTTTTGACCCTTCACGCACCTTATTCTCAAACACCCAGGCCAGCGCATCCTCTGCCGCTTTCTGGATGCGCTGATCAAGTGTCGTTTTGATAATTACATCTTCGGTCGTGCCGTTGGTGAAAAACTCTGGACCGGAATTCATCACCCAATCCGCAAAATACCCACCTGCCTGCGCCTGCGCCGCCTGCGAGAGCGTAGCCGGGTTGGCCTGCGCGATCTTTGTGTCACTATCGCTCAGATAACCTTGTTCATTCATCAAGCGAAGTACCGTCGCGGCCCGATCCTGTGATCGTTGCAGGTTTGTCGTCGGTGAAAGCCGTGTCGGCGCCGTGAGCAGTCCGGCCAGCATCGCTGCCTCTGGCGCATTGACCAGACGCGCGGACTTGCCAAAGTAACGCTGCGATGCGGCCTCTACCCCATACGCGCCCGCTCCAAAATAGGCGCGATTTAGGTAAATCGATAATATCTCGCTCTTGGTGTACTTCAGCTCCATCGCGAGTGCGAAAAAAGCCTCTTTGATCTTGCGTGACATTGACCCGCGCCGACAGTCGTTCACGTAGTCCGCCTCAGAGTCCCATTCATCCGGTTCAAATTCCACGCCAAGGCACAGCAGCTTCGCGGTCTGCTGCGTGATCGTTGACCCGCCATGACCGCTTAACGGGCCACGCCCTTCACTCAGGTTAATGCGTACTGCGCTGGCGACACCGCGCGGACTGATGCCAAAGTGGCGATAAAAACGTTTGTCTTCCGTAGCCAGAACGGCGTTGTGTAAATACTTACTGACCGAACCCGCGGTGACGACGCCACCAAATTGATCGCCGCGCCAGGCAAAGACCTGATCATCTCGATCGATAAGCGTCACAGATCCACGTGCACGCCCGTCAAGAAGCTCCTTCAAGTCAGGCAAAGAGAGAAAAATGTAGCCAACCGCCAAACCAACGATGAGACTTGTGATCGCCGTCAGTCGCCAGGTAACGGCCCAAACAAAACGGAGAATGGCGCGACGCATTCTCGCAAAAATCCCGTTTGCAGGTTTACGTGCCGGGCGTTTGCGTTTTGGTTTTGACTTGGCTGGCGCTGCTTTCCGCGCTGTTTTCTTGAAGCCGAATATAGACTTCTTAGCAGGTTTTCTCACCCGCTTTTCAGCCACCAAACGTGATGGTTTTCGCCCTGATTTTGACATTACAAACCCGCCCGAACGCACTTTTTTTGATACCTTACACGTTGCTCTCAAGAAAGTTGACCCCAATTGCTCAATCCATCGCTCGATTCTTATTGGGTTAATTTTTAGGCAGTTTAACTTTTTTGATTAAATTTTGTGCATTGCTTACCCTTTTGCTTCACAAATCGGGCCAATTTCTTTGCCCTCCCCGGAACCCGACGCAATTGCTGCATCAGCGAAAAGCCTAGGAGAAACTGAGGGGACTGTTTGTGAAACTGATCATTGCAACCATCAAGCCATTCAAACTCGAAGAGGTGCGAGAAGCGCTCACCGGGATCGGTGTGCGCGGCATGATGGTATCCGAAATCAAGGGCTTCGGCTCTCAATCCGGGCACACGGAAATCTATCGCGGCGCTGAGTACGCGGTGAACTACGTGCCCAAAATCAAACTCGAAATTGCTGTCACGGACTCGATGCTTGACCAGGTGGTTGAGACGATCAATTCCACCGCCCGCACAGGCAAGATTGGCGACGGCAAGGTATTTGTCGTGGATCTGGAACAAGCGGTACGCGTTCGCACAGGCGAAACCAACGACGACGCGCTCTAAGACTTGGGGAAAGATATAATGAACACTCAAAAACTCATCAAAACGGGACTGAGCGCTCTTGCGGTAATGTCTCTTCCATCCCTAGCACTTGCGCAGGATGCAGCACCGGGCTTTGACGAGATCGGGCCCTACATTATGACCACACTGCTGTTTTGTATGGCAGGTTTTTTGGTTTTCTTCATGGCTGCTGGTTTTGCCATGCTAGAGGGCGGACTGGTCCGTTCCAAGAACGTGACCATGCAGATGACCAAGAACATCGGTCTGTTTTCCATTGCTGCCATTATGTACTGGCTCGTGGGCTTCAACACTATGTATCCCGGTGATTTCAATGGCTACTTTGCCATAGGTGGTCAGACAGTGCTCGATCCTGTCGGCGTCGCTGCAGCCGATGCTGCGCTGGATTACGCATCAGTAGGCTCTGACTTTTTCTTTCAACTCGTATTTGTTGCAGCGACTGCGTCCATTGTGTCTGGTGCTGTCGCTGAGCGTATAAAGCTCTGGCCGTTTTTACTCTTTGTCGTCGTACTAACAGGCATTATGTACCCGATCTCCGGTTCTTGGAAATGGGGTGGCGG
>JBCDDS010000125.1:0-10503 GCA_039180185.1 Pseudomonadota bacterium | reverse complement strand
GTTCGAGTTCGCGCTGCTCTATCTGGGCTTTGCACTGATATTGATCCTTGCAGCGATCTGGCTCGGTATGTGGTTTGCAGAACGTCTTTCACGACCTGTTGGGCGGCTAACAAGCGCAGCGCAGCGTGTCGGCGAAGGTGACCTGGACGTGCAGGTTCGTGAAGAAGATAGCGATCACGAGATTGGCATGTTGTCTAGTTATTTCAATCAGATGACGCGCGAACTTAAGATGCAACGCGACCGCCTTCTATCAAATACGCAGCAAATTGAACGCCGTCGCAGGCTGTTTGACTCGGTGCTTGGTTCCGTAACCTCGGGTGTTGTCGGCCTTGATGCGAAAGGCCGGGTGACTTTCGTGAACCGCGCGGCTGAACGTCTTTTGCGATGGCAAGAAGACCAGCAATCATTGGCGCTCTCCGTCGCAGTACCTGAGTTCTCTGAGTTGTTCGAAAAACTTAAATCGACACCTGGCGGCTTCGTTCAGGATGAAGTGAAGGTAACTCGTGGCGGGCAGATGGAGAACTTGCTTGTGCGCATGTCGACGCGCGTGAACGAAAACGACCGTCGCGAAGGTTACGTTGTCGCCTTTGACGATGTAACGGATCTTGTCACCGCACAGCGCATGGCCGCTTGGGGAGACGTGGCGCGCCGTATCGCGCACGAGATCAAAAACCCGCTCACGCCGATTCAGCTTTCAGCAGAACGAATAAACCGAAAATTCAACAAGGTTCTTGATGAAACGCAGGGAGGCGAGCTGGAACAGCTGACCGATGTGGTGATCCGGCAAACCAATGACCTTCGTCGCATCGTCGACGAGTTCTCAAAATTTGCGCGCATGCCAGAACCACAGACCAAACTGGAAAGCCTGTCTACTTTGCTTCGCGATGCTGTGGTGCTGCAAGAGTCTGGACAGCCCGATGTGAAATTCCAAACTGATTTTGTGCTTGAGGATCTGTGGTCTGAGGTCGACGCAACAATGATAACGCAAGCATTGACCAATCTTCTTAAGAATGCAGGCGAAGCAATTGAAAGCCTTCATGAAAAAGAGGCTTTGGAGGAACACCAGCCGGAGATACGCGTCTCCAGCGACATAGAGAATGATCAGGCCATTATTCGTATTTCCGATAACGGTATCGGCCTGCCGGAAGATCGATCACGTCTGTTCGAACCTTACGTGACAACGCGCTCAAAGGGCACGGGTCTTGGCCTTTCGATCGTGAAGAAAATTATTGAAGAGCATGGTGGGACGCTCTCCTTGGAGGACGCACCGCCATTTGAACCCGGCGCGCGAGCAGGCGCCATGGCTGTCATCCGCTTGCCACTGAGCGAAAGCGAAGCGGACATCAGCCTAAATCAACGACAAGCGGTGTGAGGAAACCATGAGCGACATACTAATCGTAGATGACGAACGCGACATACGAGAGCTGATCTCGGACATCCTGCAGGACGAAGGATTTAACACCCGGCTGGCGGGCAACTCGGATGACGCTATGGCGGCCATCGCGGCAGAGCGGCCGGGACTTCTGATCCTTGATATCTGGCTCAAAGACAGCAACATGGATGGCATCGATATCCTAAAATGCGTCAAACGCGATTATCCTGAAGTACCGGTGGTGATCATCTCTGGCCATGGCAATATCGAAATTGCGGTCGCGGCGATCAAGCAGGGCGCCTATGACTTTATCGAAAAGCCGTTCAATATTGATCAGCTGATGGTCGTGATCCGCAGGGGCATGGAGACCAACCGTCTGCGCCGCGAAAACATCGCACTCAAACGTCAAAGCAGCAGCCCGGCGGAAATGCTAGGCGATAGCCCGGCCTTCCGCACGCTCATAAGCCAGCTGGATAAAGTGACCAAGAGCAACGGCCGCGTGATGTTGTCGGGGCCTGGTGGCAGCGGAAAAGAGCTTGCTGCGCGCTACATTCACGACAATTCGCACCGCGCGGATGGTCCGTTTGTCTGTGCAGCGTGCGCAACGATCGAACCCGACCGAATGGAAGAAGTTTTGTTCGGGCGCGAAAGCGAGGATGGAGTGATCACACCGGGTCTTCTAGAGGAAGCAAACGGCGGCGTGATCTACTTTGACGAAGTGGCCGATCTACCGCTCGGCACACAGTCAAAAATATTGCGTGTTCTTGTGGATCAGACCTTCCTTCGTGTCGGTGGTAATGAAAAAGTTCAGGTGGATCTCAGAGTGATTTCATCGACGAGCCGCGACCTCGAATCTGAAATCACAGCGGATCGGTTCCGCAGCGAGCTTTATCATCGCTTGAACGTTGTACCAATTGATGTACCGAGCCTTGAAGATCGCCGCGAAGATGTACCAATGCTGGCCGATTACTTCATTGAAGTTTTGCACAAAGACCAGGGTTTAGCGCAGAGAAAGATAAGCAATGAAGCGGCGGCTCTTTTGCAAACGATGCGCTGGCCGGGAAATGTGCGCCAGTTGCGCAATGTGATAGAGCGCGTGCTGATTTTAGGAGAGGGCAGTGGGGAAATAGAGGCGCGGGAATTGCCAAATGTATCCGACGAACCGGTTGATGAAAGTCGCGTTGTTTTGTCCGGTACCGTTGCGACGATGCCACTGCGCGAAGCGCGCGAGGCCTTCGAGCGAGAGTATCTCATCACCCAGATCAGCAGGTTTGGCGGCAATATCAGTCGCACGGCGGAATTCGTCGGCATGGAGCGCAGCGCTCTTCACCGCAAGCTTAAGTCGCTTGGCGTTATGACCGGTTCAAAAGGTGCACGACCACCAATGGAGGAAGGTGCTCAAGAGGCTGCGGAATAAAGGTTTAGTCGATAAAAAATCGCAGAGCTTGTTGTTTCAGACTCACCCGTCTGCGGGATTCACAATTTGGTATCGACCGCCCTCGACTCTTATCGAACAAGAGTTGTCCTGTAGTTTAGGCTGCACCTGCGTGGCGCGAATGGTTGTTTGTTGAGTTACTTCCAGATTGCACTGTGGAATTTCAACGATTTCGAACCCCTCGTCGAACATACATTGATCGGTGACCTGCGAACGCAATCCTTGATTGGCGTCATAGGTTTCAAAATATCCTGGCGAGAGCAAAATTCGCTGGTAGTAGCACTTACCGGAGGCGTAACAATATGAGCGCGTTGTATAGACTGGCGGAATGTACCTTTTCCTCAGTTTTTCAGGCACTTTGGCTAAGGCAGATGTGCGACAGTCCAACAGTGTTGCATCGATACGAGACACTTCCGCACCCTCTTGATAGTACACCGATAAGGGAGCGCAGGACGTGAGTACCGCGGCAGCAAGCGGAAAAAGCAACACTTTGTTAATAAGTTTATTCATTACAATGCCTTACTGTACTTTAAGAATGCAGCTATGGGCAACTCGAACCCGAAACCTTAACACTTTACGCCAAATTATCGTGATTTTCATTCTGTTTTCAACGTTTGCGCGAAAGAGTTGAAGACAACTATGCACCGCAATCCGTTGCAGGAATGGAACGGAATTGATTTCATTTTCTGCGCTGATGAATTTATCAATTAATATCATATAGATACGGAAACCTAAGACCCGTCGTTTCTATCAAAATTTCATTGACCGAAGATAACGCTTCTGTCATGCACCAGTCCCGGACGCAGTACGAGGCATAGCCTATGAAAGTCATAATCTGTGGGGCGGGGCAGGTTGGCTGGCAAATCGCACGCCATCTGTCTGGCGAAAAAAACGATGTGACTGTTGTAGACAACAATCCAGACTTGGTACGGCGGGCGACGGAAACGTTGGACGTGCAAGGCATCACTGGCTTTGCGAGCTATCCTAACGTGCTTGAAAGCGCTGGCGCGCGAGATGCCGATATGATCATTGCCGCGACCTATTCTGACGAGGTCAACATGGTGACCTGCCAGGTGGCGCATTCGGTGTTTTCGATTAATCGAAAGATCGCCAGACTAAGGTCACAATCTTATCTCGATGCGATTTATTCTGATCTCTATCGTCGTGATCATCTTCCGATTGATGTTGTGATCAGCCCCGAGCGCGAAGTGGCGCATGCAGCGCTGATGCGTCTCGGCGCGCCTGCGGCGTTTGACACTGAAATCTTCATGGATGGAAAGGCCCAATTGATGGGACTCCGCATCCATGAGGAATGCCCGATCATCAACACTGCTTTACGCCATCTCACTGACCTGTTCTCAACGTTGCGTGTGGTGGTGGTGGGTGTCCGTAGGGAAGGGCGACTTTTCGCACCGGAGGCCGATGATCAACTGATGATTGGTGATGAGGCGTACGTCTTTGGGCCTGTTGAAGACATTCCACGCACACTCGAAATCTTCGGAAAGTCGCAGAAGCAGCAAGACAGACTGGTGATTGTCGGTGGCGGAAATATCGGTCTGGCTGTGGCACGCACGCTCGAAACCCGTGACCGACGTGCACGGGTCAAAGTGATTGAAAGGGACCGTGGGTGTGCCGAACGCGCTGCGGAAATTCTCGAGCGTACAATTGTGTTGAATGGTGACGGGCTTGAGGCGACGCTTTTGAATGAGGCCAATGTCAGCAAAGCTGATGCCGTTTTGGCGGTAACAGATGACGACAAGACGAACATGCTGAGCGCTGTACGCGCCAAAGCCGCAGGTTGTGCCTATACTATCGCGCTTATCAATGACCCCACGCTTGTGCCATTGATGGAACCTCTGGGTATCGACGCATATATTAGTCCTCGCGCGACAACAGTAAGTTCGATCTTACGACATGTGCGCCATGGCCGCGTTCGCGCGGTCTATTCGCTCGGAGATGCTGAGGCTGAGGTAATCGAGGCCCAGGTGCTTTCCACCTCGTCAATTGCCGGACAAACCATTCGTGATATAGACTTTCCCGAAGGTGTTCTGGTGGGTGGGGTTTTAAAAGAGGGCAAAGTTGTAAAACCAACCGGTGGATTAAAGGTCGAGGACGGTGACGTTCTAGTGATGTTTGCACTTGCCGACGATGTGGCGCAGGTCGAACAATTGCTTCAGGTTTCGATCGACTTCTTCTGAGCGGATCTGGATCAACATGACCGAACGATTGCTCAGTTTTCCTTTGATTCTGGTTCTAGCCGGGTTGTCCTGCATTGCGATGCTGGTACCGGGTATTCATGCGCTTGTTGTCGAGGATCACAGCGTCGCGCGGGCCTTCATTTACTCAAGCCTTCTGAGCCTCGCTTTGCTGTTCATGATCGGTTTGGCAATGTCCGGTCGCAAACGGCCGGACAACACTGATATCGAAAACCTTGTCTCGCTGGCTTTGGCTTATACGTTGCTGCCTGTGCTATTGGCGGTCCCGTTTTATGAGGGGCTTGAGACAACCCTGTTCCTGAATGCGTATGTCGAGATGGTCTCCAGCCTAACGACCACAGGCGCAACGCTTTTTACTACACCCGAACGACTAGTGGATAGTCTGCATCTTTGGCGCGGTGTCGTTGGATGGTTGGGGGGTCTTCTCATTTGGGTGGCCGCAGCGGCGGTTCTGGCGCCGATGAACCTTGGAGGTTTTGAGTTAAGTGTAGCTGCAGAACCAGGGCAGGGCGATCAAAGCACATTTCGATTTGAGCGCGCCAGTTCATCGAAACGCCTTAGCCAAGTAACCACACTTCTGGCGCCGATATATGTCGGTTTAACGTTGATCCTTTGGTTGTTATTGACAGCCGTTGGTGACCCTCCTTTGGTTTCAGCCATGCATGCTATGGCGACCATGTCCACAAGCGGAATTTCTCCAATCGGTGGGGTGTCACAGTCAGCAGGCGGATTTTTACCTGAAGTGATGATCTTTGCTTTCATGTTGTTTGCACTGTCGCGCACAACATTCTCGAGCGACGCGGTTTCTGGGCAGAAGACCAATCCATTCATGGACCCGGAGTTTCGAATAGGAGCTGTGTTGATTATCGGTGTGCCTCTTTTGCTTTTTTTCAGACATTGGTTGGCCGCGTTCGAATTTGAGCAGGAAGAGAACTTTGCCCTTGCTCTTCAAGCGTTGTGGGGTGGTTTGTTTACGGTACTATCCTTTCTTTCCACCACAGGGTTCGAAAGTGCCTCTTGGCAAGATGCACGTGCTTGGTCTGGGCTCGGCACGCCGGGCATTGTGCTCGTAGGCCTTGCTATGATCGGTGGTGGCGTTGCGACCACGGCAGGTGGCGTGAAACTCTTGCGAATTTACGCGCTTTACCGAAACGGCAAACGCGAACTTCAGCGCTTGGCACAACCATCATCAGTTGGCTTCACCGGTGGTCCGAACCGGCGTCTGCACAAACGGGGTGCATTTTTTGCCTGGGTTTTCTTTATGCTGTTCGGGCTGTCGTTGGCGCTTGTGACGGTTGTTATGGCGGCACTGGGTCAAAACTTGGAAGACGCGCTGGTTCTTGCCGTTGCGTCTCTGTCTACCACTGGTCCACTCACTGTCGTTGCTGTCGATACGCCCATCGATTTGATCGAGATGAGCACCACAGCCAAGTTGGTTTTTTCAGCAGCAATGGTGCTTGGTAGGCTTGAAACACTTGCAGTCATTGCCTTGCTTAACCCAAGTCTTTGGTGGGATTGAGGACGCAATACTTGTAATTCAGACATTAGAGTTGATTTTTGCTCTAGAAACTCTTCTGGCGCCGATCCATACTCTGCGCGAGGGAGAATAAGCGTCATGCGAAAGACGCAACAATTATAAAGGCTTTGACGTAAAATGGCGACCGATAGACAGAACCTGCAGGATGCATTCCTGAATCAGGTTCGCAAAACAAAAATTCCAGTCACGGTGTTTCTCATAAACGGAGTGAAATTGCAGGGCGTAATAACGTGGTTCGACAATTTCTGCATATTGCTGCGCCGTGATGGCCAGTCACAACTTGTCTACAAGCATGCGGTTTCGACGATTATGCCATCACAGCCAGTCAATCTTTACGACGGTGAAGACGCGTCTTGACGCAGCCTGACCGGGAAGGAACCCGGGCTTGGGTACTGCACCCGGATATCACAGTTAACAACGCGCGCGGGCGAAATCCAAACCTTGCTTTGGAGGAGGCTTTGTCATTAGCGCACGCTTTGCCGGAACTTTTGGTTCGCGGCGGTTCTGTGGTGCGCTTGACCAATCCTCATCCCGGAACGCTCTTTGGCAAGGGAAAGCTTGATGAGCTTGAAGCCTTAGTACGCGAGCATGACCTCACCCTGCTTTTGATTGACGGCCCCGTTACACCTGTACAACAGCGTAATTTGGAGAAACGCCTGAACGTAAAGCTACTTGATCGTACCGGACTTATATTGGAGATATTCAGCGACAGGGCAGCCACGCGAGAAGGCGTTTTGCAGGTGGAGATGGCGGCCCTCAGCTATCAGCGTACGCGTCTTGTCCGTGCCTGGACCCACCTTGAACGTCAGCGAGGTGGCTTGGGATTTGTTGGTGGTCCGGGCGAGACGCAGATCGAGGCAGACAGACGCGCCATTGACGATCAGCTCACTCGGCTCCGGCGACAGCTTTCAAAGGTTGTCAAAACACGAAACCTGCACCGACAAGCGCGTGCAAAAGTTCCATTCCCTATCGTGGCGCTTGTCGGTTACACAAACGCTGGAAAATCAACTTTATTCAATCGGTTGACAGGCGCAAATGTGATGGCCAAGGATATGCTTTTTGCCACTCTTGACCCGACCATGCGCCGCGTTGAATTGCCCGCTGCAGGTGCAGAAGTGATCCTCAGTGACACAGTTGGTTTTATAAGTGATTTGCCGACCGAATTGGTCGCGGCTTTCCGGGCCACGTTGGAAGAAGTGACGAGCGCCGATGTCATCTGTCATGTGCGCGATATTTCTCATCCTGAAACAAAGGAGCAAGCCTCGGATGTCTCTGCTATTCTGGAAAGTCTCGGTGTCAGAGAGTCGACCCCACAAATCGAGGTTTGGAACAAAATCGACCGACTAAACGCGTCACAACGGGAAGTGCTGGAAAATCAAGCAACGCGGCAAGAGGATACCTTGTTACTTTCTGCAATTAGCGGGGAGGGACTTGAGGCACTATGCGAAAAGGTTGCCAAGTCTCTTGCCGGCACAACTTTTTTAGAAGAGCTACAACTGGACTTTGCTGCCGGGCGTCAGCGCGCTTGGCTCTTTACAAAGGGCCTGGTTGAGGCAGAAAATCAGGATGAAACTGGATATCAACTCACAGTTCGCTGGTCGCAAAAACAGAAATCGCAATTTCAAACGCTGTAGCGGCGCGGACTGCTGCCGATTGGTTTGTTTGTGCGTCATTGGAGCTTCGGTGAGTTGCGCATGGTCCTTGGAGAATATACAGTTTCTGCAACATAACTCGCGAGATTGACCATGAGCCTCGACGCGCAAAAACTCAGTGACAAAGACAAACCCGACCTTGGCCAATTTGACTGGTCAGATCCTTTTTACTTGTCTGATCAACTGTCGGAGGAAGAACGGCTTGTGGCTGATAGCGCCCGTAGTTTTGCCCAAGATGCATTGCAGACACGCGTGCAGAAAGCCTATGAGGACGAATCCTCTGATCCGGGTATCTTCCGTGAAATGGGTGCCATGGGGCTACTCGGGACGACCATTCCTGAGGAATACGGAGGCATTGGCGCCAACTATGTTACCTATGGCTTGGTCGCACGTGAAATTGAGCGCGTCGACTCTGGTTACCGTTCCATGATGAGCGTGCAGTCCTCTCTGGTGATGTACCCGATCTATGCCTATGGCAGCGAGGAACAGCGGCAGAAATATCTGCCCGGTCTTGCGAGCGGAGAGCTGGTCGGGTGTTTTGGTCTTACGGAACCTGATGCCGGATCAGATCCTGCAGGAATGAAGACGCGGGCTGAGAAAACCGCTGGTGGATACAAACTGACCGGGTCGAAAATGTGGATTTCAAATTCACCGATCGCTGATGTCTTCGTGGTTTGGGCCAAATCAGAAGCACACGAGGGTAAGATTCGCGGCTTCGTTCTGGAAAAAGGTATGAAGGGCCTCAGCGCGCCAAAGATCGGCAACAAGCTTTCATTGCGGGCGTCGATAACGGGCGAGATAGTGATGGATGGCGTTGAGGTGCCTGAAACCGCACTTCTGCCAAACGTAGACGGCCTAAAAGGGCCCTTTGGTTGCCTCAATCGTGCAAGGTACGGCATAGGATGGGGTGTGATGGGCGCAGCGGAGTTTTGCTGGCACGCGGCGCGGCAGTATGGATTAGATCGAAAGCAGTTCAACAAACCACTGGCGCAAACTCAGCTTTTCCAGAAAAAACTCGCTGACATGCAAACTGAAATAACGCTTGGTTTGCAAGCTGCGCTGCGCGTTGGTCGCCTGATGGACGAAGCGCGCGCCGCTCCTGAGATGATATCGTTGATCAAACGCAATAACGTTGGCAAGGCTTTGGATATTGCCCGCATGGCGCGGGATATGCATGGCGGTAATGGTATTTCCGGCGAGTATCAGGTCATGCGCCACATGGTGAACTTGGAAACCGTGAATACTTATGAAGGCACCCATGACGTGCACGCCCTTATTCTTGGTCGTGCACAGACCGGGTTACAGGCATTTTTCTAAAAATTCTGTGCGGTTTCGCACAATGCAGGCGCAGAACGTGACGTTGCGCAGACTATGAGTTTGAGCTTAATTGGTGCGCTACTGAACGGAGCGTATTTATGGCCAACACAATTGATGCACGGTTCACCGAAGGCAGCCTGATGCGCCACGTTTCGGTGATGTCGCTCACATCCAGTCTTGGTCTGATGGCGATCTTTCTCGTTGATCTAATCGACGTGATTTTTATCTCTATGCTGGGGCAGGATGCACTTGCAGCGGCGGCTGGATACGCCAGCACAGTGATGTTCTTTGCCAGTGCCATCAATATTGGTTTGTCGGTTGCAGCCGGTGCGCTTGTCGCCAATGCAATTGGTGCTGGTGAAGAAACTGACGCACGCGAATTTGCGTTTAGCGTCAATATCTTTGCGCTCGTTCTTGGCGTAATTATCCCGCTGATTGTGATGCCTAATCTGGATTGGATACTTTCGAGCATCGGGGCGGAAGGACAAGTTGCGGAGCGCGCAAAAGACTATCTTTGGATTATTCTACCTACGACGTTCTTATCGGGTGTCGCCATGACCACCGTTGCTGTGGTGCGTGCCTACGGCGATAGCGCACGCGCGATGTATCCGTCTTTAGTCGGGGCTTTGGTTAACGGCGTACTTGATCCGATATTCATCTTTACGCTTTCGATGGGTCTTGAAGGTGCTGCTTGGGCCACTGCTACGGCACGTCTGGCAACGGCTGTGGTGGCGCTTATCCCAGCCATTCGTGTTTATCAGGCATTTGCCATTCCTAGGGTCGCCTGTTTCATGCGTGATATCCGCGAAGGGCTGCAGATTGCAGTGCCAGCGGTTTTGGCCACAGTTGCAACTCCGATTGGGGCTGCGATCATCACGCGCGAGATGTCCAAGTACGGCACGGACGCTGTTGCAGGTATGGCAGTCATCAACCGGATGATCCCTGTGGTCTTTGCTGTGGTCCTGGCTTTGTCG
>JBCDDS010000124.1:0-10654 GCA_039180185.1 Pseudomonadota bacterium | reverse complement strand
GTGTTCGTCAGACAAACCTTCGTAGGCATCAATATTGACAACCACCGGGCAATTTACGGTGCCGGGGTTCAAGTTGGCTGTCCACCAGTCGGCCTGATTGATCGTACCAAAGCTAAGATGAGCGTGTTGGGCAAAAGCAACTGTATCAACAACTCCGGATTCCATAGCCTGATAGGCCTCTGTTGCGGTTACGGAGGTGGGCACGCCGCCAACCGCCTCAAACGCTTTGCCCAAACCACCAGTGGCGCGCACCCGCATAACATCGAATTCGGCGAGTTCGTCACGTGGCTCGCCGGTTCCCACAATGTTGTATTGTGGCATTGGCGACGTCATCAGCAGACGCGCATTCCATTGTGCCATTTCTTCAGCTGCGGCCGGATGGCCATAGACAGCTGACGAAACCGCAACTTCTTCGTCTAGGTTGGCTACACCAAGGAAGGGCAGCTCCAGCACTGTGATGACACGGTTCTTATCACGGTGGTAGCCCGCACAGAATTGGGCCATTTCAAAAGCGCCTATGGAAATACCATCAAGGTTTTCCTTGTTCTTCGATAAGCCGCCGTAACTGATGTTCATAGTGAAATCGCCATTGGTCTTTTCTGCGACTAGTTCGGCAAGTTTTTCAACATGTTCCGTGAACGCGCGGCGCTTGCCCCACAGAGACACATTCCATTCAACGGCAAGTGCTTCGCCAGCAAAGGCGAAAGATACGGCCGCTGCTACTCCGGCTCCAAAAATCTTTTGCATATGTTCCTCCCAAAGATCTCCCAATTCGGGCTCATAAAGGGCAGAATGCCATCCTATTTGCGATAAGCCCATCCCTATTTTTCGCACGTTTTTGCGACAGCGATCGTATGCTCGTAATTGTCGGAAGCTGACGCTCGGTCTGCGTCCCGTTTCTGTGTGCTTTTGGTTATCTCCTCTGAGTAACCAAGAATGCGCAACTTGGATCTTTGCTACTTGTCTGAAAGTTCTGAATAAAATCGTCCAAGTTCGAAATACCACCTTCACTTGAGTAATTTCATCAAGAAATGTGTACCTGATTAAACAACTCAAGTAACTGTTTTTATTGATTTTTAATGTTGACTTTAGAATTAGTCTAAATATATGTTGTTCACAGCCAGAGATCCGGCATCAGGCACAGCAAGCCACCCAGCTTATAGCCAGGCAGCAAGCCAAGCCCTGACGCCGGAACAGCCAAAAGGAAACGAAACATGACCGATACATGTAAAGCATGCGCGTTCTTCGCCGATCATGTCGGCGGCAGTGAAACCGCAGGTAAATGTCACGCAAACCCACCAATGCCAAGCGGCGACAACCGCGCTGTCTGGCCAACCGTTAGCGCAGACGATTGGTGTGGCCGCTTCGAGGCACAAGTCGCCTAAGTTGTTTTCGGCTGAAAAGCCACCACGAAAAAGGCGCTGTCTTCACAGCGCCTTTTTTCTTTTGATCGAAGTTTTTCGAAATGGCTATTCCGCGGCGTCCCTGCGCGGCAACGTCCAGTTCGGTCGCACAAAATGGCACGTATATCCGTTCGGAAACTTTTCGAGATAATCCTGATGCTCCTCTTCGGCATCCCAAAACGCGCCCGCTGGTTCCACTTCAGTCACAACCCTGCCCGGCCATAGCCCACTGGCATTGACGTCAGAAATCGTATCCTCAGCGACCGCTTTTTGTATATCGTCAACGTAATAGATCGCTGAACGATAACTCATGCCGCGATCATTACCTTGGCGGTTGGGCGTCGTTGGATCGTGTATCTGAAAGAAGAATTCCAGTAGTTGGCGGAAACTGATCTGATCCGGATCATAATAGATCTCGATACCCTCAGCGTGCGTGCCATGATTGCGATACGTGGCGTTGGGCACATCACCCCCCGTGTATCCGACCCTCGTGCGATTCACGCCAGGCATTTTGCGGATCAGGTCCTGCATGCCCCAGAAACATCCGCCTGCTAGCACTGCGCGTTCTTCTGCCATCTAAATGTCCTCCACTTGGTCCAGGTAAGAAGCGTACCCCTCCGCTTTCATTTCGTCACGCGGGATGAATCGCAGCGACGCTGAATTGATGCAGTATCGAAGCCCACCTCGATCTTTTGGTCCATCCGGAAACACGTGGCCCAAATGGCTGTCACCATGCGAAGAACGAACCTCTGTACGCACCATACCATGGCTTGCATCCTTGTGCTCTGTCACGTTCGCAGGTTCAATGGGCTTCGTAAAACTGGGCCAGCCGCAACCGGATTCGAACTTATCGGATGAGGCAAAAAGCGGTTCACCTGACACGATATCAACGTAAATTCCCGGTGCTTTGTTACTATTATATTCGCCTGTAAACGGGCGCTCTGTGCCCGACTGCTGGGTCACATGAAACTGTATCGGTGTAAGACGCGCGATGGCATCTTTAGATTTTGTATATGTCAATTCAAACCCCGTCGTTGCTCTGTGGCTTAGAAATGAGGTCTTTCGCGAGCAAAACAAGTGCGGCACACGCGCGATATGCCCCTCGTTCAACGATCAAGGAGCCCAGATGTCCAACATCATATTTCTTTCCGAAGCCGAAGCAGCATCCAAATACTGTCTCAATGAACATATCTGGTCAAAGGCCACGCTTGCCAAAGACGAACACTAAGAATTCTATTGGGCCGAATACGAAGCTGGCGCCACCTATCCTTTGCACACGCATCCATATGAACAAGTCGGCGTCATTATTCGGAGCTGCATGAGTCTGAAAATTGGAGATAAGACGCGCGATGCTGGTCCGGGCGATACGTGGTTTGTGCCAGTTGATGGGCCCGATTATGGCGAGGTTTTGGGCGAAGAGCCTTTGATTTTTGTCGATGTTTATGCGCCACCTAGCGCGGGTGGTGATTACGGGATCACATATCATTACTAGACGATGTACGCGGCGCCGTAGAATTAGAGTGACAATACAAAGAAGCAGATTACTTCCAGTCGGCGAAGCGAGTGAAACCCGAACACAAGGTGTTTTAGGAAAATGATGATCACAACACTTCTAGCCACAACACTCACGATTTGGCTAATGGTCCTTAGCATCAGAGTAATCAGTCTGCGCGGTAAAACTGGGACTTCACTGGGCGCAGGAGATGTCCCGGCGCTTGAGCGTAGAATTCGAGCTCAGGGAAATCTTACGGAATATGCGCCAATGTTCGTGATTTTGATTGGCCTCGCTGAGATACAAGACGGATCACAAATTGTGCTCGGCGGGATTTCCATATTGTTCCTGGCTGCTCGACTGTCGCACGGATACGCGCTTTCCTTCTCCGAAAACAGCCCGGCTGCAAGGCTCTTCGGCATGGCGACAACTTTCACCATGATGGGACTAGCAGCCCTTTACTGCCTCTACGTTGCGCTAACATAGATTTCGTTGCCGAAGAGCAGTGTGCGCAAACGACGTCTAAAACACAGAGCAGCGAAGTTTGGTGGAGCCTAGGGGGATCGAACCCCTGACCTCTTGCATGCCATGCAAGCGCTCTCCCAGCTGAGCTAAGGCCCCAACAGGCGTGTGTCTATGGCAAAGCGACTGGCGGGATCAAGAAGAATTTCCCGCCGAGTAATCGTGTATTAGCTTTCGTCTTCTTCCTGCGCGACATCGGCGATTTCATCGAGAGAGACATTATCGTCATCATCCTCTTCCAACACGTCATCGCCAAGATCTACATCCATATCGACGTCGTCTTCCTCGTCGAGGATTTCTTCTTCCACGTCCGCAGATTCCATTTTCTTGGTTTCAGCATCTTCAGCATCAGCAACGATTGAGCGCGTCTTACCGGCATGCAATTCGACCACTTCGCCCGTGTATGGGCTGACGATTGGATCTTTGTTCAGGTCGTAGAACCGTTTACCTGTGGTCGGGCAGACCCGCTTTACACCCCATTCTTCCTTGGGCATGACTGTTCCCTTTAGTATCTCTACTGTTGCAGACGTTCCGCGTCCCCTGCCATAACGGTAACAGGGTGTCAAAGGCATAATCGCGGGCAGCGCCCTCTTGTAAATATGCGAGGTCATATGGGGCATCATTTGCTTCCGGGCAACCCCCCGGTCGAACTAACCCTGCGCCGCTCTTCAAGAGCGCGTCGTATCTCTTTACGCGTTTCAGGCGTCGATGGGCGCGTCACATTGACGATGCCAAATGGTGTACCCGAACATACTGCGCTTGATTTTGCAGGTAGCAAGGCAGCTTGGCTAAGGACCCAGCTTTGCAAGCAACCAGACATCATTCGTGTAAAATCAGGTGTTGTTCTGCCAGTTGAAGGCATCGAAAGAGAATTAATTCTAAGCACTGGTAGACGCGTCGTGGAGAAGGACAACTCTCTCCTTGTTCCTGGCCCGGCAAACACGATGGCCAGGCGGTTGGAGGCGTGGCTTAAGACGCTTGCGCGTGATCGCCTCGCATCCGCATCAGACCACTACGCCTCAAAACTCGGGAAAGAGTATTCTCGATTAAGCTTGCGCGATACGCGATCTCGATGGGGATCGTGTTCACACGAGGGAAGACTGATGTATTCTTGGCGGTTGATTCTCGCACCACCTGAAGTTCTGGAATACGTCGCTGCCCATGAAGTGGCGCATTTGAAAGAAATGAATCACTCTGAGACCTTTTGGTCGTGCGTACTCGATCTGTACCCTGGATATGCAGAACCGAGGGCCTGGCTGCGAGAACAGGGCTCCACTTTACATCGTTACCGGTTCGAAGCGGAATAGGTGTTGACCACCTGACATTTTGTGATCACAAATATTCCAATGTCTAACTTGACACAAAATACATCAGCTTTTTCGTCTGGGAGTGCAACGCCCGCATCCGGTGCAGCGCATGAACGCGTATATCGCGGGCTGCGCAGCACCATCATGCACGGAGAGATGACACCTGGCCAACCCCTCACCCTCAGAGGAATCGGTAAGGAATTCAGTGTCTCTATGACGCCAGCCCGTGAAGCTGTGCGACGACTTTCCGCGGAAGGAGCACTTAGCGTGTCGAGTTCCGGGCGCGTGACTGCACCAGAGCTTTCAAACGAACGTATTGAAGAGCTGTCGGTATTGCGGTCCATGTTGGAGGTAGAGCTGGCAAGTCGTGCTTTACCGAGAGCGCATATGGTCCTGATCGACCGCCTGAATAGCATCAACAATCGGATCGTCGAATATGTCGAGGAGAAAGATGCGGTTGGCTATATCCGTGCAAACCTCGAATTTCACCGCACGTTTTATCTTCGCGCACAGGCGCCTGCGATGCTCGCCATGACTGAAACTGTTTGGTTACAGCTCGGCCCCACTATGCGCGCGCTCTACAAGCGCCTTAGACGGACAGAGGCGCCGAAGTATCATCGTATGATCATTTCAGCCCTGCGCGCTGGCGATGAACCAGGTTTGTGTCTCGCAGTGCGCGCTGATGTCACACAGGGTTTGAAAATGCTGCTTTCCTAAGCAAGCCCCCTATATCAAACGGGTGCCTAGGACAGATAGACCTGCTTATGACAACGGAACGTAACAAACAGGACATTTACGACAACGTCGCAACCCAATGGTGGTCAGATGAGATTCGTTGGGTGCGTACTTTAAAGAATCTTGTACCTGCGCGCTTCGCTTTCTTTGATCGCCACATTGACTGGAAAGGTAAAGACGTTCTCGATCTTGGCTGCGCAGGTGGCTTCATGGCGGAAGCCCTTTACGAACGGGGCTCTAAAGTAACAGGTATCGACCCAGCGGCGGATGCGATAGAAGCGGCGCGCGCGCATGCTGTATCAACTGACAAGCAAATCCGTTACGACACGGGCGTAGGTGAAAGCCTACCATATGACAGCTCCTGTTTCGACGCGGTTGTTTGCGTTGATGTGCTCGAGCACGTCGCTGACCTCAACCGTGTATTGTCAGAGGTGCACCGCGTTCTTAAACCCGGTGGAATTTTCCTCTTTGACACGATCAATCGCACTCTGGCAGCAAGATTAGCAGTTGTTACCGTCGCCGAAGACGTCTTGGGGCTCTTGCCAAAGGGCACGCACGATCCAGCGTTGTTTATCAAGCCGAATGAGCTTCGCGTAGGTCTGCAAAACGCGGGATTCGTGGCGGGATCAATGACCGGTATTGGCCCCAGGTTTGTGAATCGACATGGTGATTTCACATTTGGTGTATTGCCCTTCAAGCAAGTCATATATGCGGGTTTTGCTCGTAAACCGAGGTTTTCGAAATGACGGACATCACACTTCTTGTGACCGCGCTTCTATTCGGCGGAATGGTGTTATACGCTTTTGGCTTTGCCGCATTTCTCTTTGCTTCTTTGCCAGCGGAAACGGCCAGCCCGCTGCTGCGAAAAGCTTTTCCTCACTTCTATTTGTTTGTTCTTGGCTGCTCGTTGGTCGCGAGCGGATTGGCGTTTGGCATCGACACTACTTCCGCGACCGTACTTGGCGTCATATTCCTATCAACGGTTTACGCACGACAAATACTGATGCCAGCGATAAACGCCGCTACCGACGCCGGCGAGAAATCGCGGTTCAAGAAACTGCATTGGTTTTCGGTCTTAATCACACTGGCCCATATCTGCGCAACCGCTTGGATTATCCTAAGGCTCGCAGCGTTGGGCTAGTGCCACCAACGGACCACCACATGTCGGTTCAGCCAGCCGCCGAAACTAAAGTGGTCTCTTCTGATGAGTAGAACCAATGCGACCATGGCCGCAAGAACAGCCAGATCGATGACAGCATTCCGGTTGACCGGAAAACCGCGATCATTGACAGCGAATGGATCGATGAAGCGCTCCCATCGTCGCATCACAGTGAAAAAATGCATGATCAGTAGCGAACTGTAAGACAAATAGCGGAACACACCCAAACCGACGCATATGCAAATAGCGATCTGAACCGAACCGGTTAGGTAGACTTGAAATAGACTTAGATCGACACCGTCAAAGTGCCGTGCAAGAGATTGGTACTGCCCAGGGGTTATGATCTTGTGCGCAGCCCACAGGAAAATGAACCACGCCAGGCCGAGTCGTAATACCAACAAGGCGAAAGCATCAACTTTATCATTTGATGTTAAACGGTACTGGTCTTTTTCGCTCATGCACCAAGCGAATAACACATACGAGACCAACGAAAAGGCGCGGAACAAGTCCGCGCCTAATGTATTTATTTCACATCAGTAATGTCACGCCGCATTGGGCAAAATCACAATCTCGACTCTGCGGTTCAGCGCGCGACCGTCTTCGGTCAAGTTGGAAGCTACTGGCCGATCTTCGCCACGCCCAAATGCATCGATGCGATCAAAGGCAACACCACCATCGAGCAAAACATCGGCAACAGCATTCGCACGTCTTTCCGAGAGCGACTGATTGTATGACGCTTCACCAGTGTTGTCCGTATGGCCAACGACTTGAACAGTCGAGTCCGGGTATTGCCGTAGATTATCGGCGACAGTCAAAAGATCAGACCGCAGGCCTGGACGTACGCTTGCGCTATCTACATCGAACAGAATTTCTTCTGGCAACGTCACGATAAGACGATCACCGGTGTTGGTGATGGTTACGTCCTCATTACCTAAACTATCGCGCAGGTCAGCTTCCTGTTTGTCGAGCGCGTTGCCCACCAAAGCACCGCCAGCTGCGCCTACGGCACCACCAATGAGAGCACCCTTCCCCTTCTTGTCGCTGACGAGAGCGCCAACACCCGCGCCTAGGATACCACCCAAGACAGCGCCTTGTGTTGTCTTAGAGCTTTGCGGTGCTCCGTCCAAATGTGCGGGGCTCGTACAGGCCGATAGACCAAAAGACGCTAGAACCGCGACCGCAGACATAGTTTTTATTGATTTGCTCATTTCCTCAAACCTCACATGATTGGCCTGTTTACCAGGTCTCTCCTTATAATAAGCACATTCGGACTCTGACCCAAGTCTTATATCTGGGGAAAGATCGGCAGATTTGCGCAAAGCCGCCTAAGATGCGCTTGCGTCAAGTTATTTTCTCTGGCTACGAGCGATCATTTTAAGCACCAATCGGCGAGGCAAGAGTGGAACGATCCAGTTTACCATCACGTTCAACAATGCGTCATTGATGACGAAAAGCTGCTTCGCGCGCATGCCATTGTATCCGACTCGTGCAACATCTTTTGCCTTCGCCCCCTTTGCGCTTACCAAGAGTGTGCCTTCCAAATCTGCAACTTGCGCAAACTCCGTCTCAACATACCCAGGCGCCAAAACTGTGCATGTCACACCTTTGTCTCGAAGCTCTTGATCGATGGCCTGGCTGAAAGAATTTACAAAAGCTTTCGTGGCAAAGTAGATCGCTTGCAGTGGGCCGGGCATGAAGCCAGCTGTTGAGCCAACGTTAAGTATCTTGCCGCCTCCCTGGTTAACCATGTCTGCCGCGAAGCGGTGGGTCAGTTCGACGAGGGACTTAACATTAAGATCGATCATCGCCATTTCCTGATCCAGGTCGCGTTCGACATGGACACCGCGGCCGCCAAACCCAGCGTTGTTGATCAGAATATCGACCTGTAGACCCGCCTTTTTGACCGCGTTGTAAAGTTTTTCCGGGCCACCTTTGGAGGCCAAATCAATGGCAAATACATGCACTTTGACTCCTTTATCTTTCTCGATCTCCGCCTTGAGCGTTTCAAGCTCAGGCTTGCGTCGAGCAGTTATGACAACGTCACCGCCTTTGGATGCATGATAAAGCGCAAGCTCTCTTCCGATCCCGGAAGAGGCGCCAGTGATAAGAGCAGTGTTGGCCATGTGACCCTCCTGGCATATGGTTTTGGTGGCTGGTTTGAAACCTAGACTACGACCAGTCGCCGTTTTGGAAAACCATGTGACAGAGAGTTTTGATCGATGATGGCGTTAAACGGCTTCGGCGCGCGCGCTCTCCCAAGCCAATAATGCTCGTTTAACAGGCAACCCCCAATGATATCCGCCTAGCGCGCCAGATTTTCGCAAGGCGCGATGGCACGGGATCAGAAAGCTGATTGGATTTCGCCCAACAGCCGTTCCAACGGCGCGCACGGCTTTCGGATTTCCCACCGATTGGGCAATCTCCGAGTAGGTTGTGACATGGCCTGAAGGTACGTTTAGAAGCGCCTCCCACACCTTGATCTGAAAAGGTGCCCCAATCAGGTAGAGCGGAGTTTTTTCTTGAGCTTGGTCACCTGCGCCAAAAGCATTCAGCGCCCAAGGCCGCAACATCATCGGATCCTCGACAAACTCTGCTTTCGGCCAACGAGAGATCAGATCTTCCATCACCTGCTCGTGGCTCATTTCACCAGCAAATCCAATACCACAGATGCCCTTTTCAGTGCCCATAACGAGAGCCAATCCGAAAGGGCTGTCAAACCATCCCCAGAAAATTTTCAATCCTTCCCCCTTTCGGGCAAACTCACCTGGGCTCATCGCTTCCCAGCGCAAGAACAGATCGTGCAAGCGGCCCCCGCTAGACAGACCAAGCTCATGCGCTGTGCCAAGGGTGGTGAAACGTTGATCGAGCATCTCTTTGGCCTGTTCGAGCACCAGATATTGCTGATACTTTTTCGGGCTGACGCCGACCCATTGCGAAAACACGCGCTGGAAATGAGCAGGGCTCATATTCATCTCGTCTGCGAGATCCGTCAGACTTTGGCCGACACCGCCTTCGTCGATGAGTTCAATCGCCCGACGAATAACGCCGTAGTGATAACTTTGGTTGGGCTGCATGTTCATCACGAATTCTCCACTTTCACCCATAAACTATGAGATCACCCTTGAACGTGCGACCCGATTATTGCGCATCTCAACAGGGATTACCGATCCCTTGCTCGACAGCGCTGATTTGGACGCTATGACTAGTGACGATGAATGTCTCGCTGCCCAAGCCGTCAGAGCCAGGAAAGACGAAGAGAGCAGCCTCCGCGCGAGGGGCTGCGCAACTTGGCTATCTCGTGCTCCGCGAGATTTTCCAGCGATTTCATGAGCAAGAACCTGAACCAAAAGGTGAGCTTGATCATGTAAACGCCTATACGCTCGTTGTCGCCGTAGCGCTTTCCGCGCAAGCCACCGATAAAGGCGTGAACAAAGCTACGAAAGTACTTTTTAAAATCGCCGACACACCGCAAAAAATGCTCGATCTGGGTGAGGAAAAGCTGATCGAGCTGATCAAATCCATCGGGCTTTATCGCAACAAAGCCAAGAACGTAATGAAGCTGTCGCGTATTCTGGTCGATAACTACGGCGGCGAGGTTCCAAATTCACGTGCGGCTTTACAATCGTTGCCGGGAGTTGGTCGAAAGACAGCCAACGTTGTGCTAAACATGTGGTGGGGCTTTCCCTCACAGGCGGTTGATACGCATATTTACCGCGTCGGCAACCGCTCGGGGATTGCGCCCGGCAAGGATGTCGATGCGGTAGAGCGGGCGATAGAAGACAACATTCCAGTTGACTATCAACAGCATGCACATCATTGGCTGATCCTGCACGGTCGCTATCATTGCAAGGCGCGCAACCCCAGCTGTTCGACCTGCATCATCCGCGATCTCTGTCTCTACGAGGAAAAGAATTTATGACCAAGTATCAGGTTGTCGGCATCGGAAATGCGGTAGTCGACGTCATTAGTCAATGCGATGACGCTTTTCTAACCGAAATGGGGATCGAGAAAGGTATCATGCAGCTCATCGACCAAG
>JBCDDS010000123.1:0-10976 GCA_039180185.1 Pseudomonadota bacterium | reverse complement strand
ATTCAATGTGATGCGCATGAAAGTGAGTGACGAAAACCTGGTCCGAGCAGCGGCAGACGGGGATGAGAAGGCGTTCTCAACCCTGTTGGAGCGCCATTATGATGGCGTGTTTCGGTTGGCTTTTCGCCTGACCGGCGCACGGGTCGATGCCGAAGACCTCACGCAAGATGTCTGTGCCGCCCTGCCTGCGAAGATTGCCGGGTTTCGCGGTGAGGCGCGGTTTACCACCTGGCTCTGGCGGATCGTAGTCAATGCTGCGCATGATCGCCGTCGGCGGGCTGCCACGCGGGCGAAACATGCCGTTGGCTGGGGCGATTGGGAAGTGTCGCGACGAGCGGAAAATGAAGAAACGGCAGAAGCGGTCGATTGGTTAACTCAATCCATGCGGGCCCTGCCAGAAGATTTGCGGGACACACTGGCATTGGTGCTCGATGAGGTGAGCCATGCCGAAGCCGCCGAGATACTGGACGTCTCACCTGGAACGGTGAGCTGGCGCATCTCGGAGGCCAAGAAACATCTGCGCGCCATGCGTGAGAGAGAGGATCAGCTATGAGCGATGATCTTGATGAATTGAAAGCTGCGATGAAGGGCGCAACGCCTGCGCCAGATGCGGCGAAGAAGGCTGCAGATATCGCGCTGGCGAGAAAAAATTTCGCCGAGCTCCAAGAAAGCCGCTCCGGCGCGCGTCATACCTCTGAACGTCCGAAAAAGGGCTTCTTCAGAGGAGTAAAGACTATGATTGCAGGTTTGAACATGCGCGGCGCGCTGACGGCGTCTACGGCTTTGGTAGCGATTGGTTTGGTGGCTGTCATCCCCGATTGGCAGAAAGCGCCCAATCTCGGAGAAGTGCAGCCGGTGTTTACTGAGGCAGAGAACCGGAGTTCGCGGGCCAATCGTGAAGTTCTCCCAGTGCCAATTGAACCCCATGGGCATTCGCATGAGCTCTACGAATCCGATGCAGAAAACGTCCCTTCTCCGAGCGAAGCGGCGGAAACGGAAGCGGAACTAGTCGACCCCGTCGAACCCGAAGCGATTACAGAGGAATTTTCAGTCACGATTGATCAATCCGCGAAGAGTGCGCTGAGTGATCGCTCTCGTTTGTCAGGTCAGTTAGCAGTTGAGCCACTCATAGCGATCCCCGCACCTGATCAGCTGATCATCGCGCCGGAAAACAACACAGAGGTATTCCCAGAGGCGGAAAACAACCCGCTCAAAGTTACCGCTGAGGAGCCCGTTTCGACCTTGTCGATTGATGTCGACACGGCCTCTTATGCGGTCGTGCGCAGCTCTCTAACGGCTGGGCAATTGCCACCTAAGGACGCGGTGCGTGTCGAGGAAATGGTGAACTACTTCACTTATGACTATGCAGCCCCTGAGGCTGATGGCGCACCGTTCCGCCCCACAGTGAGCGTGACGGATACGCCTTGGAACCCGGATACGCAGATTGTTCATATCGCAATCCAGGGTGAGAAACCGGCCATCGAGGACCGCCCGCCGCTCAATCTGGTCTTCCTGATTGATACTTCCGGTTCCATGAGCGCGCCCAACAAGTTGCCGCTTCTGAAACAATCGCTCGCGCTGATGCTGCCGCAACTGACAGAACAGGACCAGGTGGCGATCGTGACCTATGCGGGCAGCGCTGGGCAGGTGCTTGAGCCTACCCAGGCCACAGATCGAGCGACAATTCTAAATGCTCTTGAACGGCTCGGCGCGGGAGGTTCCACTGCCGGTCAGGCTGGTTTGCAACAAGCTTATGCAGTAGCCGATGAGATGGCTGAGGAGGGCGAAGTCACGCGTGTGATCCTGGCCACCGATGGTGATTTCAACGTGGGCCTATCTGATCCTGATGCGCTCAAGGGGTTCATTGCCGATAAACGCGAAAGCGGCACGTATCTCTCTGTCATGGGTTTTGGTCGCGGCAACCTCGACGATGCAACGATGCAGGCGCTGGCGCAGAATGGGAATGGGCAAGCCTCCTACATCGACACGCTGTCGGAGGCGCAAAAGGTCATGGTTGACCAAGTTTCTGGTGCGCTGTTCCCGATTGCCAACGATGTGAAAATTCAAGTTGAGTTTAATCCGTCACAGATCGTCGAATACCGCTTGATTGGGTATGAGACCCGCGCGTTGCGCCGAGAGGACTTCAACAACGACCGCGTCGATGCAGGTGATATCGGCGCGGGTCATCAGGTTACCGCACTTTATGAAGTGACGCCGGTGGGTTCGCCCGCGCGCCAGACTGATCCGCTCCGTTACGGCGAAGAGACAGCTGTCTCGGCCGAGGGTGAGCTTGGATACCTTAAGTTACGCTACAAAGTGCCTGGCGCAGAGATTAGCGAGCTTCTGGAGATGCCAATTACCAAAGATGGACCTCTCGGACCAAGCGCACGGTTTGCAACCGCGATGGCAGGATTTGGTCAGCTTCTCCGTGGTGAAACCTATCTTGGTGATTGGGACTACGACGCGGCCATAGCGCTTGCCAACTCAGCGCGAGGCGGGGATCCATTTGGATATCGAGCAGAAGCCGTACAACTGATGCGGCTCGCGCAAAGCCTGAACAGATAAGTCATCACTTCAGGCAGTAAGCAGGCTCCGGCGCTCCATAGGGGCCTGTTTGCGTTCAGCCGTTTCGAGCAGCTTTCTCGGCCAGGCCCGATTGGCCCTGCCGCGCATCTAGCTCAGCCATAACGTCGGCCAGGCGCACATCGCGCGCCTTCAGCATAACCAGCAGATGATAGAGTACGTCCGCCGCCTCGCTTGTCAGCCGTGCTTTGTCACCCTTCACCGCCTCGATCACTGCCTCCACTGCCTCTTCGCCAAACTTCGCAGCCGTTGTTTCCGGGCCTTGTGCGATGAGCTTTGCGGTCCAACTTTCGTCTGCAGACGCGCCCACTCGCTCGGCGATAACGGATTCCAATTCTTCAAGCGTCACGCGCTTGCCCTCACGGCGACACCCGCCGCACTCATATGCGCCTTCGCCTGTGAAATGGTGAACTCACCAAAGTGAAAAATCGATGCTGCTAGCACGGCCGATGCACCCCCTTTGGTCACACCCTCAACGAGGTGATCGAGTGTGCCAACTCCGCCCGATGCGATAACAGGAATCGATACCGCATCTGAAATCGCGCGGGTCAGCGGCAGGTTGAAACCTGCCTTGGTGCCGTCCCGATCCATCGAAGTGAGTAGAATCTCTCCCGCGCCTTTGCTCTCAACCAGACGTGCAAACGCCACCGCATCAATTCCTGTTGGCTTGCGGCCCCCGTGGGTGAAGATTTCCCATTTGCCGGGAGACACGGTTTTGGCGTCAATCGCTACTACAATACATTGTGATCCAAACTGGTCTGCAGTCTCTGCCACCACGTCTGGATTGGCCACTGCAGCTGAGTTGAAGCTTACTTTGTCTGCCCCGGCGAGTAGGAGTGCACGCACGTCTGCCACGGTTCGCACCCCACCCCCAACGGTGAGCGGGATATAGCATTGCTCCGCCGCACGTGTAACCACGTCAAGCATTACACCGCGGTTCTCATGCGTGGCGTTTATATCAAGAAAACAAAGCTCATCAGCACCAGCGGCGTCATACGCGCGGGCCGCGTCCACAGGATCACCGGCATCGACCAGATTAACGAAATTGACGCCCTTTACGACCCGACCGTCAGCCACGTCGAGACACGGGATTATACGGGTTTTGAGCATATCAGCACCTTTCGCTGCACTCATAACCGGTTGCGATCCGCCTGCCAAGCGGCGCGGCGCAGCTTGCTCTGGTAATGCAGAAGGAACGGCGTAGAGTGCCAGCGGAACAATTTCTTGGGAGAAAGAGATGAAAGGTATTCTTGCTATGGTCGCAACGGTTGTCATGACATTGCAAGCTGCTGCTGGCGAAATCGTTAAGGTTAAAGCCAGTAGAGATGTGCCCGCTACGATGGATGCGCTTGAAGCGGCGGTCAATGGTGCTGGTGCGACTGTCTTCGCGCGGGTCGATCATGCGGGTGGTGCGAAAAAAGTAGACCTACAGCTCGCCGATGCGCAGCTCTTGATTTTCGGAAACCCAAAGCTTGGCACGCCCGCGATGCAAGACGACGCTCTAGCCGGTATTTTCTTGCCTTTGCGAGTGTTGGTATATGATGACGGTGCCGGCCAGGTTTGGTTGGCCTATCAGGATCCTGCCTCAATGCTGGGCGCTTTGGATGGGATCGGAGCGGATGCCGAGTACATCAAGAAAATGACCGGCGCCTTGGCCAAGCTTACCGGTAAGGCAGCTGGCAGCTGAAACGCCGGTCTCTGGGAATGCTCAGTTCGTAGATTTAGCTTTGGTCGGCTGTCGCTCGATTAAAGCTTGTCTACGTCAGCGCGGTTAAGCCCAATATCTTCGAGCTCGCGGTCGCTCAAACGGCTAAGCGCGTTGCGCGTAACGCGTGTTTCATTCCAAGCGATGAAAGCATTCATCATACGCGTGAAAATGCCATCGTGCGCGTTTCCTGAGTGAATGTGAGCACGGTTTGTATCAACATGTGCCATTGGTATTTTCCTTCAAACTTTGGTCTTTGCTTGAGTGGCAGGTAGTAGGCATTTGGGGCGCTAACAAGACGCCTTTATGCATAGTCCATATGCAAAATTTGCATAGGTCTAAGGTTAACTAAACAACTGGTATAAAAAAGAAATTTAACCAAAGAGATGCTGAAGTGCGTTTACTAACGTAGAGTACTGCCAACAATTCCTACGAGTTCGACATGCGCATTCCGCTTGGCCTATGTTCTTGTTTCGTGCTATTGCTGCTCAAAACAACAGGAACGAGCAGAAAGATGCGGGTCATCGGAATAGATCCTGGCTTGCGCAACCTTGGTTGGGGCGTGATCGAGACGAATGGCTCTAGGCTGAGTCACGTGGCTAATGGCACATGCAAAAGCAGTGGTGTGGATTTAGCCGGGAGACTGCTATCTCTTCATAGCCAACTTACTGAAATCATTGATATGTACCAACCTGGCATAGCAGCTGTTGAACAGACTTTTGTAAACAAAGATGGTGTCGCAACACTAAAGTTGGGTCAGGCGCGTGGTGTAGCTCTTCTGGTGCCAGCACAATTTGGACTTGAGGTTGGGGAGTACGCTCCCAATACAGTGAAGAAATCTGTTGTTGGGGTCGGCCACGCGGATAAGGCGCAGATCGGTCACATGATCAGCATTTTACTACCCGGCGCGGACATAGGTGGGCCTGATGCGGCAGACGCGCTCGCGGTCGCCATTTGTCATGCCCACCATCAACCTGCCCGCACGGCCAGTATCAGAGCAAGCGCATGATCGGTCGCGTCGCGGGTCGGATTGATTATCGCGCGTCTGATCACATCCTGATTGACGTGCGCGGAGTAGGGTATCTTGTGTATTGCTCTGAGCGAACGCTCGCTGCTTTACCAGCAACAGGTGAGCATGTGGCGCTCTACACTGATCTTTTGGTGCGCGAGGACGTGCTACAACTCTTTGGCTTCACCAGTCTTGTGGAAAAAGAATGGCATCGTCTTTTGATGAGCGTTCAGGGCATAGGTGCAAAGGCGTCACTGGCGATTTTGGGGACGCTTGGCGCGGACGGTATCAGTCGCGCAATTGCGCTGGGGGATGCAACTTCGGTGAAAGCCGCGAAAGGGATCGGCCCAAAAACTGCACAGCGCGTTGTTATCGAGCTAAAGGATAAAGTGCCCGATGTTATGGCCATGTCTGCGACGCCATCTCCGCAGATCGTGACTTCTGAAGAAACGGAAGTCATCGAACCTGTCTCGCATACTCAGCAAACACCTTTATCGGGAGATGGTGCAGCAACGTCAGATGCGCTTTCCGCGTTGACCAATCTTGGTTATGCCCCCGGCGATGCGGCCGCTGCCATTGCCCAGGCCGGAGCTGAAGCACCACAGGCAAGCAGCGCTGAGTTGATCCGTGCGGCACTAAAATTGTTGGCACCCAAAACATGAGCGGCTCCGATCCCACTCTACGGCCCGATCCGCTTCCCGAAGACAGCGACAAGAGCTTGCGGCCCCAATTTCTGGACGAATTCATTGGCCAGCAAGAAGCACGCGCCAATCTGAAGGTCTTCATTCAGTCGGCCCGCCAGCGCGGTGAGGCGATGGACCACACGCTGTTTCATGGGCCGCCGGGCCTCGGAAAAACAACTCTGGCGCAGATCATGTCGCGCGAACTTGGCGTTGGCTTTCGTATGACGTCTGGACCCGTTTTGGCCAAGGCGGGTGATCTGGCCGCGATCCTAACCAATCTGGAGCACAATGATGTGCTGTTCATCGACGAAATTCACCGGCTCAACCCCGCAGTGGAAGAGGTGCTCTACCCGGCCATGGAAGACTTTGAGTTGGATCTCGTGATCGGCGAGGGGCCAGCAGCGCGTTCTGTACGGATTGAACTGCAACCTTTCACGCTGGTTGGAGCCACGACTCGGCTCGGACTTCTGACTACGCCCTTGCGCGACCGTTTCGGCATTCCCACGCGCCTGCAGTTCTACACCGAGGCGGATTTGCACGAGATCGTCACACGAAATGCCACGCGTCTTGGTACGCCAGCGGATGCGGATGGCGCGTTGGAGATCGCCAAACGTTCGCGCGGTACGCCGCGCATAGCTGGGCGTCTGCTACGCCGTGTGATGGACTTTGCGGTGGTCGAGGGCGACGGGCGTATAACCCGCGAACTGGCCGATGGGGCATTGACGCGGCTCGGTGTGGATAACCTGGGCCTCGATGGAGCGGACCGTCGATATCTGGGCCTAATCGCAGAGGCCTATCAGGGCGGGCCGGTTGGGATCGAAACTCTCAGCGCAGCGCTTTCGGAAAGCCGCGACGCGCTGGAGGAGGTCATTGAGCCGTTTTTGCTACAACAAGGTTTGATTCAACGCACCCCGCGTGGCCGGATGCTGGCCCAACGCGGATGGACGCATTTGGGGTTAAAGGCGCCGAAAGCGCCCGATCAGCAGGATTTATTTGAAAAACCCTGAAATCGAACATTAAAACTGCTTTCGCTTAGTGTCTCAAATCCGCTAAGCCCCGCCTCATGGCGGAGTTGATTTCACAAGCAGATGTTGAGGGGCTGTTTACCCGAGCAGATGGTAGCTATTTGTTTGCGCGTTGGGGTAGGCCCATTGCGCCGGTCGTTTTCGGCACCGATGATGCCACGCTCTCAGTCGTCAAAGGCGCAGTTGAGGCCGTTGTGCAAATGGCCGGGCATTCGATGACGGAGACCGACCCGGAACTTGGTGCCAACCTGATGTTCTTTTTCTTTAAGGACTGGGATGAATTGCCCGAGGTGAAGGGCATGGACCGGCTTGTACCTGATCTGTTGCCCCTGGTTGAGAAGCTGAAGTCAAGTGACGCCAATCAATACCGGATTTTTCGCTTTGATGAAGAGGGCGCGATCAAGGCCAGCTTCGTGTTTTTGCGTATGGACAAAGAGCTTTCATCCATTCCAGCAGATACTTTAGCTTTGGGGCAGGTGGCACAGACCATCGTACTTTGGTCTGACACAGCTTTCCTTGGCCGCTCGATACTCGCCACCACAGGACGTGATCAAGTCATCCTTCGGCCTGATATAGGTGCTGTGGTGCGCGCAGGATACGACCCCGTGATGCCCGCCATGGCGCAGGACCCTTCGCACGCGTTGAGACTCTCGGCGCGGATTGGCGGGGCGCAATGACGGAGGAGGCCGCCAGTACTCTAATTTTCTTGGTACATTTGTTTGGATACTTGTTTTCCTATTTATTTTTGGATGCAACTCTCTTTACCTATAACTCGGTAAAGTTATGTGATGAAAACCCTGACCTGAAAGAATCCGAATTCGTGCTCCAAGGTATTTGGGCACGAAACATATGCTGTGCGCTTGCTTCCATCGCTGCTGTGTATTTGGTTTTTACAGGAGATTTCACTAGTTCGACGTTCAATGGCCTCCTTTTGGCAGTATTTTTCTTTGGCTCGTTGGCATGCTGGCAGTTCTCCACATCAGTTTCCAAGTCGATGGTTACAGAAGACGATTGGCTGAAGTGCCGTATCAAAAGTAACTTTCAAGCCGCTGGCTTAACTTTATTGATAATTGTGATGAACAGATACGGCTATTTCGAATGACCCACCGCTTCCCGATCCGCGTCTATTATGAAGACACCGACATGGCGGGTGTCGTCTATTATGTCAATTATCTCAAATACATAGAGCGTGCGCGCAGTGATTGGGTGCGCGAAATGGGGATCGATCAGAATGCCATGCGTGACGATGACGGCATCGTTTTCGTGGTGCGGCGCGTAGAGGCGGATTACCTCGCTTCGGCCAGGTTTGATGACGAACTCGAGGTGCAAACCAATGTCGTTTCCGCCAGTGGCGTACGCCTGATCATGGAGCAGCACGTGACGCGCCAAGAGGCTTGCTTGTTCAGTGCAATCGTCACAATCGTCTGCGTCAACGCAGACGGAAAACCCGTACGACTTCCGGCGAATATCCGCTAGATGAAAAGCTGAACGAAACGAATTTTTTGCCAAGGTGCGGATGATGTTGGCTTTCCCCTTTAAAATAGGCTAGTTTGACGCGCAATAAGGCCGGAAAACAAGGCCGGGACAAAAGAGCAGGCAGATGGAAGCAGAAACCCTCGCATTGGCGCAGGAGATAGATTTCTCTTTGTGGGCGCTATTTCAGCGTGCGACGCTTATCGTAAAACTGGTGATGATCATGTTGATCGTGGCCTCCTTCTGGGGTTGGTCGATCATTATCCAGAAACTCATCGTGTATCGAAAAGCTCGAGCCGAAGCGGATGTGTTCGACCGCCGCTTTTGGTCAGGTGAACCGCTCGACGAGCTATTCAACGAAATCGGGACGGAGCCTGACGGACAGTCAGAACGTGTTTTCGCCGCTGGCATGACCGAATGGCGGCGTTCTCATCGTAATGACGGCGAATTAATCGCCGGAGCTACGGCTCGCATCGATCGATCGATGGATGTGGCGATTGTAAAAGAGACTGAAGACTTACAGAGCGGCCTGACAATTTTGGCCTCCATAGGTTCAGTGTCGCCCTTCATCGGGCTTTTTGGAACGGTCTGGGGAATTATGAATGCGTTCATTGAGATCGCCGAACAGCAAAGTACCAATCTTGCTGTTGTCGCGCCTGGTATTGCGGAAGCGTTGTTGGCTACTGGTCTGGGACTTCTGGCTGCTATTCCAGCGGTGATTTTCTACAACAAACTCAGCGCCGATAGTGATCGGATCGTGGCGAGTTACGAGGCGTTTGCAGACGAGTTTGCCACGATCCTGAGCCGGCAGCTGGACAGCTGACATGGGAGCGGGAGTTGTTCAGAAAGCCTCTGACGGCGGGCGTAGGCGGCGAGGTCGCGGGCGGTCGCGCCCTATGGCGGAAATCAACGTTACTCCCTTTGTCGATGTGATGCTGGTTTTGTTGATTATCTTCATGGTCGCCGCGCCCTTGATGACCGTCGGCGTTCCTGTCGAGTTGCCGCGCACAGCGGCGAGCGCGCTGCCCGGCGAGGAGGAAGAGCCGCTTACGGTTACGCTCACAGCGGAGGGTTTGGTGATGATCCAGACCACCGAAGTGGAACGAAGCTCTCTCGTCAATCAACTTCGAGCCATTGCGTCAGAGCGCGACAGCACGCGTGTTTTTCTGCGTGCTGACGGGGCGGTACCTTACTCAGAGGTCATGTTGGTAATGGGCGCTTTGAATCGCGGGGGTTTCAACAATATTGGGCTGGTCACAGAGTCTGGCGGCCCAACCCTTGATGAACAGGATGGCTAAAAGCTTTGAACACCGGACAGATCATATCCGGTACTGGCCATGTCGGTCTGCTGATCGCGGCCATATTCGGCGGCGCTTTTCAGTCCGACCCATTGCCATTTGAAGTGACTGAAGTGACCTCGATATCCGCAGAAGAGTATGCCGCCCTCGTGGCGCCCGATCCTGAGCCTGACGCCTTGGCAAACATCGATACGCCGGAACCACCGGAGGCGGGGCAGTCTCCGGATTTGCCTGTGGCCGTTGAAGAAGCGGCGCCTGAAGCGTCCCAGCCCGAAGTCGGTGAAGCCACGCAACCCGATCCCATTCCAGAAGTTGAAGAACTTGGACCACCTCCGCAGGCGGAGTTGAGCGACAACGCCCCAGTTTTGCAGCCACCTGAAGAAGATGTCGCCGTTTTGTTACCCGAGACAGCAGAAGAGCCCGTTCCGCAGCCGGCGCCTCGTGTGGCACCCGAGCCGGTTGCGCAACCGGAGCCTGACGTGCGCATTGATGATGTGGATCAACAAGCTGCAGAACCAGATGAGCAGGCTGATCAAGTGGAACCGGAGACCGAGGAAACCGCGCAGGAAGAAGCGGCAGATAGGATTGTTACCGAAGCCGATGAGCTCGCTGCCGCGGCGCCCAAAAGATCGGTGCGCCCGAAGTCTCGTCCAACCCGCGCAACAGAGGCACCCGAGACCCAAACGACCCAGGAAGACACCACAGATGAAGAAGCTGTGACCGCGGCTTTGCAGCAAGCTTTGGGCCAAAATGATGGACCAGCCGAGAACGAACCTTCAGGACCACCGCTCACTGCGGGTGAAAAGGATGCATTGCGCGTAGCGGTTCAGCGATGCTGGAATGTCGGTTCGTTGAGTTCTGATGCTTTAGCAACAACCGTCGTGGTTGGTGTGGCGATGGGTGAAGATGGCCGTCCGATCAATGGTACTATTGAACTTCTTGATAGCTCGGGCGGAAGTAATTCGAGCGCTAGACAGGCTTTCGAGGCGGCGCGCAGGGCAATCATACGCTGTGGCTCGAAAGGTTTCGATTTACCGGTTGGGAAGTACGCGTCTTGGCGAGAAATTGAGATGACATTCAATCCCGAAAGGATGAGGATCAAGTAATGAGAAATTGGATTCAGTGCCTCACAGCTTTTGCTCTCCTGTTTGCGTCCGTAGCCGCGGTATCCGCTCAGGAACGCGAAGGCCCGCTTCGGAT
>JBCDDS010000122.1:0-10985 GCA_039180185.1 Pseudomonadota bacterium | reverse complement strand
GAGATGCTGGAAACCAATTTGATGTTCGGAAGTCCCGATCAGGTGGTCGAAAAGCTTGGATACCATAAGGAATACGGGGCAGATGCATTCATTTATTACGCATCGATGGGCATGGAGATGGACCAGCAGAAACGCAGTCTGCAGCTCTTTATCGACAGAGTCATGCCCCAGGTATCAGCACATGAGCTGGCGCAGGCTGGGTGAGAACCGCTAGCAATCGGCGATAATGTTCGCCCCAGATACCGTCACGCTGGCCACCCCGACTATGCAAGAGCCACCTGAATAGGGGACCTCAACCGGTTTTCTGGCACTTGTGACAAATGGCGTTCCGTTTATCGTCAAATAGGCCAATGATCCCTGCGTGCTAAACCGACGCATATAGACACGAACAGCACCGTCGGCGAAAGCTGCCGCTTGGTTCTCCGCCAGAACGGTTCCCTTTGAACTTGCTGCCAAAGCAGAGTTTCCTTCAGAATAATTTTCATTATTTGAAACAAGGTCTTGCGATTCGGAGCTCAAGTTGGTTTTGGAGTTTGATTTGGTCTCCAAAGCGGCTTCGAGTGTCTCGATCCTATGCGCTAAAGCGGCGAGCACTTCATCATTACTACCCATCAAGCCGACCGATCTTCTCACATTTCTATTTTCGAAGTTGTGCTGCAGAATTGTGAGCTTTTCGCCGTTCTTGGCGATTTCATCTGCAAGACGGTCAAGACGAAATTCAACTTCGCGCAGATCCAACTGACTACCTGAACTTTGTGCGTTGGTCGTCGCTGGTTTCGCGCTTTTTGCGATTTTTGAATTTATTGTGGCTGAGGCCAACATCACGCCAACAAACAAACCCACAGCACCCGCTGTACCAAGCGTCAGTATTGTGTTGTTCTTAAGCACGTCTTGCATTCGAATTTCCAATCAAATTTCACTGCCCGTAAATTGCGATGAATCGAACTAGCCAAGCAGTAGCACCGCGTACCGATGCTCTCAAAAGTTTATAGAAGTTCTCGCTTTATTGTCAGGTAACATTTGTGAATTCACCTTTATCGGGTAGTGTTTTCATATTCTGGGGAAACGTGCCTTTGGTTATGCGTATTTTGTCTGCTTTTTTGATGCTGTTTGTTTGCACCTTGCCTGCTTTTGCAGAAAGAGTGGCGCTGGTGATGGGAAATGGCTCTTATTTGCAGGCTGAACCGTTAAAAAACGCTGCAAATGATGCCCGCGATATGGCTGCAAGACTGCGTTCCTTAGGTTTCACCGTCTACGAAGGGATTGATTTGCCGCGCGTTGAAGCGATGCGGCTGGTTCAGGACTTTTCCCAAAATCTGAAGTCGACCGACACGGCCATGTTTTATTTCGCAGGTCACGCGACACAGATCGGAAGTCAGAACTACCTTATGCCGGTAGATGCGATGTCTGGTGACGAAGATACACTCGTGGCGAGTTCGATCAGCCTGCAGGCTGTTCTCAGCAGTCTTGAAACTCGAGCGCGCACGCGGCTGGTCATTCTTGATGCCTGTCGGAATAACCCGTTCTTGAACAACACTGGAACCAGTCGATCTGTGTCTAGTGATCGTGGATTGTTCAAAATGGATGCTGGCGTTGGTTCTTTCATCGCCTTTTCTACGGCACCTGGAACTGTTGCAGCAGATGGTGCTGGTCGCAACAGTCCTTTTACAGAAGCTTTGCTACGGCACATGGACCGGCCTGGAGAGAACATTCACGCGGTCATGCGACGGGTGAGGTCGGACGTAATGCAAGCGTCAAACAACCGGCAGATACCTTGGGAAAACTCCGCGCTTATCGATGAGGTTTTTTTGGTGCCGCAACCACAACTCGCCTCAACAGAGCAATCGCAATCCGGCACGCTGCAGCAACAAAACTCACAAAACCAACAGACACTGATAACGCCAGCTCCAACGCTTAAGCCGCAATTTCAAGCAACCCACAAGGTGTTCGGTCTTGACCCGAACGGCGATGGCTTCTTGGCCTTGCGTCAGGGACCAACTTCGCAAACACGTATGATCACCATGTTGACAGAAGGCACGCCGTTGCGGGCGTATAGTCAGAGTGGGCGTTGGTTGCAGGTTGAAACACCGGAGGGCTTGAGCGGCTGGGCGCACAGCAATTGGATACGTTCAGCGCCCCAGTCCGCGACGCGTCAGAACCTTGGAACGGGTACCGGTAGCGCGTCAGCAATAAATCAGTGCGATCAGCTTTGGTATCAACGAAATGCCTATTTCGCGGCCAAAGGATATTGCTTCAAAAGCGATAGAGGTAAGGCCACTTTCCCCAACGCAAACTGCATCCCTGGTCTTGCTGCAGGCGATGTGCCGCTATCAACCCAAGAGCGTGCTCAAATTGCTGCGATCAAACAACAGGAAACTGCGCTCGGCTGTCGATAATCTCCTACTCGGTATGTATCTTGCTTTCTTGGCTTGAGCCTACTGCGCCATCCACCTATTTGTCTGGTAGCCCGGATTAAGGAGACCCAAATGTTCCACTCTTTTCAGCCTGTTTTTGATGCTAATGCTTCATCCGGATCTGATGAATTGGGGGCTTTACCGGAATGGAACTTAGACGATCTTTATACAGGTGAAGATGCATCCGAGCTAGCAGACGATCTCGCCTGGCTGGAAAAAGCCTGTGCTGATTTCGCGGCAGACTACGAAGATAATCTTGCAGATTTGGATGCGGCTGGATTGCTCGAATGCATTGAACGCAACGAAAAGATCAGCAACGTGGCTGGTCGCATCATGTCGTTTGCAGGGTTGCGCTATTACCAACTGACAACCGATGGCGGGCGGGCGAAATTCTTGTCTGATTGCCAAGAAAAGATCACGAACTTCACCACACCTTTGGTGTTTTTTACGTTGGAGCTCAATCGCTTGGATGAGGGCGCGTTGAAGGCGATGTATGGCGAGAATAACGCGCTGGCACGCTATGAGCCTGTGATCCGACGCATCCGCGCGATGAAGCCGCACCAGTTGTCCGATGAGTTGGAGAAGTTTCTTCATGATCTGGGCGTTGTCGGTGATGCGTGGGAGCGGCTCTTCGACGAAACAATTGCTGGCCTTACCTTTGCAGTAGGTGAGGAAGAGCTCGGTATGGAGGCCACGCTCAACCTTCTGACGGAACAGGACCGCGACGCGCGTGAAGCCGCTGCGCATGAGTTGGCTCGGGTTTTCGGCGAGAACATCAAGATTTTTTCCCGCGTGCACAACACGGCAGCCAAAGAAAAAGAGGTCTTGGATCGCTGGCGCAAGATGCCCTCCGCGCAGACCGGACGGCACCTTTCCAATGACGTGGAGGCCGAGGTGGTCGAGGCGCTGCGCAACGCGGTTGTTGCCGCCTATCCCAAGCTCAGCCACCGGTACTATGAGCTAAAGCGCAAGTGGCTCGGTCTCGATAAGCTTCAAGTCTGGGATCGCAATGCGCCTTTGCCGATTGAAGACACCAAAACCGTTGATTGGCCTGCGGCGCAAAAGACCGTGATGGATGCATACTCTGCCTTTGATCCACGCATGGGTGAACTGGCTCAGCCGTTTTTCGACAATGGCTGGATTGATGCGGCGGTGAAACCTGGTAAGTCGCCGGGTGCCTTTGCGCATCCGACAGTGACCAATGTGCACCCCTATGTGATGTTGAACTATCTCGGTAAACCGCGCGATGTGATGACGCTTGCTCATGAGTTGGGTCACGGGGTGCATCAGGTGCTCGCGGCGGGCCAAGGCGAATTGCTATCGTCTACGCCGCTGACTTTGGCCGAAACTGCGAGTGTGTTTGGCGAGATGCTCACCTTCCGCAAAATGCTCGACGGGGCCGAAAGTCAAATAGAGCGTAAAGTGCTTCTGGCAGGCAAGGTGGAGGATATGATCAACACCGTCGTGCGCCAGATCGCGTTCTACGATTTTGAATGCAAGCTGCACGAGGCGCGCCGGGCAGGGGAGTTAACACCAGAAGATATCGGTGAACTCTGGATGTCAGTGCAAGGTGAGAGTCTCGGGCCGGCGTTTGAATTCATGGACGGCTACGAGAACTTCTGGTCCTATGTGCCGCATTTTGTCCATTCGCCGTTTTACGTCTACGCCTATGCCTTTGGCGATGGCCTCGTGAACGCGCTTTACGCGGTCTACGAAGAGGCGCCTGAAGGATTTCAGGACAAATACTTCGCCATGCTGGAAGCGGGCGGCTCACTGCATCACAAAGAGCTTTTGGCCCCGTTCAGCCTCGACGCAACGGACCCGGCCTTCTGGGATAAGGGCCTGTCCATGATCTCAGGCTTCATCGATGAGCTTGAAGCGATGGAAGGTTGATCGAACGCCCGCTATGCGGACAAAGCTACCGTTTGCTGACACTGCGAATTAGCTCTCCTAATTAAGGCATTTCGCTGGGTCGGTGACACGTAGGGCCTTTGCTGCAAAGGCAAAGATATATTTGAGAACGCATGATAGCGGACCTCCGGCCTGAAGGTCTCAACTGAGTAAAGCCCACTGATATGATCTATTGATGGTAGCTTAAGAATTCACTGAAGGTTTTTCGCTATCGCGACAAAGGGGGCACTAATTTGCAACAAGAAACTTAAGGCGAAGATGCGCGCGAATTTGATCACAACCAGAAAAATGTAAGGCGTTTCGGTCCAGACGAGACGCGCTTTTGTCATCGCTAGATGACCGAACTTATCGATATTGACCTTAAATGTCAGTTCATGCATTGAGAGAAATTGTAATTTGTTATGTTATAACATATTACTTTGTTGAAACACTCTTGAGTGCACCGATGCTGGATAAAAACGGGACTGTTGTCCCAGAGCATGTCAATGTGGCTATTGTCGGCGCCGGGCCTGCTGGTCTTGGCGTGGCGCGGGTCCTGAGGGATTTGGCCATCCCAGATGTCTGGGTGCTTGAGCGGGGGGCTATCGGGCAAAGCTTCCTGAGATGGCCAAAAGAAACTCAGCTCTTGACGCCCTCCTTTCCTGGCAATGTTTTTGGTGTGACCGATCTAAATGCGATCAGTTTTGACAGCTCGCCTGGTTGGGCGCTTAAGCGCGAGCACCCCACCGGCAATGATTATGCGCGATATCTTGATCAGGCGGCGCTCGCCTTTGATCTCAACGTGCATTGCGGCATCGAAGTGCGCTCGCTTGAGCCTGAAGGTGACTGGCTCACATTGCAGACCAGTTGCGGAGACGTTCGGGCCGATTATGTGATCTGGGCCTGTGGACAATTTGGTGCGCCATCCGATGGTGGCCTGATCGGGGCTGAACACGCGCTGCATTATGCCTCCGTCAGACATTGGCACGATCTGCCCGGGGACGAGGCTTTTGTTATCGGCGGCTACGAAAGCGGCATAGACGCGGCGATTGGACTATCGCGCGCTGGCAAATCCGTGACCGTTTTCGATCCTGAAAGTCCCTGGCGCGACAATGACAAGGATCCGAGCCGTGCTTTGTCACCATTCACGCATCAAAGACTGCGCGAGGCTGAACGTGAGGGCGCGATTAAACTTGAGGGTGGTGAAGAGATTGTAGCCATAGAAAAGGAGACCGAGGGCGTACGGCTTTATGGCGGTAACGGGCGCTCTTGGCTATCGCCGCACGCTCCGGTCCTGGCGACAGGTTATGGGAGTGGAACCGCGCCTGTGTCTGAGTGGTTTGAATATGATAATAACGGCTTGCCGCAACTGAGTTTGCAAGACGAATCCACTACCTTGCCCGGGCTTTTCCTTGTCGGACCCGAGGTTTGCCACAACGGGTTTATGTTCTGCTTTATCTATAAATTCCGCCAGCGTTTTGCTGTGGTTGCTGATGCGATTGCCGGGCGGATGGGTATCGATACAGCTCTGCTGGAGCTCTACCGGGAGAACAATATGTATCTCGATGATCTCACCTGTTGTGAAGACGACAAATGCTTGTGCTGACATGAGTTGGGAATGGTTAGTGTAACCCACACTCCGAAAGAAAACGCTGCGCCTGGTATGGGTGTCACGGTGCTCTTCTTGAGCGCGATTGTGGTCGGCGCTCTAATGGGTTTGAGCAATTCTTCGCTGAGCCAAGACTTGTCACAGAATATCGATGCCACGTTGCTTTTGATGATCGGACTTTTGTTTTTCGAGGTCCGGCTTCGGGCGCTCGCTGTGGCGTTTTCCAATCTGCGGTTTATCGCGCTCGCCTGGGGTGCAAACTTCCTGGTCGTGCCGGTTATTGGATATGCAATTGCATCCCTGTTTCTCTCCGGACAACCTCTGTTTTACACGGGATTGCTGATCTATTTCCTAGCGCCTTGCACCGACTGGTTTCTTGGCTTCACCCGCATGGCGCACGGGGATACGGTCCTCGGCACAGCGCTCATGCCGATCAATATGCTGACACAGCTTTTGCTCTTCCCGGCATGGCTTTGGCTCTTTACCCAGCATACCAGCGTGGTGGATTTTGCCACCATACCAAACACATTTTTGCAGTGGTTCTTGATGCCATTTGTCTTGGCGCAAGTGGCGAGATGGGTGCTGGTTACCGCGCTGCCAGCGTCAGCTTTTGAGCGGGTATGTAATGTGGTCGCGTTTCTGATCCCACTTGCGACGGCGGCTGTGATCCTGCAGATTTTCGCCGCCAATATCTCCACGATTATCGGCCACCTGCAGGTCTTCGGCGTTGTGCTTGTGGCGATATTTGTCTTCTTTCTTCTGACCTACGCCCTTTCAGAGGCGTTATCGAAGCTTTTCAGGCTGCGCTATCCGGAACATGCGCTTCTGGCGATGACGACGGCGGCGCGAAATGCGCCACTGATGTTGGCGCTCACCGCAATAGCGATCCCTGATCAGCCGCTTGTCTATGCAGCGCTAGTGATCGGTACCTTGGTCGAGTTTCCGCACCTTACAGCTTTAAAGCAGGTACTTTTGAACAAACAATCCAAATCAAAAGCCTCAGAAGCCATCGGCTCAGGCTAGATGCGTGGTAGACTTGGGCCAGGGATCATCAAACACATGCCCCGCCTTCCAAAGCTCAACCTCTTCCGCCGTGCAAAGGCATTCTCGCACGGCGCTTGCGAAAGTCTCCAATCCGTCGCGATCGCCAATCACCGTCAACCGACAATGCCGGTCACCGAAATCAGGCGACATGCCATTTAAGCGGCGGCGTATCTCATCGCGCTCTTGTGGCAAAAGGTTGAGACTATCGTCTTCTAGCGCTGCTACTTTCCAATAATTGATGATCTCTAATCCGACACTTCCGGCTGTTTGGTTCCATAAAAGTTGTAAGTGATCGCGGGTCGGCAGCCAGAAGAAGCCTTTGCTACGATAAATGGTCTCGCCCAGATAGTGATTGTAGACGTCCCAAAGACGCTGTGGGTGAAACGGGCGTGGGTCAGAAATAACAATACTGTCAATACTGTAATCGGCCGCGCTTGCCATAGAGCTGGTACCATACTTGGCGTCCCAGTCCTTCAGCTCTGCACCAAGCTTTGCAACACGCACATGATCATAGGCAGGCATTGAGAGGATATTCTCCAGCTTCACATTTCCCCACTGCATTCCCATGATGTCGGCACCCACATTTATCGGATGGATAGCCTCAGCAACGGTGCGCAAGTTCTCAGCGCTCACCCGGTCCATTTTGCTCAACAGGATGCGATTGGCGAACATGATTTGCTCGGCCAGCAGGTTCTCAATACCGCGCTGCCCAGCGGAAAGATTACGCGACGCATTTGGTAATATAGCGCGACCGAGATCGTGATCCTGTGTCAGAGTGATAGTATCCACCACCGAAAGAAATCCACAGAGTTGGATGGCTTTATGCGCATTTATTGCTTCTAGCAAAGGCCAGGGATGGGCGCTGCCGGAGGTTTCGATGATGATATGCGTGGCACCAGCAGTGCAGAATTTCTCCACCGCCTCGGAAAACCGCGCGAGGCCTTCTGGCCCACTAATGCTGCCGGCCGGGATCGAGGCAAAAAGTGTATCCTGACGCGACATGACCTCTGTCGTGTCCAGAATACGCCCATCCACATCGAGCTCGCTCATTTCGTTAACAATGACCGCGAGTCGCACGTCCGGAAAGTTTCGCGCCTGAACCAGCAGGCTTTGCAGCAATGTCGTCTTACCCGCTCCGAGAAACCCGTTCAGGATGGTCACCGGCAGTGGCGGAGATGCGCTTTTCACCGTGCGAGCCGTTCTTGCGCTTCTCGAAACCAAGTCAGCGTTTGTGCATGATGTGCTTTGCCCCACCGGGCTATAAATTTTTCCGTATGAAAGTCTCGCACGTTATTCAGTGCCTCTATACGTTCCGCGATGAACTCGGCGGTCAAAGGGATACCGCACTCAACGGTAATGCAATGTTCCCACTCGTCATAGGTTGTTGGTATGACCGGCATTTTTCCTAACGTTTCTATTGCGTTCTGAACTTCTGCGTAGACCGCGAGACTGATGCGGTCCACGCGTCAAAAAACGACTTCGTGTCGAGACTTACTCTGGCACGAATTGCCCAGGTAAAGAATTGACTGTCATGGTTTGATCCGGCTGAAAGTGAATGACGGACCGGATCGACTCGCCCGCCTTCAGAAGATCAAAGGCGGTGTTGATCTGGCTGTGGTTCATGTGATGCGTGATGTAAGGGTCCACGCTGAAATCACCGCGCATCCATTCGTCGACCATACCGGGTAATTCACTCCGTCCAAGTACACCGCCAAAGGCTGTGCCGCGCCACACCCGTCCGGTTACCAGTTGAAACGGGCGCGTCGCAATCTCCTGACCGGCTCCCGCAACACCAATAACAGTGCATTCGCCCCAACCTTTATGGCAGGCCTCCAAGGCGGATCGCATTAGTTCAACATTTCCAACAGCTTCAAACGTGTAGTCCAACCCACCGTTGGTCATTTCAATCAGAACTTCGTGGATTGGCGCTGCGTGATCTTTCGGATTTACGCATTCCGTTGCTCCGAGAGACTTAGCCAGTGAAAACTTGTTGGGATTGACGTCAATTCCGATGATGCGCGATGCACCTTTTAAGACAGCGCCCTGAATCACCGCCATCCCCACGGCACCAAGCCCGAAAACTGCGACACTAGCGCCTTCTTCGACCTTTGCTGTGTTTCGCACGGCACCAATCCCGGTTGGGACAGCGCATCCCATAACAGATGCCTTAGAAAGCGGTGCATCCTTGGTTATTTTGGCAACCGAAATCTCGGGCAGAACGGTGTATTCGCTGAACGTGCTTGTGCCCATGTAGTGTAGAATTTGTTTGCCTTTGTAAGAAAAACGAGATGTTCCATCCGGCATAAGGCCTGCGCCTTGTGTCGCGCGGATCGTCTGACACAGATTGGTTTTGCCCGATTTAATATAAGGGCATTCTGGATCCTCTGGCACATAAAGCGGGATGACGTGGTCGCCAGGTTTCACGGATGTGACGCCCTTGCCCACCTCCTCAACAATGCCACAACCCTCATGGCCCAGAATGCAGGGGAAAAGCCCCTCCGGGTCCTCACCAGAGAGTGTAAAAACATCAGTGTGGCAAAGAGAAGTCGTGACAATCCGGACCAGTACCTCACCCTCTTTTGGGCCTTCTAGATCGATTTCTTCGATCTCGAGGGGTTGGTTTGGTGCCCAAGCAATTGCAGCGCGCGTTTTCATATTGGATCTCCTCTGTCCCTTAATGCAGAATTGTATTTTGTTGAGCTGGTTCTTCGTCCAAGTCCGTCACCGGATCGAGAACAAGTAAAAGTCTGGTTTCGCCCGATCCTTCGATGGGTGGAGAACGGTGCAAAAGGCCGGATTTTGGCTCTTCTGGCCATTCTGATCCCCGCAAGATGATTGGAGCGCAAGCAGGCACCGAAAAGACACGACTGGGATCGGAGCCGTCAGACGAGATACCATACTGTGTACCTTGACCGCGATAAGTACAGATCAGCCGTGCTGTGACAGCGTCCATGTGGAATTTTCGGCATGCGTTGCTGTTTACGATATCAAGGCGGAGCCTAAGGTATGGCGCGCCCATGAGTTCTGCGAAAATCATCGCCAGTGCCGATATGTCATCTACCAACATACCGCATTCCGGACAGTCAGGGGTTCCGCAAATCAATGCTGTCTTCTGGAGTGCGTCGCGAACCTTTTCGGGTGCAATGATCATCCGCGTTTGGGGTAGGTCTGATGGATCTAGCCTATCAATCCAGTCTTGGAATGCTGGCAGAGGTGTTCGCTTCCATATCGCGGCGGCACAGCCGGGGCGATGGATAGCTGACAAACCTTCATGAGTTTCGGCAACTCCCACACCGACAGCTGCGTTCTCTATGGTTTCGCGTGTAAAGTTCATGCCGCATCCTCAGAGCGGCGCCAGATCGGGAAAGGATCAGAGAGGTCAAGCGGCAAGTCCTTGGGAGCTGCTGCCATAAGAACTGGCACCAGACAGGCATCAAGCTTGTCTTTCATCGTGGGCCAATCGATATCTGCGCCTATGAATACAAGTTCCTGACGGCGGTCACCCCAGGGTTCAGACCAGTTTTGCTTTATGTATTCCAGAACCGAACGATGTTCTGGCCAACGCTCTTCGGGAACAGAGGCCCACCATGTGCCCATGGGCTTAACGCTCGACAATGTGCCAGCTAGCGAGTACTCAGCTACCCAATCTGGGCGCGTCGCGATCCAAAGATGGCCCTTTGCGCGGATAACGCCGGGCAATTCACCATTCAGAAACGCAAGGATTTTCTCTGGAATGAACGGTTGTCGTGCACGGTAGACATAGCTTACGACGCCGTATTCTTCCGTCTCCGGTGTATGATCAGCAAATCCGTAAAGCTCCTTTGCCCACATTGGATGCTCGTGCGCTTTGTCGATGTCGAAAAGGCCCGTGTCCAAAATCTTGTCAGTTGGTACTTCGGAGTAACTTGTTTCGATGATCTCGGCATCCGCGTTCAAGCTGCGAATTATGCGGCGCGCGGCGTTTACCTGTTCAATGGAGGCGTCCGCCACTTTGTTTAAGATAACGACATCAGCAAATTCCATTTGAT
>JBCDDS010000121.1:0-11028 GCA_039180185.1 Pseudomonadota bacterium | reverse complement strand
CGACGAGGGCAAGGGCAAGATTGTCGACTGGCTGAGCGAACGCGCCGATGTGATCGCCCGGTTTCAAGGTGGACACAACGCCGGGCACACCTTGGTAATCGATGGCAAGGTTTACAAACTCAACGCATTGCCTTCTGGCGTAGTGCGGGGCGGCAAGCTCTCAGTGATCGGAAACGGTGTGGTGCTTGATCCCTGGCATCTGATTAACGAAATTGAATCGATCCGATCTCAAGGTGTAAACATCAGCCCTGAAACACTGATGATCGCGGAAAACACGCCACTTATTCTACCAATCCACGGCGAGTTGGATCGCGCCCGCGAAGAAGCTGCAAGCAAGGGCACAAAGATAGGCACCACCGGTCGGGGGATTGGCCCGGCCTACGAGGACAAAGTTGGCCGGCGCACGATCAGGGTTGCTGATCTGGGTGATGCAGCAACGCTAGAAGCGCGCGTTGATCGTGCTCTTCAGCATCATGACCCTCTTCGGAAAGGTTTGGGGATCGAACCCGTGGATCGGGACGCTCTTTTACGATCACTGAAAGATGTTGCCCCTCAAATTCTCCCCTATGCCGCTCCGGTATGGAAAGTTCTCAATGAGCGTCGTAAGTCCGGCCAGCGTATCCTGTTTGAAGGCGCGCAGGGTGCCTTGCTGGACATAGATTTCGGTACCTATCCGTTTGTGACGTCCTCAAACGTTATTGCGGGACAGGCTGCCACCGGCGTGGGCATTGGTCCGGGCTCTGTTGATTATGTGTTGGGTATTGTCAAAGCGTACACAACGCGCGTGGGAGAGGGGCCTTTTCCAACGGAACTGGATGATGCGGACGGGCAGAGACTGGGAGAACGAGGACATGAGTTTGGCACGGTCACCGGTCGTCAACGTCGTTGTGGCTGGTTCGATGCGGCCCTTGTTCGCCAGACCTGCGCAACGTCTGGCGTAAACGGTATTTCGCTGACAAAGCTTGATGTGCTCGACGGTTTTGACACTCTGCAAATCTGCGTTGGTTACGATTTGGATGGCGAGCGGCTTGATTACCTACCAATAGCGGCGGATCAACAGGCCCGCTGCACTCCGATCTACGAAGAAATGGACGGCTGGCATGAAACCACAGAAGGCGCACGCAGCTGGGCGGATCTGCCCGCGAATGCAATCAAGTACGTGCGCCGCGTCGAAGAGTTGATCGACTGCCCGGTCGCGCTACTTTCCACGTCACCAGAGAGGGATGACACAATCCTTGTGACAGATCCTTTCGCCGACTGAAGATGGTCTGACAAATGGCGTTGAGTTACAAAGCCCGCCGGAGGTGGTCATTAGTTATCCTTTTGGTGGCGTTACCACTCTACATCGTGGTCACAGTTAACATCGCGGATTGGCTGCGCGGACGATACGATGGCTTCACGCTTTGGACTGAATTGGCCGTTTTTGTTATAGTTGGCGTTCTTTGGGTTGTTCCGTTGAAGCCAATATTCAAGGGGGTCGGCCAGGCTGACCCGGATGCACAACAACACGACGAACACTGAATTTCATCGCTGTATTTGCGCGAAACTGTTACTGAATTTCACCGTTTATTGAAGCATTGTTGATTGGCGACGGTTCGGCTTGGGGGCACATAGACGCACATGCGTGGCGATGGAGTTCACGTTCTTTGAAAACATGTGCGACGCGCGCAACGCATTAGCACACCGGCATTTATCCGACTGTGCGTTCGGACTAAACTTGGCATGCGAAAGGCCCATTTATGGCATCTGCAACTGGCTCTTATTACAGCAAGATTATAGCTTCATTCTCCTTGGCGGTCTCCCTGAGCTGGGGCATCAGCGTCTGGGCGGAAGAAGCAAAACCGCTTCCCGACTATGTGATCGAACAATTTGGCGAACCACCGGCGGTTCCTGACGGGCAGATGTCTGATGAACTGCACGCAGCTCTGAAAGTTGCATTCACGGACAGTATCCAACAGGGTACCTGGGGCAACGACCAGACAATCGCTCTTGAGGAGATTATCCAGGCCAACGATCCGCGTGTCGTATGGATTATGAGCGACATCATGCGTTTCGTCGGAAGCCGCGATTTGAACGCAGTCTTTGTTGATGCAACGTCTAAAATGTTTGGCAAAGATCTTGAGAACGTGAACGCCTGGGGCGTGGTTACGGATCACCTGCTTGCGTGGGATATTCCTGCGCCGCCGAGATATCTCGAGTACAAACGTGCGATCTTCCTCAACATCGTACCAGATTGGGATCCAATCTTCGTCGAAGGTGATATTGACTGGCGACTTGTGTCTTGGGGCGGCGTTCTGATTGATGATCGGGCGCATGATGCAACTGATGACGTGTGCAACTGTATTCCTGCTGCCGATAATCCAGAGGTAAGCACCGCTGAAGAAGCAACATGGCTGAAAGACGATGATGTTGTCTTTGGCGTTGAGGTGAATGGAGAGTATCGCGCCTATCCGCGCCGCATCATGGAAGTGCGCGAAATGGTTAACGATACGCTAGGTGGTCGCGACCTAGGAATTCCATATTGCACTCTTTGCGGTGCGGCTCAGGCCTATTTCACAGATGACCTTCCTGATGGTGTGGAACGCCCGATTTTGCGCACCTCCGGTCTGCTTAGTCGATCAAACAAGGTAATGTATGATCTGAACACGTATTCGGTATTTGATACTTTTCTCGGCCACGCGGTCACTGGGCCTTTGGCTGAGAAGAAGATTCAACTGAAGCAGGCCACAGTGGTCACGACAGATTGGGGCACTTGGAAGGCTCAGCATCCTGAAACAACCGTTCTGTTGGAGCGGTATGCGCTGGGCCGCGATCCGGATTTCCGTAATGGACGGGATGCAAACGGCCCGATCTTCCCAGTGGGTGATGTTGATCCGCGTCTTCCTGTTCATGAAGATATCATCGGCGTCGTCACTGCGTCTGGTAAGCCCGTGGCATTTCAGCGATCGCAAGCCGTCGTGGCGCTGCAAAAAGGCGAAGAGATTGCCTTTGAGAACGTGAGACTGGAACTGGCGGCAGGTGGTGTGAAGGCTGTCGATGCTGATGGTTCGGACGTCGGCAGCCATCAGGCATTCTGGTTTGCATGGTCTCAGTTTCACCCGGAGACAGAACTTTGGCCCGGCTGACGCGGTAATAGAGTCGTAAACTCGGTATTTCACATTGGTCGACCTCTGAACGCTGAGGTCGATCTTTTTTCCTCACTAAGGGCTTAGTGGCGGCAACGCCTTCAACCGCAACTCTGTTTTTCTATCTGCCTGCGAACGCAGCGACGTTTGAATATGACATCAAAATCGACGCAATAACTGGGGATGGTCCGGGCCGTTAACGACGAACGTTTTCCCAGTGATCTTTCCACGATACTTTAAGCCTCATTGTTTCAAACGATCTTTCCGGGGACCGCTTCGGCGGGCACGTTTTTCATGAAGACCACTGCGCATTAAACTGCGAGGTAGGTCTAGCGCACACGGCATTGCGGAGCGCTTAATGCTGTGTCTCAGCGGCTGCTAGGGGTTTATGCCCGGCACGCCGACGCGAATTGCTTGCGAATATGTATCTGTCAGACCAACTTCTCTGGCCCGCTTTGATATGTCGCCACGTTCGTAAAGTTCTTCCAGGGTGACTGAAGTTTGTACGGAGCCATGCTCATACAGGTAGTCAGGGAAGTATCCGTTGACCAGAACGCGCCAGTCCAGCACGAACTTGGCATTGGCCGCCACAGCAAGTCGAATAGCTCCCATCGAGCAATTGGTGAACAATGAGTTGAAGAAGATTGGCTCTTTTGCAAGCGAGTTCGCAGCTGTCACATATTGCTCTAGCAAGTCACGCGCGTAGGACGGGGTCGCGTTAAGCCGAAAAATCCGAACGCTTGCCTTTTGCACGTTTGAACGTAGGCCAACGGCATCCTTCTCGGCACTTGCCACAAGTGATACTGTGTTCGCTTTGAAGAAGTCAGCGATCGGTGAAAAACTCTCTCCTACGGTACGTCTCACTTCGATTGACCAAGTCAAATACTGATCGTCTGAAAATCCAAAGCTGAGCATCAGGTGAGCCATGGTCGGACCACCCCAATAGGACATGAACAAATCGACCGACTCGAGTTTTGACAAGTCATAGGTGCGCGTAACCCAATTTTCGTCAAAATCCGTTGCCGTCCGCCATTGAAAGTCACGCATGTTGGACAGTGTCAAAGTATCGCCGTCTATGGTGCCTGTTACTTGGCGCGCAACCTCCGGAGACCATGCTTCTTCAGTCGGAGGTTTAAGTGTGACCCAAAAGAGTAAGAGCCCTGCGAACACTGCGCCAAAGGACAGATACCAACCGCGTTTCGTCGTGATGAAAAAGCCTGAAAGCACTCGTAAACCCAGAAGCGCAAAGCAGGCGGCGATGATCCAGCGCAAAGCCTCTCCCAGCGGCAACTTGTACCAAAGCGCTAGTGTTCCCCAAAGAACGGCGAAGGCCAACGCAAGAAAGGCAGGTCCCAAAAGAAAAACGATTGCCAAAAATTTGCGCATGTATTCCTCCATCGGCACGTGTCATTTTCTCTGTGTGCCCACTTTAGTGTCAACTTGTAATGACTTGCGATCTGCTTTGATTCAAAACAGTCCGAGAAGGCATCGAGGTTACTTGCAGATTAGAACGGTAACTTGAACCCCGCGCGCTGAATTGCCATAGAGGCAAAAAATTCTGAAAGATCCATCCGCGGTCCAGGTCGATGGTCGCTGCCTTCAATAGTCTTAGATACGAAAAATGAACTTAAGTCAGAGCGCTAGGCTATCTGTGGCCCCCATGATGGACTGGACAGATCGGCATTGCCGATTTCTGCACAGGCAGTTGTCATCGCGGGCACTTCTTTACACAGAGATGATCACTGCACCGGCATTGGTGCGTGGTGGGGCAATGCATCTTCTGGACTTTAGCCCTGAAGAACATCCGGTCGCACTGCAACTCGGTGGTTCTGATCCAGCTGAGTTGGCGGAGGCGGCTCGTATGGGTGCGGCGGCTGGGTATGATGAGATCAACCTCAATGTCGGCTGCCCAAGTGACCGAGTTCAATCGGGTGCGTTTGGCGCTATACTGATGAAGCAACCTGAATTGGTCGCCGAATGCTGTGCGGCGATGCTGGAGGCGGTCAAAATTGAGGTCACGGTGAAATGCCGTATTGGGGTTGATGATCAGGAGCCAAATGAGGCGCTCCCGGAGTTTCTGGCACAGGTCAGCGAAACAGGCGTGCAACGCTTCATCATACATGCCCGTAAAGCTTGGCTGGAAGGGCTAAGCCCGAAAGAAAACCGGGACATTCCACCACTTGATTACGACCTGGTCGGTAAAATGAAGGCGTTTTTTCCTTCGCTCAGTATTGCGATCAATGGTGGTGTCGGCTCTTTGAGCGATGCGAAAACCTTGCTTGATCGGGGCTTTGATGGCGTGATGTTAGGACGTGCGGCATATCACAACCCAGTTGATATTCTGGGTTCCGCTGATCGCGACATCTTTGGGTTGGACTGGGGTGAGACCAACGGTGAAGATGCTGTGCGCGCCATGTTGCCCTATATCGAGGCGCATCTCAGCGCGGGCGGCAAGCTGCACCAAATCACGCGGCATATGCTGGGCCTTTTTGCAGGGCGTAGCGGTGCGCGGGCCTGGCGGCGGGTGCTCTCCGAGGGGTCTACACGGCCTGGTGCTGGTGTGGCACTGGTTGAGGAGGCGCTGGCGCAAGTCGAAGGCATCGCGGCATGAAAGAAGCGTTTTTACAAAGGGGTTGGGCGAAGTTTCCTGCCGAGGCATCTTTGGACGCCTGGGTGTCCAGCGTGCAGACGGCGGCACAGGACAGTGTGGCAGCGCCGGAGATGCAGCACTGGCTGGTTTGTCAGGGCACCTGGTTCGTTGGCGTGGATGCGCTGCCGAATGATATGCAGGGGCGCGTTCAGCACGGGCCTGTCCCGCGCGGCGGCGCCTTTGATCTCGCGATGGACCTTTATGGTGATCTGCCACTGCATGCGGGGCAAGTCTCGGTGATTTATCCAGGCTATCCCAAGCCGCGAGGCGGAGAGAGCGAAAAGGCCTTTGGCTATCGATTGCGCCGCGATGCGGCCCATGTGGACGGAATTCTGGCCGTGGGGGATGAACGACGGCGGCATCTGATGGAACGTCACGCGTATATTCTTGGCGTTTCCCTGAGCGATTGTGACGAAAGCGCGAGCCCGCTCAGTATTTGGGAGGGCAGTCATCTTATGATGCGTGCCGCGTTTGAGAACGCACTGCGTGATGTCCCGGAGAATGACTGGGATAAGATTGATCTGACGGAGGTCTATCAGGCGACGCGCCGGGAGGTCTTCGAGACGTGTGAACGCATTTTGCTGCCTTTGCGCCCCGGAGAAAGCTATCTGGTGCATCGTTTGGCACTTCACGGAGTATCGCCTTGGCAAGACGGCGCGCGGGCGCCCGAAGAGGGACGAATGATTGCCTATTTCCGACCTGAATGGCAGGAACTAAACGAAAATTGGTTGAACGCGCCATAGGGGAGAGCAATGAAGCAGAGTGTTTTAGGGCAAAACGGGCCGAAAGTTGGCGTTGTCGGCTACGGCGCGATGTCGTTTTCGGATTTCTACGGACCGGCGACTGATGAGGGTTCCATGGCTATCCTCGACGAATGTCTGGAGCTTGGCATCAACCATATTGATACCTCCAATGTTTATGGGTCCGGCCGCTCTGAGACAGTGATTGGGCACTGGTTGAAGCGGCGCGGCGGTGAATGCCCCTTTGTGATCGCCACGAAAGGTGGAATCACAGGACAGGCGGAGCGCAGGTTCAACAATAATCCCAAATACTTGGCCGATGAGCTTGATAGTAGTTTGAAGCGTCTTGGGCTGGAGGCGGTGGACCTTTACTATGTGCACCGGCGCGACACCTCGTTTGAGATTGAAGAGGTAACCGAAACGCTCGCTGGTTTTGTAAAGGCAGGTAAGGTCAAGGCGATTGGATTTTCCGAGATCGCGCCAAGTTCTTTGCGTCGAGCCTATGCAGTGCATCCGGTGGCAGCGGTGCAATCAGAGTATTCATTGCAAACCCGCTCGCCAGAGATGGGGTTGGTGCAAACCTGCAAAGATTTGGGCGTGGCAATGGTGGCGTTCTCACCTGTAGGGCGTGGTATGCTGACGGACCGACCGCATGATGCCAAAAAAGCTGAAAGCATCGGGTTTATCAAAGGAAATCCGCGCTTTATGGGGCGAAATTTGACGGAAAATCTTGCGAAGGTTGAAGGATTTCAGAAATTGGCGGCTGAGATGGGAACGACCGCTGCGACATTGGCCATCGCTTGGCTTCTGCACCAGGGGGAACACGTTCTGCCAATCCCTGGTACCCGGCACATTGAGCACCTACGCGAAGTGGCGGCAGGCGGGTCAATGACGCTGAGCGCGGAGGACGTCGCGAGGATTAATGCTATTTTGCCCATTGGCTGGGCCCATGGCGACCGGTATTCTGACCGCCAATGGGAAGGGCCTGAGCGATACTGTTAGGTTGCAGTCAGCGTCTTGCCATTCTTGCTGCTCTGCCACCTCTGCGCTTGCGCAGCAGACTTTCACGCGATGGCAATTCTTTCATTAAGGTGCGGCGGTCTTCGGGAGTCATTGAGCCCCAGCCGCCGATTTCCTCGATAGTTCGAAAACAGCCCGTACAGATCTTCGCCTCCGGATGCACGACGCAGAGGCGCACGCAGGGCGATTCAATCTCATCGCGGGTCCAGACGGGGGTGTCGTCGCTCACTTCAATGCTCTCTCAGATGCCTAAGCCGGTCCAAAGCTCCTTGAAGGATATAGGCCGCCGCGACTGCATCGATAACCTCTGAGCGACGTTTTCGGGTCAAATCTGCCTCCAAGAGTGCTCTTTCTGCCGCTACGGTCGAAAGGCGCTCATCCCAAAAGCTAATGGGAAGTTCCGTCAGAGCAGAGAGATTGCGGGCAAAAGCACGGGTTGATTGGCAACGCGGGCCTTCTGAGCCGTCCATGTTGCGAGGCAGGCCGAGGATCAGGCCGCAAGCTTCACGCGCGTGCGCAATCGCCAGCAGCGTGTCAGCGTCCTGTCCAAATTTGCGACGCCGGATGATTTCTAGTGGACTGGCTGACGTCAACAATCCGTCTGAGGCGGCCACACCAATGGTCTTTGTGCCCAGATCAAGCCCCAGAAGGGCACGACCAGACGGCAAAGCCGAGGCAAAGTCGTTGATATCTTCAAAGATCATTCCGAAAATCCGGCCTGTTTCGCGGCATTCTCTATAAGGTCCAGGTCTTCCGGTCGATCTGCAAAAACCATTCTAGCGCGCTCCAAAGCGGCGCGGACGCGGTCGAATTCCCCCAGCACGGTTAACCCATTGGTCAGCCGCGCCCATTCTGCGACATCACCACCTTCGTTTAAGACGCGATCCTCAAGCCCGTCCACCATATTGCGCGCCATCGCCAATCGCTCCTCCGGGGTGAGATTGCCAGCCGATTGCAAGTCGTCCCAAGTTGGTCCGCGCTGCTCACCTTCTGGCGGCAGGCGATACCGGATAACACCGGCGCGCCAGGCGAGGTCTTCGATGCGATCGCGGATGAGCGGGGTCCATGGATCCGACGGGGCGCTTTCGCGCAGCAACGTGTCCCATAGGCGAAACGCCGCATCGGGTCGGTCAATCTGCACCATATAAAGACCCAAGTAATATCGTGCGCGCGGGTGATCGGGTGCGCGGGCCAAAGCGCCGCGTAGTACCGTTTCTGCCTCAGCCGAGACCAATCCACCGGCGGCGGAGATCATCAGATCTGCGAGATCAACGTAATCCTCTGCGGTGGCGCGCGCGCCTTTAAGCTCAATCACACGCGCTTGGGCCTGATGGGCCGCAACCAGATTGCCGAGCGCGGCTTCATTTCGGGCCAGAAGCGTAAAACCTTGAAGATCATCCCGGCGTTCCGCGACAGCCGCACGAAGCTGAGCCACCAATGCGCGGTAGTCTTCAGAGGCTTGAGCTTCGACAGAAGTTGAAGTTTGGCGCGCCTCTAGCGCTGCTTGATCAGGCCGGTTTGCGCGGGCCTCCTCGGACGCCGCAAGGCGGGCTGAACGGGGCAGGTCATCGTATCCGGGTGCGCCGAGTTGGGTGTAGAGGAAGACTGATACAGTAACCAGTCCGATCACTGCGAATGCGGCGATGAAACGTCCTGATCCGACTGGTTGACCGGTCGATGCATCCGCCTCGTTGAGCGCTTTGTCCGCGGCCAGAACACGACGAGAAACTTCTGTGCGGATGCGCTCGGCTTCTTGCTCAGCAATGATACCGCGAGCCAGGTCTCTGTCCACTTCCTTGAGCTGGTCACGATAGACTTCAAGGTCATAGGCTGCCGATGCTGCTTCGGCCACGCGACCGCGCAAAAGCACGACGGCAATTACGGCACCGCAGCCAAGGGCCAAAACGATAGCTGGCATCCAGAAATGCATCTGCTCTCCTTTTCTCAGGCCTGATTTAGAGTGTGCAGCGCAGGATAGAAAGAGGTGCGCGTCTACTCAGCCATTGAGATGATCCAATAGAGCGCCTTCGTCGCGCACTCTAAAATTGCGTTCTGGCCACGCAGGCCTTGGGGGCATGACCCCCAAACCCCCACGCCAACGCCACGATATGTCGCAAATATTGTTTTCGATGCCGCATGAATGAAGGTCGTGGGTGAGTGTTTTGCAGCATATAATGGCCAGAACGGGATTCTTGATCTTTTTGATGTTGTAGGGGCATACGCCGATGAAACCATATTCAGCCTTTGCCGTTGCTCGTGAGGCGTTCAACAACCATCTGGGTTGGGAGCGCGCCTGGGCCTCTCCGGAACCCAAGAAAAAATATGATGCTATTATCATCGGGGCAGGCGGGCATGGATTGGCCAGCGCCTATTATCTTGGCAAAAACCACGGGCTGACCAATGTCGCGATCCTTGAAAAGGGTTGGCTTGGCGGCGGTAACACGGGCCGGAATACCACGATCATTCGGTCAAACTACCTGCAGGATGCGTCTGCCGCGATCTATGAGAAATCTCGTAGTCTCTATGAGACGCTCAGTCAGGACCTAAACTACAACGTCATGTTCAGCCCGCGCGGTGTCATTATGCTGGCGCAAACAGAGCATGAGGTGCGTGGTTACAAACGTACAGCGCAAGCCAACGCACTGCAGGGGGTGAAGACGGAGTTTATTGACGCCACGCGGGTCAAGGAACTTTGCCCGATCATCAATCTTGATGGACCGCGCTATCCGGTCCTCGGTGGGCTGTGGCAGGCACGCGGCGGTACGGCGCGCCATGATGCGGTGGCCTGGGGCTACGCGCGTAAGTGTTCCGCCATGGGTATGGATGTGATCCAGAAATGCGAAGTGACCGGCATTACAAGCAAGGACGGCAAGGTGACCGGTGTCACGACCAATCGCGGCGACATTGAATGCGACAAGCTGGGTATCGTTGTCGCTGGCCATTCGGGCCATGTGGCGGAGATGGCGGGTTTCAGGCTGCCGGTGGAGAGTGTGGCGCTACAGGCGCTTGTTAGCGAGCCGATCAAGCCTTGTATGGATGTGGTGGTTATGGCCAACACGGTGCATGGTTATATGAGCCAGTCCGACAAGGGCGAAATGGTCATCGGCGGAGGAGCGGATGGCTATAACAACTACACACAGCGCGGATCTTTCCATCATATTGAGGAAACCGTGCGCGCGTTGGTGGAGACCTTTCCGATGGTGGCGCGGCTGAAGATGCTGCGCCAATGGGGCGGGATCGTGGATATGACCGGGGACCGCTCGCCGATCCTCTCCAAGACTCCGCTGGAAAACTGTTTCATAAATTGCGGCTGGGGCACAGGCGGGTTCAAGGCGATCCCGGGCTCAGGCTTTGGTTTTGCCGAGTTGATGGCCAAGGGCTATTCGCCGCTATGCGATCAATTCGGGCTCAACCGGTTCCATGAAGGGCGGTTTATTGATGAGAGCGTCGCGGCCGGGGTGGCGCATTGATGCCGTGTATTCACCAACAGTTT
>JBCDDS010000120.1:0-11072 GCA_039180185.1 Pseudomonadota bacterium | reverse complement strand
GATGTCCAATAAATTCGCCCTCGGGCTCGGCCTGCTGATCGTCCTTGGTATGGGCGTCGATTTTTTTGGGTTTGATTTCAACGGCACGTTTTTCTTGGCCCGCAAGACGGCTGAGCTGATCGAGTGGCTGGCTTTTTGGCGCTAGCACCACGCAAAAGCACAGCGTCTCGAAGTGTTCTATGCCTTAAGTATACTTTGCGCGCAAAGCGGTGTTTACGTCTGTCGTTACAAACTTTGAAACATCCCCGCCAAGCCGCGCAATTTCTTTGACCAACTTGCTGGCAATCGCCTGACGTTGCGCATCCGCCATCAGAAAGACCGTCTCAATCTCACTATCGAGCGCGCGGTTCATGCCGACCATCTGAAACTCATACTCAAAATCCGCTACCGCCCGGAGGCCACGCACAATCATCGATGCCCCAACGTCGCGAGCGCAGTCGATCAAAAGGTTTTCAAAGGGATGCACCTGAATTTCAGCGCCGGTCTTCTCGGCAATCCCAGAGCATTCCGCCTCGACCATGGCAACCCGCTCCTCAAGCGTAAAAAGCGGCCCTTTATTGCGATTGATAGCAACGCCAATAACCAGCTTATCTACCAACCGACAAGCGCGCGTTATGATATCGGTATGGCCCAACGTGATCGGATCAAACGTGCCGGGGTAAAGACCGATGCGCATGGCTCATCTCCTTGGCTGATATTGGACAGAACTATAAGGCGTGGCGGAATGCAAGAGGCACGAAAATTCGTCCTAATTCTGGGTTTCGAGCGCGGCCACCTCTTTGCGCATTCCTTCGCACAGAGCATCGGCAAATCGATTTAGCCGTTCCAACCGTTGATCATCGGCATGACGGACAAGATAAAAAGAACGTGTGAGACTAATCTTGTCCTGTAAAACAGGCACCATGCGTGGGAACTGCGCACGCGCGAAATCATGGACGATACCGACGCCGCCACCTCGATTGATCCAGTTCAGTTGTACCGAGACTGAATTGGAGGCCAGATTCACCCGTTGCACCCCTGTTTCTCCAAGATAGTCCAGCTCTTTGTCAAATATCATATCGGGAATGTAGCCGACCATTCTATGCCATCGAAGATCCGCTAATTCGTTGATTGGAGGGGTTTTCTTCAGGTACCAACGCATTGCAGCGAGATGCAGATTGTAATCGGTAATCTTTTGCACGCTTAGACGCCCTGCCGTTGGCGGACTGACTGCGATCACCATGTCGGCCTCTCGCTTAGTCAGGCTGAAAACACGAGGTTGGGCAACGATCTGAATATCAAGATCGGGATTGTCCGCAGAAATCTGGGCGCAGATCTGCGGTAAAAGGTAGTTGGCAACGCCGTCGGGCGCTCCGATGCGAATTTGCCCACTCAAACCGCTTGTCTGACCTGCCATTTCTTCGGCAGCGTCTTGCATGGCAAGTTCCGCCTTCGCCACGTGGCCCAGTAAGCGCTGTCCAGTATCTGTCAGGGCATATCCTGTCGGAGATTTTGCGAAAAGCGGCGCCCCATAAGCTTCTTCCAGTCGGGCAATGCGGCGACCAACCGTAGCCGGATCTAGTTTGAGTACACGTCCAGCGCCAGAGAGGCTCTCTGCACGTGAAACCGCAAGAAACACGCGTAAATCGTCCCAATGTCCATCCATAGCTATTCCCCACTCGGTTTGGCGTTTGTCCTGCTTTGCGAATTTGCAGGATGTTTTTGAGATATTGCCTCTTTTGTATTCAAAAATGCAACGGTAACCTTGCGCAAAATTTTCGTGAATTGATTGGGAGAGAGACGATGAATGACCTGACCCATTTTCTTGGCGGAGCGCAATCGGTGGGCACATCCGGCCGGTTCGCCGACGTCTACAATCCGGCAACGGGCGAGGTGCAATACAAATGCCCTATGGCCAGCGCAGAGGAAACCAACTCAGCGGTAGAGGCCGCGGCCGCAGCCCAACCCGAATGGGGCGCGACCAACCCCCAGAAACGCGGTCGGGTGATGATGGCGATGGTCGGACTGATCAATCGCGATATGGACAAGCTGGCTGAGGCACTTAGCCGTGAGCACGGCAAGACGCTGCCCGATGCCAAGGGTGACTTGCAACGCGGGCTTGAGGTGATCGAATACTGCATCGGCGCGCCGCAGATGCTGAAAGGTGAGTACACCGATGATGCAGGGCCCGGCATCGACATGTTTTCGATGCGGCAACCGCTTGGCGTCGTCGCAGCAATCATGCCTTTCAACTTCCCTGCGATGATGCCGCTATGGCATGTGGGTCCAGCGCTCGCCTGTGGCAACGCTGTGGTGCTCAAGCCGTCCGAACGTGATCCCTCCGTGCCACTGATGCTGGCAGAGCTCTTTGTCGAAGCAGGCCTGCCAAAGGGTGTCTTCCAAGTCGTCAATGGCGACAAAGAAGCCGTGGACGCGCTGCTTGATCACGAGTTGGTCGAAGGTGTGTCCTTCGTAGGTTCCACACCGATTGCGCAGTACATTTACGCCCGCGCCACCGCGAACGGCAAACGTGCACAGTGTTTTGGCGGTGCGAAAAACCATATGATCGTGATGCCTGATGCGGATCTCGATCAGGCCGCAGACGCGCTCGTCGGCTCAGGCTTCGGCGCGGCGGGCGAGCGCTGTATGGCTGTGTCCGTCGCTGTGCCAGTTGGAGAAGAAACAGCGGACCGGCTTATAGATAAGCTAGTGCCAAGGGTCGAAAACCTAAAGGTTGGACCCTACACCGCCGGCGATGATGTCGACATGGGGCCCGTTGTGACCGCAGCGTCCAAGGAACGCATTCTTGGACTTATCGAGCGCGGCGTCGAACAGGGCGCAGAGCTCAAGGTCGACAACCGTAACTTCTCGCTTCAAGGCTATGAGAATGGTTTTTTTGTCGGCCCTCACCTCTTCGACAAGGTCACGCCCGATATGGACATCTACAAAACCGAGATCTTCGGCCCAGTTCTGTCCACTGTGCGAGCGGGTTCCTACGAAGAGGCGATTGGACTTGCCATGGATCATGAATACGGCAACGGAACTGCGATTTTCACTCGTGACGGCGATACGGCCCGCGACTTTGCACATCGGATTAATATCGGCATGGTCGGTATTAATGTTCCTATCCCTGTGCCACTCGCCTATCATACATTCGGCGGGTGGAAGAAATCGATGTTCGGCGATCTGAATCAACACGGCCCAGATAGTTTCCGCTTCTACACCCGAACCAAAACGGTCACAGCGCGCTGGCCTTCCGGGATCAAGGAAGGCGGAGAATTCAACTTCAAAGCAATGGATTGATTAAGCCGCTCTGAACAAACCAAAATATGAAAAAGCTTCGCAAGATTGCGGAGCTTTTTTACATTCGGTCATGCGATTATCTTGAAATGGTTGTGTACTTCTCAAACAAAGGGCACGTCAATCATTAACCCACTCGCACGCATTCGATAGTTAGGTGCCAATGTGAGGAACGACATCCCGAAGTAAAAGACGAAACAGATGGATCTAATCTCCCTGCTTGACACCTTCATAGCTGAACACTTTTGGCTTGCTCCCATCGGGACAGGATTACTCGTTTTCTGGATTTGGCTGCGCTACCGGCTGCGCAATGCGTTCCACCATATGAGCACGGGTACGTATCAAGTCGCGAACCTTGTTCAGGGCATTATCTGTTTGTTTGCGATCCTGTCATTGCTAAACTTGTTTGTTTTCGCCGTTGGAATGGAGCGCATGGACGATCTAACGGACACTTTGAAGTTCTGGGCATATCTTCTGTTTCATCTTGTGATCGCATTCATGGCCGCCCGTGCGCTTGAACTGGTCTGGATTTCTAAATCGAACTTTGTGACCGAAGGTTACGTTCCAGGATTGCCGCGTGTTTTGCTATACGGAGTAGCGTTTCTGTTGGGCTTAAGCGCTTTTGCCTCGGCCAATGGCCTTTGGACCAGCGGTGTCTTTATTTCGACCGGCGCACTCGCTGCCGTGATCGCATTTGCCATGCAGCAAACACTGGGTGATTTCTTTTCCGGCATATCGCTGAGCGTTGAACATCCATTCAAGATCGGAGATTGGCTTGAATTGGAAGATGGCACGCAAGGACAAGTGCGGGACGTCAACTGGCGAGCAACGCGCTTACGAGCTTGGGACAACTCTACCCTAATTATCCCAAACGGGGTTCTTGCACGGCAGACGTTTCGCAATCTGCATGGACCCGACCATCGTTACTCCCCGTGGTATACTGTCACTTTACCTGCAGAAATTGACCCACGCTTGGCAAAGGCGCTGCTTCTTGATGTCGCGCTGAACTGCAAAAAAGTTCTGCAAGATCCTCTGCCGTCTGTTCGATTGGCCGACAGCACCACGGTTCCCTACAGATACATGGTCTGGCTGCACTACAAAGATTTCCCTTCAATGTTTGCAGGACGGGAAGAATTTTTTCGCAACATGCATTACGCGCTGCGTGAGGCAGGCATACAAACCGCGCCCGAAATACAGGAGGTCAGGTTCCAGCGCACCGAAAAAACAGAAGTTAAACACCCGTCTGTGCGCCACATGTTGCAGAGCCTCGATTTCACCTCAGCATTTGATGAAGAGGAAAAGGAAACACTCCTCAACCGAAGCTATGCAGAGACCATTGATATGGGATCTGTTCTTCTGGCCGAGGGCGAAACCTCATCCTCAGTGGACATCATTTGGAATGGTTTGATCGAAACCAGTGTCGTAGACGAGCATGGCAAAACCAGGACACTTGGTACGCTCTCTACTGGCGAATACTTTGGCTTAGCATCAATGGTTCTGGACATTCCTTCGTTTCAAACCTTCACTGCGCTGACCGATGTGACTCTTCTGCGGATCGACAGAAAGTGCTTCAAGGAACTTGCATCGACCCGCGACGAACTTTTGCTGGAACTTTCCGAAATCGTCTATCATCGTATGGCAAAAGCCGAGCAAGTGAAGAAAACTCCACATCAACCTGACGGACCCAGAACTATAAGAAACATGTTGCGCCAGGTGGAAAACTTCGTCGGCAAAACAAGATTGCGCTAGCATCATGTGATGCTCACAGGAGGAAAAGCTCATGTGGCCGGACACGCGAATTTGCGACCTTCTGGGGATTGAGCACCCTATTATTCAGGCACCGATGGCGGGCACGACGGGCCCCGATATGGTCGCGGCGGTGTCAAACGCGGGCGGTCTGGGGTCTCACGGCTGCGCCACTCTGCCTATGGAGAAGCTAGAGGCTGACATTGCGGCTTTGGTTGGGCTGACCAACCGTCCGGTCAATCTCAACTTCTTTTGCCATGAGCCGCCCGTCATGTCTGAGGCCCACCATAACGCCTTGTTGAAAGCGATGGCTCCGCATTACGAGGCCGCCGGTGCAAATCCACCGTCAGAGATGCCGACAGCGAATTTCAATACCTTCAGTGAGACCCAGCTTGAGATTTTGCTCCGCCACCCGCCTGCGGTGGTGAGTTTCCATTTCGGCCTGCCAGAGATGGAAATGGTTGACGCATTGAAAGAAGCCGGATGCAAGATCCTGTCTTCCGCTACGACGGTGGAAGAGGCACTCTGGCTCACCGCGCGCGGGGTTGATGCGGTGATCGCGCAGGGTTGGGAATCTGGAGGGCATCGCGGCGTTTTCCTCGATGTGGAGCATGACGCGCAGGTCGGGCTATTCGCGCTGCTGCCGCAGGTGGTCGACGCGGTGGTCGTGCCGGTGATTGCCGCCGGTGGCATTTCTGACGGGCGCGGGATTGCGGCGGCGTTGAAACTTGGTGCCGCAGGCGTGCAGATCGGCACAGCCTTCATCACTTCAGATGACGCGCTGCACAAACCGCATCACGATGACACTGTGGATGCGGGCGGTGATGCCTCCACTCTGATCAGTCGTTCCGTCTCCGGTCGCCCTGCCCGCGCGCACCGCACGGCCTGGCTCGAAAGCGTCGCGGATGTTCCCGCCGCCCCTTTCCCGCTGATGTACCACTACACCGCACCGCTTCAGGCCGCCGATAGCGCCGCGCATCAGTTTTCCCTCTACGGCCAAAACGCCGCCCTCTCCCCGGCTGGAGACGCAGGCGCACGGTTCGTGAATCTCGTCGATCAGGCAAGGGCGTATCTGTAGCGCAACTCTTCATTAAACCGCCACATTCATTTGCAATCTATGATTGATGGAGGGTGAAGATGAATTGGTTTTGGTATTACGACATCGTAGATAGAAAATTCTTCAAAATACTGGAGGAGCCGCCAGAAGAACCGTACATTGCTGCGCCGTCAAGAGCGACAGCGCTAGGCATGCTTTATCTTGCGTTGATACCAATGTCCGTGATGCTTCCGGTCATTGTGGTCATGGAGGCAATCTTCGATCCTCCTGACTCTCTTCACGTACCACTTACGCTGATCTTCATAGGACTTACTTGGGTCTATTTGTTCCTTTGCTATGTAGTAAAGAAAAAAGCGTAGGCTTCTGGCGATAAGAGCCCAGACTAACGAACGCCATCGACCCGACGCGGCCATATCAATTCTACTGCGCCTGAGTTAAGCTTGCTTCTCATGGAACACAAAGACCCAAGTTTCACAATTGGCGTTGAGGAGGAATATCTTCTCGTTGATCGCGACAGTCTGGCACTGGCGGAGGCACCCGAGTCGTTGATGCAAGCCTGTGCATCGGAGCTTGAGGGACAAGTCGCACCCGAATTCCTCAAGTGTCAGATCGAGATCGGCACCAAGGTTTGCGGCACCATCGCCGAGGCACGCGAAGACCTCAAACGCCTGCGCGCCTGTGTGGCCAAACATGCTGCCGGTCATAACCTTGCGCCCATCGCTGCCTCCTGCCACCCGTTCTCCGACTGGCGCGATCAGGCGCATACTGACAAGGAACGCTACAACACGCTCTCCAGTGATCTGGCAGGTGTGGTTCAGCGCATGCTGATATGCGGTATGCATGTGCATGTGTGTGTGGAGGACCCGGACCGGCGCATCGATCTGATGAGCCAACTGACATACTTTCTGCCCCACCTACTCGCACTGAGTTGCTCCTCTCCTTACTGGCAAGGGCGCGATACGGGGCTAGAGAGCTATCGTCTTACCGTCTTTGACAATCTGCCGCGTACTGGATTGCCGCCGAAAATGGAGAGTTATGCAGAGTTCGAGCGGTCCGTGCAGGTTCTGATCAATCTCGGCGTCATCGAAGACGCCACAAAAATCTGGTGGGATCTGCGTCCGTCACACCGCTTTCCCACGCTGGAGACGCGGATTTGCGATGTGCAGCCGCGGCTGGAGCACACACTGACGCTCGCCGCCACAACACAAGCGTTGACCCGCATGCTGTGGCGCCTTGCCAAGAAAAACCAGCGCTGGCGCATCTATGATAACTTTTTGGTTGGTGAGAACCGTTGGCGGGCGCAACGGTATGGCATCAAAAACGGGCTCATTGATTTTGGCAGGCACGTCATCGTTCCGATGGAGGAGCTGGTTGAAGAGCTAATAGAGCTTCTGGAAGAGGATGCCGAAGCATTGGGCTCCACTGCAGAGATCGAAAATCTACACGACATTTTGCGTACCGGAACCAGCGCCAGCCGCCAAAGAGCCGCCTATGATGCCGCAAAATCCAAGGGTGGCGACAGTGACGACGCACTGCGCGCCGTCGTCGAGCAGCTGGTTGAGGAATTTCATAGTGATCTGTAAGAAATCGCACACCATCTCGGGTACGATCAAACTTGTGTGAATGAGGCAATTTGAAAACCATTCTGCGCGTAAACAATATAATAGTTCGATCGGGAAAACGCAGTACGAGCAAAAACAGGGATCATTGAGCATGAGCAGTTCAAAATTCAACCGACGCGCGGCACTTTTGGGTTTCGCGGCAACCGGACTTGCAGCGCCTACACTGCTTCGTGCACAGGATGCCGTAACGCTCAAAGAATACACCAAGCGTAACGCATCATCTTTCCAGACCCGTGACTGGCGTGATTACTTTAATGAGCTTGGTACCGGACGGATTGTCTCAGACATCGATAGTCGCGCCCTGCACTATTGGGATGCCGATGGCAGCTATGCGCTTTACCCCTCATCCGTGCCGATGAGTGAAGAACTTACCCGCCGGGGCTATACAGAGGTCGTGCGTAAGAAAGTCGGACCAAGCTGGACGCCAACCGCCTCCATGCGCAAGCGCGATCCGAGCCTTCCTGCGCATATGCCAGCTGGACCAGGCAACCCGCTTGGCACCCACGCGCTCTACCTAAGCTGGCCTGCCTATCTTATCCACGGCACTCATGACACGCGTAAAATCGGTCGTATGTCATCGTCCGGCTGTATCGGGCTTTACAACGAGCATATCGAAGCGTTGTTTGCGAAAGTCGAAGTCGGAACCAAGGTGCTTCTGCTTTAGTCCATCAGTTGAATAGAACAAAAAGAATATATTTCACAGATTGTTATACAAATAACTTGAAGTATTAATGCTTGATTGTCTTTACGGATCCGCGCTCGACGATTTCCGCAGACAAAAAATGATGGTTAAGGCCATCGCCCTTTTCAAGGAAACGAATGATTTGCGTGGCGACCTCCCTACCCATGGCCGCAGCTGGCAAATTGATCGTCGTCAGAGGCGGGGTAATGTCACTCGACCAATCCAGATTGTCAAAGCCCATAACAGAAACATCTTCAGCAACTTTCTTTCCTTCATCCTGCAAGCAAAAATAAGCACCTAACGCGAGAACATCAGAGAAGCACAATATCGCTGTATTCTCTGCGTGTTGATTAAGCGACGCGCGTACCGCAGCTTTGCCGCCTGCAACGCTCAACTCAGTTTCGTGAAATGTAAGACGCAGGTTTTGTCGGACCGCATCCTTGGCGCCCATGACCCTCGCGAGCATCCGATCGCTTTCATCCGTGCTTCCATGTATGACACTTATGTATCGATGTCCTTTGTCGGCGAGAAAATTCACAGCTTCCGTCGCTAGACCACGGTTGTCGTATCCAATCGTTGGTTGGCTGTTTTGGGGATCCCAGATTGATGTGAAGACATGCGGCACATCTCGGCGCGTTAGCAGCTCCAAAAGCATTTTGTTGTGCACAGCGCCGGTCAAAATGAATGCTTGAGCGCCCATGCCGAGTAGTTTTCGCGTCGCGACTAGCTCTTCGTCGGGATCGCTGTTCGAAATTGCCAGAACGAGGGAGTAACCATGCTCACTCAGGCAATTCTCTATCGCAGCAACATACTTTGCAAAAACTGAGTGCCCGATGGTTGGGATGATCGCTGCTATAGTCTTGGACTTACTGGTAGATAGCGCACGTGCTGCCGGATTTGGCAAATAGTCAAGTTCCTCGCAGGCCGTCAAAACCCTTTCGCGTGTTTTAGGGCTCACGCTTTTGTTGCCGTTCATCACCCTTGAAATGGTGGCAATGGAAAGCCCTGTCGCCTTCGCGACATCCCTGATGCTGCCGTATGCCTTGGTCATGCAATCCTCCCAGTCGCATTTTTACTTGACATAAGGGGGTGTCAAGTCGTGTTATGTAACCGGTTCCATTTTCTTTGCCACGTGTTCCGATTTGCTGTTTCTTCTTTTTGCGGCGTGATATGTAACCGGTTACATTCTGTTCTGACCACTTCAGAACTCACGGGGGAAATTGCTGCATCGTGCTAAATGTTCAGGCACAGCCCTATTTAGATCGCGCCAGGTACAATGGCCTGAAACAAGCAGCGCCGCTGCGGATCGATATTCTTTATGGCGAAGCGAAAAGTGTGCGGGCGAAAGCGGGCTCTGTGGTCTCTGTGGCAAATGTAGACGGCAATGGATGCGTTTGGATCAGCGCACTAACCGATCAGAAACCAGAATTTACGATTGAAGCATTCGGCATTACAGCAGAATCCGGCACGTCGATCAATTCTCTAGCCTTCGACAGTCGAAAAATGCAGTCGCTGGCGTCAAACAGAGGTTGCCGACTTGAAGACGGCCGATGCGTGGAGGTATTCGGCGCTGAAGCAGCACCCGGCGAAACTTATGTTGCCAATCTAGAACAAGATGCCGATCTCTTTTTCATTTCTCCTATCTCAGATCAGTTTTTGTCAGAGGGCGGCGGCGCAAAGTTTGAGGTGCATGTGCAACCACCAGCGGGCGCGAGTTATGACCTGACCCTGCCGGCGCCGCTTGGCAAAATTGTCGATGAATTTCGTATCTCGCGCGGCACGGCCAAAGCCTATGAGGTCAAAAAGGGTCAATTCGCTCAGATAATCGACGTTGAAGGCCAACAATGCTCAGACTTTATGGCCATGCGCAGTAGTGCATTGGACGCCGGTGTTGAAAGACATATAGACTCAACCGTTTCGCGCACGATGACCCGGAGCGCGTATCCTCTCCCCGGCCTGCATGACAAATTCTTTGATCAGGACATTCGTCCGCTGCTTGCAGTACGTCAGGATACGGTTGGTCGCCATGACACTTTTGCCTTGGCCTGTACTGCACGCGGATATGAAGAACGCGGATTTCCTGGCCACGTGAACTGCTCCGACAATATCAGCGAGGCCTTCGCCCCTTATGGCATCCAAGCACGTCGTGCTTGGCCAGCGATCAATTTCTTTTTCAATTCTTGGATTGATTGGCGAGACCATGCGATCGCGAGCGACGAAGCTTGGTCTCGTCCTGGAGATTACGTCGCGATGCAGGCATTGACCGACTTGGTCTGCGTCTCAACCGCGTGCCCAGATGACGTCGACCCAATCAACGGATGGAACCCAACAGACATCCACGTCCGAATTTATGAAGAAACTAGCTCGATTAGCCATTCTGTCGCTTGGCGGGCCAATCCAAAGGATGCCGCACAAATGACCGAGCATTCCGCGTTTTACCCTAAGAGTTCGAAACTAACGTCAACCTATCAGGTTGCGCGTGAGCTTTGGATGCCGGCGCAGTACGATGCGACGGGCGCGACCGAAGAATATTGGGCCTGCAAACAGGCAGCGACGCTGCAAGACATGTCAGGTCTTCGCAAGTTCGATATCGTTGGGCCAGACGCATTGGAGCTATTGCAGCATTGCATGACGCGCGATGTGGCCAAGCTCTCCGTGCATCGCGGGTTCTACGCCTTGATGTGCG
>JBCDDS010000119.1:0-11248 GCA_039180185.1 Pseudomonadota bacterium | reverse complement strand
CTGCCGGTAAGCCCAGAAAAATAAGCTGCTACGTCCTTTGCGTCTTTGGCTGCATAAACCAAATCCAAACTATCATCCGCATAGTCCGATACGCCGACTGCAAACACATAAGTCTTAGGCGGTTCAGTTTCAGAGGGAGCAGAGTATCGCACCGTGGATCGATGCTGAACGAAACTGCTACCATCCAAGCCAATCCCGTTGATCTGAACTCGATTAAGCTCGGGCTGCAACGGGATATCCAGCTCTACTCGACCGGTGGTGGCTGGAATACTTAAAATTCCAACGCCATTATTGCTGACTTGAAGGCTTTCTAGTTGCTGATCCGGTGAAAGAGACAGTTCGAACTTGGCCTGTGGATTTTGGGTAATCGCTGGCGTTGTACGACGTACCTTAAGCTGGCTTTGTCTGACGCTGCTTTGTGTCAGCGAGCTTGTTCTCGGTCCCGCCTCGCGGACGCGCTTTTTGTGCAAACTTGCCAGTAAGGAGCGGCGATCTTGCGAAATCAGCCCCATACGCGAAAAGACGACATCGGGTCGATTGCGCAACAGATCTGTTTCGGTCAGATCGACGACCCCTTTAAACCTGTCTGCGAAGCGCACATGCCGCAAGCGGTTCTTGTCACCAGCATAATAACCCTCAGAGGTAACCGCGACTGAGCCTTCATACCCCCGCGTGGTTGGAGTCCAAATCGGATCAAAGACCGAAGCCGTCATGACTTCAACATTTGGTGTGCCCGCAATCGTGCCAAAAAGGCGGTCTGCCTGTTCTCGGAACACCGTGTCGAGATCAATACGGTTCAAATCCCACAGGCGCGTCACCCCATCTTCGCCTCGCGTCTGGATCTCGTTGCCAGCCCATTTCAACTCGGTCACCGCACCGTCATGCGCCGGCAACCTGTCGACAACCAATCCTCGACCGAGATCGTATAGTAAAACCTCTCCCGTCTCATATCCGACACCCAGCATGGTGCTTTCGGGACCAAACGCTAGTGAGGTTACATGAGACCAATCCTGGAACATCTCGGCGTAACGCTGACCCGTCTTCAGGTCGACTACTGTGATAATTCTTCCGTTGGGATTCCATTGGCCATTACTGGGGGCTTTCAAATTCGAGATTGCAACGAGGTTACCCTCGATATTGGTGGCCATGGGGTGACCACCGAATTGCAGTGTGTCGAGTTGGTCCGGAACATCAACAAAACTGACGTTTCGATCAGGGTCATCAGATGTAAATGGCACGATCAGAAGTGCAGATCGCAAAGCCTGGATTGTTGCATCAAACCTTTTGGACAAAACAAGTGCATGCCCTCTCATCTCACCTCGGCCAAGAAGCAAACCCTGCACTGGGCTCAAAGGCGTGGCCACAACGTCCGGAAACGGAGCCGTAACCGCGCTGGCACCGTCTATCACCACCATATCCGTCGGCGCGCCATATTTTGATACCCGTCGTTGAATAACAAGGTGCTGGTCTGATGTCGCGACATGATTGGCCAAAGTGTCTGGATGCACGCGAAAAGTACCAATAAAACTTGGCTCGCGACCTACGTCATAAGCAACAACTGAAAGATCATAAGCTCCATTGGCTCTGGTTTTGAACACCGCCAGCAAGCGTCCCGAAACCGCGGCAAATTGGGCTTCTTCAATCTGGGCGCCAGTAGGCAAATTGGCGATCCGAGCAAAGTCGATGAACTCTGTTTGGCCACTCTGTGGATGTTCAATAACGGCGGTTCCGTCCGACATAAGGGCGACGAACCGATCCTGCCAGATCGCGCGTGCACGGGTTTTTGCTGGAGTTGTTAAACCGCCTTGTGCCGTTAGATCCTCGAGGACGGTACCAGTGTCCAAATCGACCAACTTGACTGAGCCCGACCCAGTTAAAACAAAGGCCACACTCTCAGCCTCTGAAAGCACGACTTTTTGCGCGTCTGAAATCTCTGGCGTGAACAATATCAAAGGTTGACTGAGGTCTTCGAAACTGAAGACGCCCTTTTCTGTTACAATCCGGTCGCCAGCTTGCGGTAGGGTAAAACTGCTTCCTGGAACCGCGATTTTACTATTCTTCACCAGGTCAAAAACCCAAACTCCAGGGTCCTCTTTGCAGTTCCCATCGTGATCTGTGGCGGCATACGCTACTGCGGATGATCTCGGAACCAAAGCAACACTGCGTCCGATCTCTGTCGCGCATTCGGGGGACACAAGGGCAACTTCATGGCCACCACCATCAACTTCAACCCGCATGTCTTTGCAGAAAGCCGCGGTAGGCTCTTCTTCATTGCATATCCCTTTGAATCTAAGATGATGCAGCCTTAACACGCCTGCCGTATCCAACGTGGCCATCTTTTGATCATGCTGGTCTACCGCGATCCCCACAATTGCGGCTTCGGATATTTGGGCGATGCCCATCTCTTCATCCCAGCCTGTGTTGACAAAAGCGACCCGTCCACGAGTTGTCCCAGCCACTCCGTTTATCCCAAGCGTCTCCCATGCCGAAAACGTCTCGTCGTTGGGAAACCGAAAAAAGGCTGAAAATGGCTGCAGCCCATCCGCGGAAATGATGTAGCTGCTTAGCGAAAGACCGTCATCAGCCAACATGACATGCGCGGCATTGTCGGATGGAAACAATCGACCGCCCGAATTTGATTTAACCACTTGCGTGACAGCTTGGGTTTCGAGGTCCCATAACCCCAATAGATGGCGTTTGCGGCCAAAGTCATCTGCCTCGGTCTCCCGCAACAAAACCAAATCCTGACTGACGGGCAAGAACGCGATATCTTGGATAGCCCCACCATCCTGGCTCAGCATGGTCGGGTTAACCAATTCGAAAGCCAACCTTTCCAGTTTATCACCTTCAGCAGCGTACTGTATTTCTCGATTGATGATTATATGCCGCCAATACTTCTGCCCATCGTTTCCAGTGAAAGAGGTGGGTGTTTCCGTCACTCTCCGACTACTGACCCTGACTGTGCGTGCTGTGTTGGCGTCCACGTCAATTGTTAAAAACTCACGAACGTCGGGTTGGTTGATGTACACGATGTTGGCTTCGAAACGGGCGATTTTCCTACCCCATCGAAAACCCAGGTCAGCAAGCATAAATTGCGCAGACTTTGTTTCTTCCGTCAGCATTTCGTCAAAGAGCCGACCTGTCTCTACGTCTCGTCCAACGCTGAAGCTTCGCCCATCGATAAACCGACCGAAGCGTTCTGAAAAACTGTCTTGGGTGAAGTAAGAAAAGACTTGTTCTTGTTCTTTCGTCGTCAGAGACAATGTCTCTCCAACCTCTGACACCGCCGACACACTTCCCGTCGGTTCGACGAAATATGTTCCTCTCGGCGGAAGCCAGGTGAACTGCGTGTCTTCGAACGGTTCTGATCCGACGCGTTTCTTTTGGCTTTGGTGGATGGTTTTGTAGACTTGGCGACCATCTTTGGTCTCTCGGGACGCAACAAAACGCAACCTAAAGGACCGTGTGTTAGGGCCTAGGGCAATCTGCTCACGTGTTTCGGCGATCGCTCCCTGTATCTCTTGGCGTACAAACCAAAGTAGAGTTTCTGTTTCAGCCGGTTTGTCGTACTCAAATGTTATGCTTTCTTGTGCAAAGCTTGCGCCGCTTTGCACAAGCACGGCAAAAACGCCTAAGTGAAATGCGCCACAAATTGAATCCGTGGCTGCTGATCCGAGTTTCCGAAAAGCATCCAGAAGCCGCGACATCGAACAAGATCGTTTATGAGCCGAATACAATTTCAACTGAACATTCAGATCGCCTGACCTGAGTTTGCTGAAACAGTACGAACGATTGCATGGCCGTTAAGATCACAGGGTTCAAACCTTACAGTTTGTATTTCCATGTCATGGTGCCCCTGGAATGTCTTGGTTGCAAGAAGTGCATTCTCCAGAAGAACACTTCTTTATGTTCCTTGTTCTTTGCCGTCCGTGAGCTCGCCAGTGAACTCCGCCGCGTTCTCAAGCGAAATGGCCTGCTTTAGCGGCACTGAGACAACGAAGTGCAATAAAGCTGTTGTTCCTCTCAACAGAAGGTTGGGAAATTGTTTTGCTTAAGTCAGATTTGGCGACAAACGGACACTAAGCTTTGCATCAGATACCACAACGTATTTCGAGTAACGTTACAACGGAGTACCGTTTGCGACTGAAGAACGGCACTTAGGCTCGTTCTTGCAACTTTTTAGGGATCTCTGGCACAAGTTGCGTCGCCTCTCTCGGAGCTAGACCGATCAGCATCAGTGCAGGGCCTTTGAGCTCTGCATCTTCCAGATCGCGCACAAGCGTGTTTAGAGAGCTCGATATGATCCGCTGATCTGGGCGGCTCGCGTTCTCGATAATGCTGACAGGCGTATACCGATCGGCGCCATACATCAGCAGGCGGCCCTGAACGAAACGGGAGGATTTTTTGCCCATGTAGACCGCGGCGACCTGTCCCGGGCGCGATAAGCTGGCCCAGTCGTGATCGGCAAAGCCCTTCATATCATGGCCCGTAACCAAGCGAATAGACGAGTTACGGCCGCGTTTCGTAAGGCTTTGCCCAATCGCTGCTACGGATGCAGACGCCGCTGTGATGCCTGGCACCACGTGCCAGCCGATCCCTGCATCGGCGACCGCCTCAATTTCTTCGTCAAGCCTGCCGAATACGGTTGGATCGCCGCCCTTTAGGCGGACAACCTGCGCGCCTTGTGCTGCGTGTTCGACAATCATCGCGCTGATTTCGTCTTGATCTGTGGACGGGCCAAATCCTTCTTTGCCAGCATTAATAAGGATCGCCTCGCGACGAGCGAGTTCGAGGATCTCGCCGCTGACCAACCGGTCGTAGATCACCACATCCGCCTCGTGCAGCGATTTGCGCGCCTTCAGCGTCAGCAGCTCTGGATCGCCTGGCCCGGCACCGACGAATGCCACGTAACCTTCTCGCGCTCGTTTGTTTAAATGTCGCTCAAGAAGGTCATCCAGAGCGTGATTGACGGCTTCCTCGCCGCCTCTTTCGATAGCAAGGGGGCCTTTGTTAAAGTAGTAATCTGACCAGAAGTCCCGCCGCACGCGCCCCATGGGCAGGGCGTCTGCAGCTTTGCGGAAGAGCTTTCCGATACGCGCCAGAGCGCCGAGCGTTGAGGGCAGGCGTTCTTCCAGATCAGACTTGATGGCTCGGGCCAGAACCGGTGCTGCGCCCTCGGTGCCGATTGCAACAGTGACCGGATCGCGGTCCACGATCGCGGGGGTGATGAACTCACTATCATGCAAGTTATCAACAATATTGGCCAATGCGCCATCGGCGCGCGCAATGGCAGAGGTGCGTGCGTCTTTTTCCTCATCCTCATCGGCGGCGTAAAACAAAACCGCGTCAGATGTGTCGCCCTCTTGCATATCGCGCCTGACCAAGGTGAGTTTACCCTGCGCTGCCCAGTCTTCGATCTCACCATCAACGTTAGTGGCGAAGACCGTAACAACCGCCTCGGTTTTGAGGATCAATCGAAGCTTGGCAACAGCCGCTTCTCCACCGCCGGAGACCACGACATGCTTATCTTCAAGGGCCACAAAGATTGGAAAGTGTTTCATAGCTGCCCGTTCCCAAACGCGATTGACTTTCACTCATATAGGAAATATTCCCATATTTGCGCCAGATACCGGGGCAAATAAGGACGTTTGTTCTAAAAATACTCGAAACGCATCTGTGTGTTCCAAAAAAAGGAAAGTTGAAGAATGGCCGTTTCAATTGACGGGCTAGACCGGAAAATTCTCACTGAGCTGCAGCAGGACGCGGGTCAGTCCTTGGATGATATTGCAAAGGCTGTGGGCAGCTCAAAGACACCTGTTTGGAACCGGATTCGCAAGTTGCGTGACGCGGGTGTGATCAAACAGCAGACGTACATTCTCAACGCGGAAACGCTTGGTTTGGAGGCGTGTTTTTTCGTCTTGATCCGCACGTCTTCGCACGAAGCATCATGGCAGGCAAAGTTTCTTGATGCAGTACGCAATCGCCCTGAGGTTTTGGAAGCACACCGATTGGCGGGCGATATAGACTATATTCTGAAGGTCGTGGTGGCGAACGCGCGTGCCTACGACACGTTCTATCAGGCTCTGATCTCAGAGGTGCATGTTTACAACGTCACAGCCTTACTTTCGATGGAGGAAATCAAATCCACGACGATGCTGCCGTTTGATCTGGATTAACTTAAACCGTGCTCTCCAGAGCATTGATAATGGGCAAGAAGTCATCGGCCTTTAAACTGGCGCCTCCGACAAGGGCGCCATCAACATTTTCCGTTGCGAAGATAGCTGCTGCGTTGGACGCCTTCACGGATCCTCCATAGAGCAGGGTCATATCCGATCCGTCCTTGTCACCAAAACGACGGGTGAGACGCCCACGCATAAATGCGTGGACTTCCGCAATTTCGTCCGTGCCGGGCACCTTGCCGGTGCCGATAGCCCACACCGGTTCATACGCGACCACTGTGTTTGAGGCATTGCATCCGTCGGGCAGGGAGGCTGCCATCTGTACGCCTATTATGTCGAGAGTGTTTTTCGCCTCGCGCTGTGCAAGAGTTTCACCAACGCAGATGATCGCAGTGAGCCCCGCTCGATGCGCCGCTGCGGCCTTTTCGCGGACCATATCGTTGTTCTCGGCATGGTCTTGACGTCGCTCTGAATGGCCAACAATTACGGCTGTTGCACCAGCATCAGCCAACATTTCCGCAGAAATGTCGCCCGTATGCGCACCACTTTCCTGGGCATGGCAATCCTGCGCGCCAATCATCACAGGACCGGTGTCCATAAGGCCGGCGGCACCCTGTATCAGAGTTGCTGGAACACACATGAGGACACTGACAGAAGATTCTGGTTTTGCATGATAAATTACGTCCAATTCGGATAGCGCCGAATGGGTTCCATGCATCTTCCAGTTACCTGCAGCGAGTTTACGAGGCATGCGGTCTTCCTGCGTGTTGAGCATTCACATTAGCGGCGCAAATCCCGCAGAACAATGTCACATGTCGGCGAACTTGATCGACTCGCCGCAACCGCAGGCTTCCGTGACATTGGGGTTGTTGAACACAAAGCCGGATTCAAGAAGCGATGTTTGATAGTCGATCTCGGTACCGAAAAGGAACATCTGTGCCATAGGTGCGATCATCACTCGCGCACCGTCCTGTTCCACAACTTCATCGTTGGGATCAACTTCGGTCACGTAATCCATCGTGTATTCCATGCCTGCACAACCGCCTTTTTTCACACCGATGCGTAGCCCCTGATGGCCTTGTTTTTCCATCAGACGCGCGATCTGTTTGACCGCTTTTTCGGTCATCGTGACCGCCTGTTTTCCGGGCATCGCAAACATGTTGTAACCTTCGGGTTCGTAACGAGATCAATGTAGGCAAGTCGCGCCGCAATCTCAAGCTTGGTTCTCCCGTCGCGGCGTGCCGTTTGAAAAACGATGTTGCCGGGCCTCAATTACCCGCCTTTTGCACTCGAAATAGGGTAAATTCAGCCTCATCAACCATTTCGACCAATTTATGACCGGCTTCCGCGCAAAAATGCGGTACGTCCACGACAGCCGCAGGATCATCCGCCTTCAGCGAGATAATATCGCCATTTTTCAGCGTCTTGATCCGCTTTCTGAGTTTTAGGACCGGTAAAGGGCACAGAAGCCCGAGCGCGTCGATAACATCTTGATCTTGCATGTGTGCCACATAAGTCGCCTGTTACATCCTGTCCACAGACTTGTGACCCCGTGCATGATGACCTCGTTCACCGAATACATTACATAAACGACGATGTTTGGAATTGATATTATTGATGCCTCGCTTTTGCCGGCGATGTTTATTGCGCTGATCGCAGGGACTATTTCGTTTTTAAGCCCCTGCGTTCTGCCCATCGTGCCACCTTATCTGGCGTATATGGGCGGCGTGACGGTCGGAGAACTGGAAGACCGCGAAAATCCGTCGAATAAGGCGATTATGCCTGCACTTTTATTTGTGCTTGGGCTCTCGACGGTGTTCCTGATCCTGGGCTTTGCTGCTTCGTCCATCGGACGCACGTTTTTGCAGTATCAAAGCTATTTCAACGTCGCGGCCGGTTTGACCGTGATGTTCTTCGGCTTACATTTCTTAGGTGTCTTTCGCTTGCGCATCCTGGATCAGGAAGCCCGGTTTGACGCGGGTGACAGGGGCGGTTCGTCATTTGGTGCCTATATTCTTGGCCTAGCTTTCGCCTTCGGTTGGACCCCTTGCATTGGCCCCCAACTGGGCGCGATCTTGTCTTTGGCGGCGTCTGAAGGCTCGGTAGAGCGGGGCACGCTGCTCTTGGGCGTCTATGCAATTGGCCTTGGCGTGCCGTTTCTGCTTTTTGCGATCTTCCTGCCACGCCTTGGCGGCTTCATACGCTGGATGAAGCGCAACCTGCAAAAGATCGAGCTGATCATGGGGCTTTTGCTCTGGTCCATCGGACTGTTAATGCTCACCGGCGGGTTCGCGGCCTTCTCGTATTGGCTGCTGGAAGTGTTCCCGGCTCTCGCCCTTGTCGGATAAGACTTACTCTTGCCGTAATGCTAGGCTAATCTGCGTGCCATAAGAGGTACGGTATGAGCAGTCAGCCAAAGCCCGATTTGGATAAGCCTGTGCGCACCCGGCGTGTTTTCTACGTGCCGGGCTATGATCCCATTCACCCGCGTCGCTATCGGGAACTTTACCGTAAAGAGTCGGCTGAGCAGGCAAAGATCTCCGAATACAAAATTGATCTGAAAGCAAAAAAAGACAGCAATTATTTCGGATGGAGCGTTACCGGAAAGATTAAACGCAGCACTGTCGAAGCAGATTTTTCCGTAATGGTTTGGTCTGATATTGTGCGAAATAGCATGGATCAGGGGATACTCGCGACATACTGGCTGCTTGTCCGCACCGCTTGGGCCTATATCGCAACCGGCGCTCTTTTTCGGCTAATGCGGCTTCGAAAAGGGCCGGTGATCGCGGCGCTTTATCCGGTTGTTTTTCTGCTCTTTCAGCTCATGTTGGCTGCAAGCCTTGCTGCGTCGATAGTTTACTTCGGTACGCCTTTGATGTCTTTCCAGGACTCGTCAGCAGCGCGTAATCTTCCTTTAGTCGCGGGTGCGGTTTCGGCGGTTTGGCTCCTGCGTTGGTTCAAGGCGCGCGATAATAAGTTTTTCGCCTATTACCTGATGCATGACTACGCTTATTCCGCGCGGTTTCGGGGTGCAAGTCCGCAAGAGTTGGAAAGGCGAATGGCAAAGTTTGGCGAGACGATCGCAGAGGCGTTGCGGTCTAACGTGGATGAGGTGCTTGTGGTAGGCCATTCCTCTGGTGCGCATCTGTCGGTTTCCATTCTGTCAGACTTGATCCGCGCGGGACGCGTGCCAGCCAATGGGCCGGCCTTGTCTTTTCTCTCGCTCGGGCAGGTGGTTCCGATGGTGTCCTTTTTGCCTGATGCGCATCGTCTGCGTGCTGATCTGGAATATCTGTCGACCCGAGAAGAGCTCACATGGATTGATGTGACCGCGCCCGGTGATGGCTGCGCTTTTGCGCTCTGTGACCCGGTGGCAGTCTCTGGCGTGGCACCAAAGGACAAGCGCTGGCCTCTGGTGATTTCGGCGGCGTTCACTCAAACGCTTAGCCCCGAACGTTGGAAAGAGCTGCGTTGGCGGTTTTTCCGTCTGCACTTCCAATATCTTTGCGCTTTCGACCGGCCTGGCGACTATGACTACTTTCAGATCACAGCTGGACCACACACGCTGGGCGCACGCTACGCGGGGCGTGAAGCTTCGCCGAGCCGGATTGAGACGCCGGTGTCAAAGTTCACGAGCGTAGCGGCATGACTATTCAGCCGCCCAAACCGCCCGCCCGCGAACAATCGGTGCCGTTGTGGCGCTATCTGAGGATGTTCCGACAGGATATTCTATCGGCACAGCCTGCACGGCTTTACCGGGCTTGGATGGCTGAGTTCCGCACGCCGTTCTTTCGTTCATACCTCTGCAATGAGCCCGCACTGGTTGATCTGGTGCTCAAGGAACGGCCAGAGGATTTTCCTAAGTCTGATCGAGTGCGTGAAGGGTTGGCGCCGCTTCTGGGCAACTCGGTGTTTCTCACCAATGGCGAGGATTGGAAACGTCAGCGGCGGATTATTGATCCTGCCTTTGAGGGTGGACGGCTGCGCGATACGTTTCCGGCGATGCTCGCGGCCGGACAGGTGGCCGCGGCGCGGCTAGAGGCGCTAGCGGATGGCGGTCCGCAGGAGATCGAGGCGCAGACCAGTCATGCGGCGGCTGACGTGATCTTTCGCACGCTCTTCTCCGTGCCGATCGAGGATGAACTTGCCAGTCAGGTATTTGATGCCTTTCGCGAACATCAGCGCACGCAACCCATTGTAAACGCAGCCGCGCTTTTGCCTTTGCCGCGCTGGTTTCCCCGGCTTCGCCGCGCGCGCACACTGGAAACCGCAAAGCTCATCCGTGATCTGATCCGACGGATGACGGAACGCCGCATGGCTGAGATCGAGGCCGGCACCGCGCCTGATGATTTGGCCACCAAGATCATGACAACGGCGGACCCGGAAACGGGGGAGCGGTTTGACACTGAAGAGATGATCGATCAGGTGGCGATCTTTTTCCTCGCGGGGCATGAGACAAGCGCCTCAGCGCTGGCCTGGGCGCTGTATCTGCTGGCGATGTATCCAGAATGGCAAGAGCAGGTCGCAGCGGAAGCACGAGCTGTTGTGGGTGAGATGGGCTTTGCCGATATGGCCAAGCTCAAAGTGACGCGCGATGTCTTCCGCGAGACTTTGCGGCTCTACCCGCCGGTGCCGATGATGGTGCGGCAGGCCGCTTGCCCGGAAGAGTTCCGCAAACGCGAGGTGCGCAAAGGCTCTCAGGTGGTGCTGTCCCCGTGGCATCTGCACCGGCATGAGAGGCTTTGGGACCGGCCGGATGAGTTTGATCCGGGGCGGTATCAGACGGAGAACGGTAAGACCTGCCTGCGCGAGGCCTATATGCCGTTTTCGGCAGGGCAGAGGGTTTGCACCGGGGCAGGGTTTGCGATGATCGAGGGGCCGCTTTTACTGGCAATGCTAGTGGCGCAATTTGAGTTTGCTTTGGTAGAGGACAAGCCAGCAATGCCGGTTGCGCATCTGACTGTGCGCGGCAAAGACGGCATTTGGCTAAAACTCACGTCTCGCGGTAATGTCGTAGCACGTACAGCCTGATTGCCGAAGCGAGCCCGATCTCCATCCCGCGCGCCTCG
>JBCDDS010000118.1:0-11249 GCA_039180185.1 Pseudomonadota bacterium | reverse complement strand
GGATCAATCTCAAACGGCACGCCATCATCGTAGCTCTGATGCCAAGGCTTTGACATCGGTTCCTCCCCAGTTCCGAATTGTAAGGCTTTAGAAGTGACCGTCGCGCGGTGGCGCGACGGTCTGGTGTATCTAGACGATACTTTTGTTACGCGCTGCGCTTGCTGTCGAGAAGCGAGATAATCGGCTTCATTGTCAGTTCCGCTTGCTCACGCGCAATGTCGATGAACTCTTTGCCGTGCGATGCAGAAGTCTCGATGCGGTTTTGAACGTAAGACGCTTGAAGTTCTGCAACCTCACGGACGGACTTGGCGCCCATTGTCTTACGCGCGTGGTCTGTTACCTCGCCGTAGAATTCTTGACCGAAGCCCCAGACTGTCTGACCAAGGATGCTTACACCGGCGTAGTATGCTTTGCCGAATTCAACTGTTGCGCCTGCAGCGTCGCTGCCAGTGCTGCGAACAGTGTCGAAGCTGTTCGAAACGGTTTCACGAACGGCAGATGCGCGCTCGGATACGTTTTCTTGGATAGAGTTCAGCGCAGATTTCACGCTCTCGGTGCTTTGGTTTGCGGTTTTCTTTTCAGTTTTTGCAGAAGCGGCCATGACTGTGTCTCCTAACGTGGCTTTCATCTCTTTCCGAGAGGCTACTCCTCGCGGTTGACGTAAACTTAAGTAAGGTAATGCTGCATTGCAACATTTATTTTAGATTTTTTCTGCAGTGCAGCATTTATATTAAATAACTGTTTTAATTATGTTTTATTGAATTTAGGAGGTTGACGTAGAATTGACGTCACGTCAACTTATTGCCTATTTTGCCGCAAATGCGAGATCGCAGATGGATCACCAGCGCGCAATTTACAATCCATAAACCTTGGGGCTACACCTGGGAAAAACCAACACTGAGAATGTTGCACAGGTAATCTACGAGATGCATCTTCGTCCATTCTGCCGCAGCGTCACAAACCTGATAAGTTTCCCAAATGGAAAAGTTGCGGTAACTGCGTGCGCGAGGAGTTTAATTAAGGGGGGAACATGTCTGACACAGATCGGCCATGGACAGCATTTTACGAACCTGGTGTTCGAAAAGAAATTGAAGTCGCTACATACAGAAATCTCCCAGACCTCATTCGAGGCGTAGCGGAGACCTATGGCAATGCAAAAGCATTCACCTGCTGCCTTCCAAATGGGATGAACGGTACGCTTACGTTTTCGCAAATCGACGAGATGTCTGATGCGCTTGCGGTTTATCTCCGTGAGGTTGCGGGGCTCAAAACAGGTGATCGTGTCGCGGTGCAACTTCCAAACGGCCTAAGTTTCCCGCTCGCCGCTTTTGCAATATTTAAAGCCGGCTGCGTGCTGGTGAATGTCAATCCGATGTATACAGCAGAGGAAATGGCTAAACAGTTCGAGGACGCAGAGCCGCACGCGCTGATCACTGTTGATATGTTCGCCGACAAAATCCCCGACGCGACGCGAGGTCACCAAATTCCCAACGTGATAATCACACGCGTTGCCGAGTTTTTCCCTGTACTACCACGCGGCATTGTAGGCCTTGTTCAAAAGTATTGGGACCGCGCGATCAAGCCGATCGAAACCGCTCATATCCGCCTGCCTGACGCAGTTAATGCGGGACGCAAGAAAATTGCCAAGGAGCGCGTAGAGGCCGATGCCTATCACCAGGATGTAGCTGGCGATGATATCGCGGTGCTGCAATACACCGGTGGTACAACCGGCGTGGCAAAGGGGGCAATGCTCACGCATAATAATCTGGTCATGAATATGGAACAGGCCATGGAGCTGCTTGGTGGCGACATGGTAAAAGGCCAAGAGGTGATCCTTACGGCTTTACCGCTCTACCACGTCTTTGCATTCACCGTGAATATGCTGTCCTTTTACTGGCTGGGCGCGCGCAACATCCTAATCCCCAATCCGCGTCCATTGTCGAACCTCAAGCGCGCGTTTGAGAACTACAAGATTACATGGATGAGCGGTGTGAACACCTTGTTCAATGGTCTCAACAACGAAATCTGGTTTCTCGACAGCCCCCCCAAACACATGAAATTCGCCGGGGCTGGCGGCATGGCGCTACAATCCTCCGTTGCGGAGCGCTGGCGCGAAATCACCGGAACCGACGTGGTGCAAGGCTACGGGCTTACGGAGACGTCGCCCGTTTTGACCTTTGAACCGCTTGGTAAAACTCGCGAAGGAACGATTGGTATTCCGGTGCCATCCACCGATGTTGCCTGTTTCGATGACGAAGGAAACCGCCTTCCGATTGGTGAGGTTGGCGAGATTGGTGCACGTGGCCCTCAGATCATGAAGGGCTATTGGAAAAAGCCGGAAGAAACCGAAAAAGTCATGAATGGCGAATGGTTCCTTACCGGAGACATCGGCGTGATGGATGAAGAAGGCTACATTCGCATCGTTGATCGCAAGAAGGACATGGTCGTTGTGTCTGGCTTCAACGTTTATCCCAATGAGGTCGAAGACGTGCTGGCCGCCCACCCTGCTGTGCTGGAGGCGGCCGTAATCGGTGTGCCAGATGCCAGCACCGGCGAAGCCGTTAAAGCTTTTCTCGTGAGCGGCGACAAAGAACTGACCGTTGATGCTGTACGCGCTTACTGCAAGGAACATCTAACGAGCTACAAGGTGCCCAAGCGCGTGGAATTCCGTGACGAACTGCCTAAATCCAATGTCGGCAAAATTCTAAGAAAAGACCTGCGTGCTGAAGAAATGACGCAGCAAGCAGCGGAGTAAGCCCAGATGGTTGATGAATTTACCCAGACACTGCTGGGCCTAATGGTAGCTGTCATTATGCTTGGTATGGGCGCGTCTCTTACTCCGCGCGATTTTATCCTGGCGCTGAAACGGCCCTACGGTCTCTTTATTGGTGTTATCAGCCAGTACGGCATCATGCCGTTGCTCGGTTTCATCATGGCGTTGACGCTTTCTGTTCCGGAGCCAATCGCGATCGGCATCCTGATTATGGCCTGTATGCCAGGCGGGACCACGTCGAACATCTTCACCTATTTCTCAAAAGGGAATCTGGCGCTCAGCGTTCTGATGACGGTGACTTCTACGGTGACCGGTGTCGTACTAATCCCGGTTATCCTTCTGCTTTATGCCTCGGCGCTCGACCTCGAAATCCCGCGCGAGGACATCGTCAAAGTTCTGTTCGTGCTTCTGGTCCCGGTGGCCATCGGCATGACGTTGAGAAAAATCAACGCCAATGTCGGCGCGGTGATTGAGTTCTGTGGCTCGATCCTCGCACTCTTCTTTATCCTCTTCATCATGGTGACATGGGTGCCCGCAAACTGGCAGTTTCTTTTGAACACCACACCGGCAACTTATATTGCCGCGATTGGTTTGGGACTTGTAGGGATTACAATTGGGTACTTTTTCGCCAAGGCATTGAGCCTTCACCCGAGGAATGCCCGAACCGTAGCTCTAGAAACTGGCATTCAAAACGGGCCTCTCGCCATTGCGATCATCATATTCTCATTCCCGCCGGAAAATCAGCAGGCGATTATGGGAGTACCAGCACTCTATTCCCTATTCATCGTGATCGTCTCAACACTGGTGACGCTTGTCTTCCGCCGAGCAAACACGGCCGCGGAACAGAAAATTCCGGATAGTCTGCTTTGAACGTCAAGCGCGCCCCAGATATCAGGGGCGCGCAACACTTTTAGCCTGCTGTCTCTTAGCCTTTCACGAGTTGAACTCGCGAGCGACTCAATTCAGAAAACGACGTGCTTCTGGACGATTTTCCATCGTCATCAAAAGAAGCGACGCGTTTTGCAACTCGGCTCTTTCGCGAGCTGCTTCGTTTGCCTTAGCCTGTATGGCAGCTTCTGTGACCGAGCCAAAAGTGAAGATGTTTTCGACACACTGCGCATCAGCATTAACCTTGCGCGATGTTGAGAAAACCGGCTCTAGGTCAGTACTCTTTGGTTTTGTGTAGAGGCGCCCATCAGGCGCAGTCTTTTGTTCGTAATTCAGTCGGTTGTTCGCGCTTTGCTCGATTGCCGCCTCGCGTCTAGCACGTGCCATTGTCAGTAGATCCGCCATTTCCCAATTCCCTTGATTGAGGCGCCACCGATGCGCCGTGCGTTAAACACATTCGATACTCAATTTCGACATTGTTCGAGAAATGTGTCGCAATACTGCAGGTGAAAAGGCATTTTTGGGACATCTTTGGCGCGATTTTATGATGACTGTATTCAATTTTAACTACTGTTTTCGAGCCAAAGATAAATTCAAGTGCATGAATTTATTATATAAAAACTAAAGCCACCTTCTCTGTGGAGAGCACATTAGGAGCGAAAGGTCCATAAATGAGCTGATTGCCTTGTTTTCGCTCAATAGTCTTCGCCAGCGTAGAGATTCGGTCTTCCGGCTGCACCTGAGTCACCTATAAATTTGGCCCAATCGCTGCCTGGTCGCCAAATACTTTCCATATTTGCGTATGCGTCACCGACAGAAAAAGGCGCGCCGATTTTAGCGTAGCGATAAAAAAATGCGCTAACACGGGCGTTGTAAATGCAGTGCACGTGAACCTTAGTATTGGAAAGCTCTATTAGCGCCTTGCAAAACTCTTCGAAATCGCGATCCGTCGGCTTTTCAAAATCAACGGGAATGTGGATGTAGATCATACCCAGTGACGCGACGGTGCCGGCCTCATCCTTCAGAGCACCTTTCGTATCGTGTGGCCCCAGATTGATGACGTGCGTTATGCCAAGCCGCTGAAGTTTGACCAATTGCGCCTCGCTAGGCTGGCCAGACGTGGTGATCCAATCATTGATCCTTCGCCAGTTAAGTATCTCAGTTAGATCCGTCATGAATTCTTGAATCTTTAAGCGTGCAAGGCTGCGCATTCCGCGTGCGCTTTGACGAAACGTTTCGTCGAAGCTGGATTGTTCAATAGTTTGTTTGTCGGTCGGATTGGACGAACGACAAGGTTCCCACCGCAATTGGGGCAGGTGTTGTGAAATCTATCTTCCGCACATTCGGCACAGAAAGTACATTCAAACGTGCACATTCTGGCATCGGTAGCTTCGGGCGGCAGGTCTTTGTCGCAGCATTCGCAATTCGGCTTTAACAACAGCACAGGCGTTCTCCTCTATATTGCGACTAGACTACCGGAAAGTCGACTGGCACAAATGACAATATGACCTCATTTACGGCCAAATCTCATACTGACTGTCCAGACCAACGTTTGGTTGTGTTCGTCATCTACGAAAATATTGTTCTTCTCGACCTAGTTGGTCCGCTCCAAGTGTTTTCCCACGCGCCAGACCCGAAAACAGAGAAAACGGGATATCGGTGCGCGATCGTCTCTGCAGGCGGGGACATGACCGATACAAACACTGTTCTGTCCGTTCCAAGCGCACCACTCTCTGAGTATTTGGATTGCGCCATAGACACTCTTGTCATTGTTGGCGGCGATGGAGCCAACACCGCGATGAACGATCAAGCGCTTATCGATAACGTTACAAAGCTTGCAAGCGGCGCGCGTCGGGTCTGTTCGGTTTGTTCCGGTGCGCTGGTTTTGGCAGCAACTGGATTGCTAGATGGGCGGAGGGCCGTCACCCATTGGGACGACGTCAAAACTCTGACTGACACATTTCCCAATGTTCGAGTAGAGCTCGATCCGATCTACATCAAAGATGGACGTTTCTGGACATCTGCCGGGATTACCGCGGGTATTGATATGGCGCTGGCAATTGTGGCCGAAGACTTGGGACGTGCAGCAGCCCTCACCGTCGCTCGGTCCATGGTCACGCAAATGGTCAGATCAGGCGGTCAATCTCAGTACAGCCCAGACTTAGCGCGGCAAATGTTGGACAAAACTGGTCAGTTCGATGCTTTGCATCACTGGATCGAAGGCAATTTAAGTTCAAATTTAACAATCGACAGGCTAGCCGATCGCTCGAATATGAGCACTCGAAACTTTTCGCGCGTTTATTCCGGTGCCATGGGCGTAACACCGGCCAAAGCAGTGGAAGCGATGCGGATCGAGCGCGCACGCGAACTATTGGAAACCACAGATCTCAGCGTAAAGTCAGTCGCAACAGAATGCGGATTTCACGACGAAGAACGCATGCGCCGTGCCTTTATGCGCCTCTTGAATGTTTCCCCAAGCAGCTACCGACAAACCTTTTCTGCGCGGTAAACATAGCACGCACCGCCATGAAATCGCTGCATTCGGGCTAAAACAGCGCCTTAATCAGGCGTCAATCATCTTGGTTAATACTGCAGTTACCATGCGAGGCCACATGCATCAGCCACCGAAACGTCCGGCTCCAGCGCGGCACGCGCGTCTGTTCGAACTTCTGCGCCAACAAAACATGGCATGTAGCGTTCAAGAGCAATCAAGCACGCTTTCGAACAGCGACGTCAGTGATGCAAGCGCCCTACAGCAACGCGCGCAGCAATCCTTTAATAACAACCTGCCGCTTGGCTGATCGCGCACTCGACACCGCCTCGCCCTCTACCCTCTAAATCCCGTCGCAACCACGAATTTCTCAGAGCTGTCAGCGCGTGACGCAGGAGGCTTGACATTCGCCACTTTGGTGAACCGCTGTTTAAGCAGCTTTTGCAACTCGCCTTCAGCACCGCCTGCCAGAACTTTTGAAACAAAAGTGCCGCCCTGTTCCAGCACATCAAACGCCAAATAGGCTGCTGCCTCACAAAGCGCGATGATGCGCAGGTGATCAGTTTGTTTATGCCCGGAACTGGCTGCGGCCATATCAGACATGACCACATCGGCCTGCCCGCCAAGCCAAGCCTTCACCTTATCATCGGCACTATCTTCCATGAAATCGAGCTGGTGTATCTCGCAGCCTGGGATCGGCTCCACCTCTTGCAAATCAACGCCGATGATGCGGCCTTGCGGTAGGCCATTTTTCTCGCCGAGCGCGTTGACCCGTGGAACCGCCACCTGACACCAGCCCCCGGGTGCACACCCAAGATCAACCACAAGCGCGCCGGGTTTGAGGAAACCAAACTTATCGTCCAACTCCATAATCTTGTAGGCAGCACGCCCGCGATATCCCTCCGCCTGCGCGCGTTTCACATAAGGATCATTAAGCTGACGCTGCAACCAACGGGTGGAGCTCAACTTGCGGCCTTTGGCGGTTTTGACCTTAACAGTCAGATCGCGCTGGCCTCGGCCGGATGTGTTTTTTCCTGATGGTGGTTTTGCCATGACATTACACGTCGTTCTTCAAGCCACTGTAGGCAAGTCTCAACAACCCTCTCCATCTTCCAAAACGCCATCGGCGGCCATTTGAGCATAAAGGATGCCCTCGCGAAGACCTCGGTCGGCGACGGACAATCGATCCGTCGGCCAGCAGCGGAGCAATGCCTGCAGGATCGCGGCGCCTGACATGATCAGCGCCTGACGGTCCTGACCAATACGCGGGTCCTGGCGCCTACCCTCCGGTCCCATCTCCAGATATGTCTGAATTACCTTGTCTATTTCTTCACTGCTCATGCGCAAACCGTCAACCTTGGTGCGATCATAGCGCTTAAGGCCAAGATGGCTGGCCGCAACGGTTGTAACTGTGCCACTAGTGCCCACCACTTGAAATCCATCACGGCTCGGCACTTCCTTGTAAGGGGCAAATTCGGCAAGGTTTTCCTCAAAATACCAACTCATAAGAGCGAACTGCGCCGCGTCATCCTCTACATCGACGTACTGGTCGCGTAGCGTCGCCACGCCGAGAGGCACACTTATCCAATCCACAACCTTCGCAGTCGGTTCATTGGCCGCCGAGCAATCCGGGAAACCGCCATGCATACGCATAATCGCACGGGCGCGTTCCTGCTTCGGCACGTCTTTTAGATCGATCCAAACGAGTTCTGTCGAGCCACCACCAATATCCACTACCAATAGCTGTTCGGTTTTCTTCCCGACCAGCGGCGCACACGACACCACGGCCAGTTGCGCCTCTTGCTGCGGATCGATCACCTCTAATGTGAGACCAGTTTCGTTTTTGATTTGGCGTAAGAAGGCTGCGCCGTTGCTGGCGCGCCTGCAAGCCTCTGTCGCAACAAGACGCATGCGCTTAACTTTATTGCGTTTGAGCTTTTGCGCACACACCCGCAGCGCCTGAATTGTACGGCGGATCGAGGCGCGCGATAGCTTTCCAGAAGTTTCCAGTCCTGCGCCGAGTTGTACTGTTTTGGAGAAACTGTCCACAACCTTGAACTGATTGCCCTCTGGCCGGGCAATCAGCATACGGCAGCTGTTAGTTCCTAAGTCCAAAGCCGCATAAAGCGGCCCGGACTGGGACGGTTTCCGTGCGGGGGTCTCAACCGCGATGTTGCCGTCCGAATTTCGGTCGGCCTTCTTGGGTGACGCGCCCGCACCTTTCGGACGCCTGGGCGCCATCAATACGCCCTCCATTTCGAGTTAAACTCAGGGTAGACCCTCGATTTCAACCGCGCAAGTGTCGCAATGCAAATGACGTGGCGGCGCGGTTTGGTTTCTGCTAGCCTTGGTCTCCACAAAACCTGTTTTTTTAACGACGTCGCTGTCGAACAGGTTTAAGTCGAAAAACAACTCTGAATCTCGCTGACCCTCCAGTAGACAGGGCCATCTTCGAGAGGGAATCAGGCACAAAAGGCTGCATTATGGTTGATGTCACAATCGTATACTGGCGCGATATTCCGGCGCAGGTGATCGTCGGCAAAGGCCGTCGTGGGGCCAAGAAGCAATTGCCGGAGCGATTTGAACAGGCGATCGATGCAGCAGCCATGAAAGTTGGTGCAGCGGACACAGATGCCTATCTCGCAGAATGGCGTAAGGCAGAGCCTTATTCTGTAGAGGGTGAAGCGCAGGACGTGGTAGAAGCCGAAGCCGCGCGGCTTGATGCGGAATATGATCGAGAGCGCGTTCGCGCGCTGATTAAGAACAACGGCTGGGCCTGAGCCCGCAGCAATTTAGGAGACCGACATGGGTCTTTTGAACTTCAAACGTCAAAGCGACGACACCGGTGCTGAAGTCAATCCAGCGGTAGAAGCGTTTCTACAAGACTATTCGATCGAGGTGATGCCCAGAACTGCCGAGAAAGTCGAAGATTTTCGCCAGCTGCTTCCGATGGGCACGCGGGTCTACATCGCCCATATCGAGGGCACACCGATTGAGGACATGGTCGCGACGGCCAAACGGATCTCCGACGAAGGTTATCCCGTTATGCCGCATTTTCCTGCCCGTATCATCGAAGATCAGGCGACGCTTGAGGATTGGATCGCACGTTATCAAGGTGAGGCTGGTGTGGATCAGGCGCTGCTTCTTGCCGGTGGTGTCGACAAACCACATGGCGATTATCACTCCTCCATGCAGCTTTTGGAAAGTGGCGCGTTTGATCGCGCGGGCTTCAAGCGCTTACATGTCGCCGGTCACCCGGAAGGCAACAAGGACATCGATCCAGACGGTAGCATGAAGAACGTCGAGGATGCACTTCGATGGAAACAGAAATTCTCTGACACGACAGACGCCGAAATGGCGTTGGCGACACAGTTCTGTTTTGACGCTGATCCAATCATCGACTGGGCCAATGATTTGAAAGCGGCGGGTATCACCCTGCCTGTGCATATCGGCATCGCCGGACCCGCGAAGCTGCAAACGCTGATCAAGTTTGCCATCGCTTGCGGAGTTGGTCCGTCGCTGAAGGTGCTGCAGAAGCGCGCTATGGATGTGACAAAACTTCTACTGCCCTACGAGCCGACCGATGTTTTGTCTAAGCTTGCCGCGCACAAGGTTGCCAACCCAGACTTCAACATCACCAATGTGCATTTCTTCCCCCTCGGTGGCATCAAAACCAACGCCACTTGGGCCATCGAACATGGCGGCGAGGCCACCCGCCCCGCTGCACTTTAAACAACAGGAACCAACATGACGCGCACAATCGTCGAATCAAAAACCAAAACCGCCGTGATCGGCTTCGATGAGCCATTCTGTGTCATAGGCGAGAGGATCAACCCAACAGGACGCAAAAAGCTAGCGGCAGAGCTGGAAGCGGGCGATTTCTCAACCGTGGAGTCCGATGCTTTGGCACAGGTCGCCGCTGGCGCGACGGTTCTAGATGTGAATGCGGGCGTAGTTTATAATTCCAACCCAGATCCCAACCAGACCGAGCCGCCGTTGATGCGTAAGATGATCGAGCTTGTGCAGGGCTTGGTCGATATACCACTTTGCATTGACAGCTCGGTTCCAGGTGCGCTTGAAGCTGGGCTTGAGGCTTGCGAAGGCCGCCCTCTGCTAAACTCTGTGACCGGTGAGGAAGAGCGTCTCGAAATCGTTCTGCCTCTGGTAAAGAAATATAACGTGCCCGTCGTGGCCATTTCCAACGACGACACGGGCATCTCAGAGGACCCTGACGTGCGTTTTGCGGTCGCCAAGAAGATCGTGGAACGCGCCGCTGATCACGGTATTCCGGCCCACGACGTCGTTGTTGACCCGCTGGTGATGCCGATCGGCGCGATGGCCACAGCCGGTCAGCAGGTTTTCACTCTGGTGCGGAAACTTCGCGAAGAACTTGGTGTCAACACGACTTGCGGCGCGTCTAACATCTCATTCGGCCTGCCGAACCGGCACGGCATCAACAACGCCTTCCTTCCGATGGCCATGGGCGCGGGCATGACCTCTGCAATCATGAACCCGATCGCCCTGCCCGTAAAGCAAGCCGATAAGGATGCCAAACGCGCAGAGATTGAAGCGGCGGGTGTGATCCTGCCTGAAGGAATGGATGACGAAACCTTCTGTCAGCTTTTTGGGCTCGGCTCCACCAAGGCAAAGGCAGGTAAAGAAATGGAGGCCATTCGCGCCGCCAACTTCCTGACCAACAATGATCCGCACGGCGCTGATTGGATTCGCTTCAACAAAGCGCCTCCAAAAGCTGGCGAAGCGGAAGGTGGTCGTGGTGGTCGCGCCGGTGGTCGGAGACGCCGTCGGGCGTGAGCTTAGGCGTTTTGCCCGGCGATCCGGCCGGAAAATATACAACCACCTAGAAACGTGCCTTCAAGCGCGTTGTAGCCGTGATACCCACCGCCGCCGAAGCCTGCGACTTCCCCTGCCGCGTAAAGTCCCGGTATAGGCGCGCCATCTGCTCCTAGAACTTGGCTTTGTAGATTTGTTTCGATCCCACCTAGGGTTTTGCGCGTCAGCACGTGCAGCCGCACGGCAATGAGTGGACCATTGGCCGGATCGAGGAATTTATGCGGTTTGGCCGTCCGGATAAGTCTG
>JBCDDS010000117.1:0-11257 GCA_039180185.1 Pseudomonadota bacterium | reverse complement strand
CCGGTCGCGTGGTCGCTCTGATCTTTGAAAAGCCCTCAACGCGGACGCGCGTCAGCTTTGATGTGGGCGTGCGCCAAATGGGCGGGCAGACTATGGTTCTTTCGGGCGTGGACATGCAGCTTGGCCATGGCGAAACGATTGCGGACACTGCGCGAGTGTTGAGCCGTTACGTCGATCTGATCATGATCCGGACCTTTGATGAAAGTGTTCTTATCGAGATGGCGGAGTACGCCGATGTCCCTGTAATCAATGGGCTTACCGACCGCACTCACCCATGTCAGATTATGGCCGATGTGATGACCTATGAGGAACATCGCGGCCCGATCAAGGGAAAGAAGGTCGTTTGGTCTGGGGACGGCAACAATGTGTGCTCGTCGTTTTTGCATGCCGCTGCGCAGTTCCAATTCGATTTCACCTTCACTGGCCCAGTACAACTTGACCCTGAAGATGAGTTCGTAGGCCTTGCTCGCCGTGCCGGCTCAAAAATTGCGATAGAACGCGATCCGTTTAAGGCGGTGGAGGGTGCGGATTTAGTAGTGACCGATACATGGGTGTCTATGCATGACAGCCAGTCGGCCAAGGAGCGTCGACACAACATGCTGCGGCCCTATCAGGTCAATGAAGAGCTGATGAGCTATGCTGAACCTGACGCGTTGTTCATGCATTGCCTGCCTGCGCACCGGGAGGAAGAAGCCACAAGCGTGGTTATGGATGGTCCCAACTCTGTAATCTTCGACGAAGCCGAAAATCGCCTGCATGTGCAGAAGGCTATCATGCGGTGGTGTTTGGGCGTTTGAACACTTCTAAATGTGCGGTACGTAATTTTGCGACATAAATCCAGAAGCGGCGAAAATCGTTTTAAAACGATAAACCATCGTGCAATCGATTTATGCATCACTGGCAAAGCTCTATTTTTGATCCCTTAAGTTGGTGCGTGCGTTGTAGTTTTTGCACCATTGAGTTTGGACCACTGACCGTAATTGCTCTGGACGTATCGGACCACGACGTCTGCTTTCAAAATTGAAGCTGTAATTCGTTCGCAACTAGCTGACCAAAGTCAGTTTGGATGAGCTTGCCCGCCACACACATGCCAATTTTTTGCCGCAAGCACGCCAGATAAAGCCAATAACGAAAAATTAACTCGCCTCAAACGGGAGAAATATGGCCAGCGAGCAACTTTAATCTATTGCTGCGCAACCGGACATAAAAAATGCCTGACTTTCAGCTGTATAACGCAATTGACTTTGTCGTCGCGGGCAACACTGTCGCGCTCGTTGCTGGATATGATGGGTCAAACGACACCTTTCTAACGATCGAAGATGGGCCACTGTTGAATGACGATGTTCTGGATGGTGATTCAAGCAACAATGAAATTGGAAACGATCCTGATCAGTTCGGTGTAGCGACTTTGTTCGACGGGACAACGATTGGTTCCTTGGCGCCTGGTAGCGAAACCACTGTTTATTCCGAAAGTCAGTTTGAGTTGACTGCGCCCGGTGAGACAACAATCACACTGTTCCGTATCGAAATTGAGGGCGTGTTGGTCGGCTTTCTTCCAACCACACCGATGGTTCCAGGCGTTGTCTATACTTTTGTTGGATCTAACACGATACCGGGTCCCGGGAATGAGACCCTGTTTGAAGATATTGTGGGGGCGGTTTGTTTTACTAAAGGAACACTAATTGAAACGCCAAAAGGGCAAAAGCCGATTGAAACACTTTCCGAAGGTGATGCGATCATAACTCAAGACGCTGTAGCTACAGTGCGCTGGATTGGCTCACGCTTTTATAAGTCTTCTGCTTTATCCGCGAACCCGAAGCTTTTGCCGGTGCGTATCTGCGCGGGAGCGTTGGGCTGTGGCTTGCCCAGGCAAGATTTACTCGTTTCGAGACAACACAGGATGATGGTCTCTTCCAAGATTGTGGAACGGGTTTGTGGCACAGCCGAAGCGTTGATTTCTGCAATCAAACTTACAGAAATACCCGGGATTTACGTTGATGAAAGCCTGCGTGAGGTCGAATATTTTCATATTCTTTTTGACCGACACGAAATCATCTTTGCTGAAGGAGCGCCTAGCGAAAGTCTTTTTACCGGGCCGGAAGCAATGAAAACCTTATCAAAAGAGGCGCGGAACGAAGTAATATCAATCTTCCCTGAGCTAGCGGATTCAGACTTTGAGCCACGACCGGCGCGCGAAATGCCATGTGGATCGACCCAAAAAAAGATTGTTGCGCGCCACGTTAAAAACAATCGCGATCTGCTTAAACCAAAACTGAGTCCGTCGTTCGTGCCTTGAGTTTTTCAAAGGACTTCTGAAGTGTTTTGTTACGATTGCCTGCAAGTCTTTGAGAGTCGTTTTTCAGACCTGGCAGAAGTTATTCGACAATCATGTAGATTTTCCGGAGGGTCTTGGTGATCTCCCAGATCACCGGCGTGCGCTTGGCTATGAAAAACGTATCGCCAGGACCAATTTCCTCAACCCGGCCATCCTTGTGAGTGAGACGCGAACGCCTTTGACGACTGTCATGAGCTCATGCACTGGATAGGTGTCAATGTCCTCTCGACAAGGCGCGCATTCCCAAGTGCCGGTCAAACACTTTCGCCTTCGGTTGAGAAGTGGCCAAAGTTTAGCTCTGTGTGATCATCGCTCGTAAAGGCTTCTTTTGCGGTCAAATCAGATGGCTCCATCTTTGCGCCGGGGGATGGATCTATTAAAAATGAGGTTTGCGAAACGAATCTTCTCTCTTTGTTGAAGTTTGGCTTTGGCCAAGAAAATCATGTTTCCTTCGGATTGCAAAACCCCATTCGTACGCGAATGTGAGTGAGGCACATGTCTCTTCCCCTTGCGTCGGCAACGCGCTCAAGTAGGTTGGCGCTAACATTCAAATCTCGGGATCCGAATATGACGGCACAAATTGGGGTTTATGGTCTTGGAACGATGGGAAGTGCACTGGCCCTCAACATGGCTGAAAAGGGTTTCGATGTCGCAGTCACCAACCGCGAGGCGGAATGGATCAGACCCTTCATTGACGAGGCTGGCGATCTTGCGGAACGTTTGCATTCGCATGAAAGGCTCGACGACTTTGTTGCAAGCCTCAAGACGCCACGTGTGATCCTCTTTATGATCCCGTCCGGCAAGCCAATGGACATGATGATAGAGGCGATCTCTCCTTTGCTGGAAGAGGGTGACACGATCATCGATGGTGGCAACGCCAATTTTCATGATACGAGACGTCGATCCGCAGCTATGGCTGAACATGGATTACATTTCGTTGGTATGGGCGTGTCAGGAGGTGAAAAAGGTGCGCGTCATGGCCCATCGATGATGGTTGGTGGAACGGATCACAGCTGGACTCAGCTGCGTGAAGTTTTAACGGCAATTGCGGCAGTCTATGAGAACGTACCGTGTGTGGACCACTTGGGTCCAGATGGTGCAGGACACTTCGTAAAAACCGTCCATAACGGGGTTGAGTACGCCGATATGCAGGCGATAGCCGAAGTCTATAGCTTGTTGCACAATGGCGCTGGGTGGTCAGCGAAAAAGGTGAGCGCTTTGTTCGAGCGATGGAACGAAGGCCCGCTCAGATCCTACCTGATAGAAATCACCGGGAAGCTTTTGTCTTATGACGACGCTGAGACCGGCAACCCAGCAGTGGACGTGATCCGCGATGCCGCAGGTCAAAAGGGTACCGGGCGCTGGACGGTAGTGGAAGCGGTGCGCATGGGCGAGGCGGCCAACATGATCGAGGCGGCTGTCGGCGCACGTAGCTGGTCGTCGGAAAAACCAACTCGGCAAGTTGCCGAGAAGACGTTTGGCGGCGAACGCGGGAACCTGTCGATTGATGAGGCACAACTGGCGGATGCTTTTCTTGCGGCTCGTGTGCTGTGTTATGCGCAGGGGTTCCGCATTCTCGAAGCCGCATCGAAGGAATACGATTGGTCGCTGAATTTTGCGCGCATCGCCGAAGTTTGGCGCGCAGGGTGTATCATTCGCTCGGCTTTGCTTGACGATATATCAGAGGCGTTTGTTGGTGATTTGCCCGAGGGTCAGCTGATACTCGCGCCGAGTTTTGCCGCTCTGCTGAGCGATAAAATTCCAGCGCTGCGCGACGTCGTCGCGTCTGCAGTGTCTGGCGGTTTTGCTATTCCAGTTCTGTCATCGGCTCTGCAATGGTATGACAGTATGCGGCAAGGGGTTGGCACCGCAAATATCATCCAGGCGCAGCGGGACTTCTTTGGTTATCATGGGTTTGAGCGGCTCGACGTAGAAGGCGCGCATCACGGTCCTTGGTGGGACTGATCACTTTCGAGGTTTAGCGCGTAGCGTTGGATCGGCCTTGGTCGGATCTTCGGGCCAGGGGTGTTTGGGGTAACGTCCACGCATGTCCTTGCGCACATCGGCATAAGAGTTTTGCCAAAATCCTGGAATATTCATCGTTGTCTGTAATGGTCGCCCTGCAGGTGAGAGAAGTGTAACGCGCAGTGGAGTATCGCCCAATTTGGGATGCGTTTTCTGGCCGAACATCTCCTGCAGACGCAAGGTAACTTCCGGTCTTTCGCCGCTATAGTCTATCGGAATCGAACGACCCAATGGTGTTGTGAAGCTGCTCGGCGCGATTTGGTCCAATGTCTGCATTTGTTCCCAGCTGAGCCGCGCGCGTAGCGCGTCGAGCATATCAAACCGCTTCCAATCCTGCGCGGTTTTCACACCGGAGATATAGGGCGCAAGCCAGTCTTCCAAAGTACTCAGAAGCGCGGCGTCGGACATGTCGGGCAGGTCCAGTCCAGCTGTCCTTGCGATCGCAACACGCGCCACAAAGCGCTTTGTCGCATCGGACCAGTTTAAGCCAAGCTCTCGCACGCCTTCGAGCATCGCGTTGACGATGGTGTCTTGAGGTGCGGTTTTCCAATGTCGGTCATCGAGAACGAGCGCGCCAAATCGCTCCTGTTCTCTGGCGACCACGCATCCTTTTCTTTTGTCCCAAATACATATGCTCTGCCAGGAAATTTGCGCTGCATAGAGCGTTCGAAGGTCAGCCTCAGGAAGTGGAATCGCTTGGCGTATGTGAGCTTCACGCGGGTTACCATCGAGATTGGTTGCCACTATGATCCTAGATTGAGCCAAGGGATCTTCCTCAGGCATTACTGCGCCTTTTCCGCCGGAAAGGATAAAGCGTGGTAAATCACCCTTGCGGCGTAGCCCGATCCGGTCGGGATAGGCAAGCGCGGCACACGATGCGTCGCTCAGTCTTTTTTGGGGTTGATCCTTACTCTGCTTAGAAAGTCGTTTGGCTTCAGACCTGATGCGTTCAATTGCACCTCGGTTCAATGTGTAAGGCACATCTTTTGGATTACGCAGCGCATTCAATCGCAATGATAGATCGATCGGTGCGGTGCGCGGCAGCGGATCGCGTTCAGCAAGAAGCGCGGCGAGCTGGGCTGCCTCAGGACCGGCTACAGTAAGCATATGTGCGAGGCGAGGATGCAAAGGCAGCTTTACAAGCATTTTTCCGTGCTTTGTTATGCGTTGGTCTGCATCCAATGCGCCCAGCATTGCCAACAGAGACTGCGCTTCGGCAAACGTTCCGGTGTTTGGTGCCGATAGCAAAGGCAAAGCGTCTGGCTTAGATCCCCACCGCGCTAGTTCCAGAGCAAAGCCTGTGAGATCGGCTACCTCTATTTCTGCTGGGGCATAGCCGGGCAGGGCACCTGCTTCTCCTTTTGTCCAAAGCTTGAAGCAAATACCTTTCGCGACGCGCCCGGCCCGTCCTGCCCGTTGTGCCGCTTCGGCGCGCGAGATAGGCTCCGTGATCAGCCGAGACATGCCTGAGGTCGGATCAAACCTAGCGCGTCGCGCTTTGCCGCCATCGACGACGACGCGGATATCTTCGATGGTCAAAGACGTTTCTGCGATCGAGGTCGCCAGTACGATTTTTCTCCCCTTCGATTCTGGTGCAATGGCCGCGCGCTGTTTGGCGAAATCCATCGCGCCGAAAAGTGGGCGAATGTGGCAATCGTCAGGAAGGCTTTTACGCAGCAGTGTCTCAACCCGGCGAATTTCGCCTTCACCGGGCAGAAAGGCAAGAAGACCTCCTTCGGTTTCGAGAGCGGCCTTTGTAATCAGATCGGCCATGGCATACTCAAACCGCACTTCTTTTCGGAGCGGTTTTGGCAGGTGGCGCTCTTCGACTGGAAAGCTACGCCCTGCGGAGGTGATAATCGGAGCACTCATAAGTTCGCCTACCGGTTCGGCATCGAGAGTCGCGGACATGGCCAGAAGGATTAGGTCATCACGTAGAGCTCCTGCGATCTCAAGACAGAATGCGAGACCCAAATCAGCATTTAGGGATCGCTCGTGAAATTCATCAAAAAGCACGGCGCCGATTCCGGAGAGCTCAGGATCGGATTGGATGCGGCGGGTCAGAATGCCTTCGGTAACAACTTCAATCCTAGTTTTGCTAGAAACCTTGTTCTCACCTCTAACCCGGTAGCCGACAGTCTCTCCTACGGGCTGGCCGAGTAGCTGAGCCATCCGTTCTGCCGCTGCACGCGCGGCCAGACGGCGCGGCTCTAGCATGACGATGCGCCCCTTTGTCAGCGACTCGTTCAAAAGAGCCAGAGGTACCATGGTCGTCTTACCCGCACCTGGTGGTGCTTGCAGCACAGCGCGGCCTTTCGTTCGCAAAGCTTGCAGCAACTCGGGTAGCGCATCTTTTATAGGCAGCTCTGGTAAATCCATGCGTTCTTATCGACCAAGCTGCCACTCATTTCCATAGGCTGGACATTGCGCCTGTGAGTAAGGCACAACAGGTCATCGCGTGGGCGCAGAGGGCAAATATGAGCGATATCGACAGGCTGGCCGAACAATTGCTGGCAAAAGAACGCAGGGCGCTTGCACGGGCTATCACGCTTGTGGAGAGCGGGCGGGAAGATCACCGGATGCAGGCGCAGAAGTTGCTCGAAAAACTCTCGCGTTCTGGAAGACAAGCCATTCGGATCGGGCTTTCGGGAACACCTGGAGTGGGTAAGTCCACCTTTATCGAGGCGTTCGGCATGATGCTGACATCTCAAGGCCTGCGCGTGGCGGTGCTGGCAGTTGATCCAAGTTCCGCGCGATCGGGGGGCTCGATCTTGGGCGATAAGACCCGGATGGAGCGATTGAGCCGCGAATCTCTGGCCTTTATACGACCCTCGCCAAGCCAGACCCATCTAGGAGGTGTCGCTCGCCGCACCCGGGAGGCCGTGGCACTTTGTGAGGGTGCGGGATTTGATGTTGTGCTCATTGAAACCGTTGGAGTTGGGCAGTCAGAGACGGTAGTCGCGGAAATTTGTGATCTCTTCGTTCTTCTACTCGCGCCAGCGGGAGGCGATGAACTACAAGGCGTTAAGCGCGGCATCATGGAAATGGCGGACATGATCCTGGTGAACAAAGCCGACGGTGATCTGAAACCCGCGGCCACGCGCACATGTTCGGACTACACAGGGGCGCTGCGTCTGATGAGAAAACGTTCGCACGACCCGGATGGTTTTCCTAAGGCAATGATGGTCTCTGCCTTGCATGAAGACGGACTGAGCGATGCTTGGCAGGAAATGAAAGGCCTTGCGGATTGGCGGCGAGAAAATGGTCACTTTGACGCCCGAAGGCAAGCGCAGGCACGTTACTGGTTCGAAGAAGAGGTTCGACAGGGCTTGCTTGCCGATTTAGAAAGCGCAGAGACGAAACTGGCAATGACGTCCGCCGCTGATGAAGTGGCGTATGGTGCCAAAAGTCCGACTGTGGCTGCGCGCGAAATTATTGAGAAACTTCGAAACGGCTAGGCATCCGCGCTAAAAAACTTGCGAGCAGCAGCCATATGTTCAGGACCGGTGCCGCAACATCCGCCAAACAGGTGAATTTCGCGCGCTGCACACTTTTCAGCGTGCGTTGCGAAGCCTTCCGGTGATATGGCCGTTTCAAATGCGCAACTGTGGTCCTTATTGAATTCGCAGGAATGCGCGTAAACGCCGACGAAACCGTCCCAGTGCGCGTCGACAACGTCAAGGCAGGCTTCGATCAGAGAGATATCGGTGTGCATGATGCTCACGAGTGGCACATTCCTACCTTTTAAAAAGCGTAAAGCTTCTTTGAGCAGTGTTCCGTTGTAAAGACACATCTCTTTCGCGCTATTTGATTTGCAGCTAAGTCCGACCCATACTGGGAGACCGCTGGTTTGAGCGGCTTCCAACGTAACCTGCATTCGGTCCAAATCGATCATCATCTCGAGCATCAGAAGTTCTGCGCCGGTCTCTTTCATTACGCGCGCCTGCACTTCGACACTTTTGCTTAGCGCCTCAAGCGTTGGATGCTTACCAGACCAGGACCAATAGGCGATCCCTCCTGCAACTAACACGTCAGGACGGTTCATATTCTGTCGTGCTTGCAAAGCAATTTCGACGCTGGAACGGTTGTACTCCTCGAACCGATCACCTTCTCCGGCTTCGGTCAGTGCATGCAGCGACGTGCCAAAGGTGTTGGAGATTATGATCTCTGCACCCTCGCTTATGTACTCTTCGTGTACTTGCCGCAACAGATCAGGATGGCTTAAAGCTCCGCCGCCATTCCAGGCATTGTCCAAAAGCGGTACCTCACGGCGCTCCATTTCTGTGCCTGTTCCACCGTCAATGAAAACACGCCCGCCGCGATTGAGCCGTTCGATTAACGCAACATAATCTGCCACTTTCTTGATCCTTGTAAGTCGCGATTTTCAATCCGTGCTGAGCCGTCCACGCATCTTAAACTTTACCCTTAGATCAAAATCCAAGTGAAGCCCTGACTATTTTGAGGGCGAATTTTTTCTGTCATTCGCAAGCTGAGTGAGCGACAAGATATGCGCCACGACTGCGTACGGCACGAGAAACAACGGGATCAATCCCAACGGATACTCGCGAACACGATTTGGCGCATCGTGAGAAAATAGTTGGAACGGCGTATCTGAGCTTGTGACGCCAAAGAACAACGCGCTCGCAAAATCTGCCAAGCCGAAAACTGCCACAAATATCACCCAGTTTCTTGGAATCTTGGTGTTCCAGAATTTTGCAAGAACAAAGGCTGCGATAATCCCGGCCATGACGTCGCCCCAACCTGCGGGTTGTGCAAAAACTGTCGGCAATGTCCCTCTGTAATCCTCGAGGACGAAAACTCCGCCAACAGGGCGGAATAGCTGCAGGCCGATCAGAATATGTTGAGAAACGCCGTTGCCTAAAATCCAGTTGCGCGCCAAGTATGCGACACTTGCTGCGAGCGTGATGTATAAAACTGGTAAGGCTGGTGCCAGAACGCCAAAATAGGGCGCATCGAATGCGTATGTGACCACGAAAAAACCGTAAGCCGTCCAAAACAGCATGATCGTCTGCAAGAATGTGGTTTGTAGCAGAGTGTGGCCTGCTGCCCGAGAGATCAGCAACATGTGCCAAAACGGGCTTGTCATGACAAAAAGAATGACAAACTCGGTTATGATCGAAAACGTCATTTCTTCGCCGGCGACGCGCGGAAAAAGCCGGAGCCGCCGCCGTTCCCTGTGCCATAGAATTGGATCGCATAACGGCCGCCAAAGCTACCGTCTGGCTCGGACCAATCTGTATTAAGTTGAGCGCTGGTAAGAACGTTTCCGATACCAACCCAGTTACAATAAATTCCGCCAACGACGGCGTTGTTTTGATTGTTTTTGTAGGTGACAGTACCGTTGGTACAACTCGCCGGGATATTGTTCACATCAAGATCAATACGTGTTTTTTCGCCGGATATATTCATCGCCTTAAGGTTCGCGACCAAAGGGAGAAAAACGCCTCCTAGACCTCGGGATGTTAGACCGTTCGATTTTGCCTTGCAGTTGCGTTTGTTTTCTTCTGTTTCGCAGAGTTGCAGACTTCTGTTTTCTATAAGTGAGCGGACTTCTATTGCGGTGCGATCCGCTGGTGGTGTTGGAACGCTTGCTGCGCATGCTGACAGGAGAGTGACGACAAATGTCGCGTGAAGTGTTATTTTGTGCATGTATTTTTCCTTTTGTAAGTACTATTGTAATACTTACTACTTACGGAGTAGTCTCTGAATTGGATCACAGACCTTTCAACGAAAAATGCCCAATCGCGCATGCAGCTGATGTTTTTGGGGATCGCTGCACATTGATGATTTTGAGGGACTTGTTTCGTGACGGAGAATGCACGTTCAACAGCTTTCATGCGCAGGCGCGCGGCTTTTCACCCACAACAGTATCTAAAAGATTGAAAGAACTAGAGAAAAATGAGTTCATTCAGGCGAAGCTCTATCAAAGAAACCCGCCACGCTTCGCGTATTCTCTTACGCAAAAGGGTCGTTCGCTTGGCCCTGTTTTGAAGGCTATGAAAGCGTGGGGTAACTTAGCTATCGATGCCCAAAAGAAATAAGAGCAATAACTTCAGACAGCTAAGTTCGGTATAATCTGTTTCTTTCGGCTCATGATGCCGGGCAAAACGACCGTGTCACCGCTCACATCAACGCCAAAGCTTTTCTCGGCAACAGTTTTGACGAGATCGTTCGGCACCAAAAGCGTGGCCTCTTCATTCAGGATGTCCACAACGAACAGCAGAACCTGATCGACGCCGTCTTCTAAGGCGACATCTGCCATGGAGTTCATTAAACTGTCTTTTCGAGCCATGACGATGTCGGGCGCGGTGGTCTCTAGCACGGAGACGCGAAATTTAGTGTTGCCCACACCGTATTCCTTGCTGTCCATGCGGATGAGTTCTGCATCAGAGAAGGCGGAGACATCAGATTTTGCCTCAAACATTTGCGATGCATATCGGTTGATGTCGATATTGAGCTCGGAAGCCAGCTGGTGCGCCAACGCCTTGTCGTGCTCAGTTGTCGTAGGTGAGCGAAACTCAAGTGTGTCGGACAGAATACAACTCAACGCAGCGCCTTTGGCCCAATCTGGCATTTTGTCCGCATCATCCCCAATCAGATCGATCATGATCGTGGCTGTGCAGGCCAGAGGGCGGATGGTGATATCGATCGGACCCTTTGTCTCAAGGCCTCCCACCAACTTGTGGTGGTCAATGATCGCCTGTACATCTGCCCCATTGATGTTTTCGGGCAATTCAGCTGGGTTGTTGGTGTCCACGATAATGCACGCTTGATCATCTTCGACAGTTTCGATGATACGTGGTTTGGGTAGGCTCCAGTGTTCTAGGACAAAGGCGGCTTCGGTGTTTGGTTCTCCCAAGAGCACTGCCTCTGCGT
>JBCDDS010000116.1:0-11558 GCA_039180185.1 Pseudomonadota bacterium | reverse complement strand
GTGCGTCTGTCATCGCCGCATCCTCTCACCCTTGGGATCAAACGGCGGGTGCCGCAGCGGTTTGGCCGTATAATCTCGACCAGCAACACGTACGCCAAACTGCCTTTGGCATGTCTTATCCATACTCTCGCCCGGCGAAACTGAAACTATCCCAAAAGCTAAATTGAGTCCTGTGCGAGGGCCGATTGCACCCGAGGTCGTTAAGCCGACATGCGAATCATCTTCAAAAATCGGCTCATCATGTAGCATCAAAACATCGCCCTCGATCTGCATTAGGATCAACCGCCTTCGCACGCCATATTTTCGCTGCTCCAACAGCGCATCTTTGCCCTTGAAATCCTTGCTCCAGTCGACAGAGAACCCAAGTCCAGCCTCAAGCGGCGTCACATCGGGGCCTATGTCATAGCCCCAGTGCCGAAAGCCCTTTTCCACCCGACAGCCATCAAGCGCATAATGCCCCATCGGCAGCACATTGGCCTTTAGCAACTCGTCGAAAATAGTACGCATGTCATCGGCACGCACTGAAATCTCCCAACCGAACTCCCCAACATAGCTGATCCGCGTCAATCGGCATGGGATACCCGCCAGCTCTGTCTCCAATGATTGACCAAATGCCTGATTTGGTTTCGCCCAGATCTGATCAGCAGCCCCGCCGCCCATCAAACCAATCACGCAGTATCGCTCTGTCACATCCTCGATCTGCAAACAGGGCATATTTCGTCGCAGATAGGCCAAGTCTCGCTGGCGCGTGGCGGCGCCGCTCGTGATCTGGAACTTGTCTTCAGTCAGCCGGATGACCGTGGCATCAATTTCGATCCCGCCACGCGCGTTAAGAAACTGCGTGTAAGTTGCCTTACCGACCGCTCGATCCATCTGCGCCGTGCAGCAATGGTTCATAACCTCAAGCGCAACAGGACCACTGACTTCAATCTTGGTGAGCGGGCTTAGATCGAGCAGAACCGCCCCATCCTGCATCTGCGCCGCTTCGCGCTTGGCGATTGGATGCCAATACTGCGCGCCTGTTGAGTAAGACAGATTGCGCTCGCTCTCATCGCGCGCATACCACAGGCCACGCTCCCATCCGGCGGTTAGACCAAAGACCGCGCCTGCCTTCGCCCATCGTTCGTGTAACGCCGATCTGCGAAGGCCCCGACCCGTCTTTGGCTGTTTGTATGGCCAATGGAGATCAAACACATCCGCAACGGCTTCCTGCATACGCTCCGCCAGATGTTCGGGATCTGCTGTCTTCGGATCGACCCGCGCGATATCGACTTCCCACAGATCGAAAGACGGGTGCCCGTCGACCACCCAATCAGCGAGCGCACAACCAATCCCCGCAGAGGACATCACGCCCACGGAATTCATACCCGCTGCAACGAACAGGCCATCCACATTTGGCGCTTCTCCAATCAGCGGCTTGGAATCGAACGTAAAGCTTTCTGGCCCGTTCATGAAATGTTGAATGCCAGCCTGCTCCAACGCCGGGAAAAGCTCCAGCGCGGCCTGCATGAAGGGGCCGAATTGCTCCCAGTCCTCAGGAAGTTCCAGAAAGGCGCGGTCTCCCTCAGGGCCATACGCGTCCCAGCATTTGGCGTTCGGTTCGAACCCACCGATAACCAATTTACCTGCGTCGCCTTTGATGTAGATACCCCGATCCAGATCGCGGATGACGGGGAAAGGATCGGGCAGATCGGTCATGGGCTCGGTCACCACGTACATGTGCTCAACCGCCTGCAATGGCAGGGCCAAACCAGCACCATCCGCGAGCCCATGCGACCAAACTCCGGCACATAGAACGACACGGTCCGCCTCGATTACACTGCCATTTTGAAGAACTACACCAGTAACTCGGTTGCCTTCTTTGCGTATCGACGCGACGTCCATGCCCTCTCTTATTTCCACACCAAGGGCCTTCGCCACCCGCGCATAGGCCATGCATAGATCAACCGGGTTCACGTTGCCGTCTTCGGGCACCTGCAACGCGCCGACCAAGCCGTTTTGAGCAAGTCCCGGCACTTTGATCTCTTCAGGCGCGACCATCTGCGGCGACAGGTCCATTGTCGCGCCCAGATCACTGATCCTACGCAACTCATCGAGCCGCGCCTCCTCTCGCGCAAGCCAATACCCGCCGGTGCGACGATAGCCAGTCGACATTCCAGTCTCTTCCTCAAGACGTGGGAAAAGCTCAAGCGCATGCGAAGCAAGCCGCGTCATATTGGGTGTGGCGCGCAACGGGCCAACAATGCCCGCCGCGTGCCATGACGTTCCCGAGGTCAACTGATTGCGCTCTAATAGTAAGACATCCTGCACACCCCTCTTCGCAAGATGATACGCCACGCTAAGCCCAATGGCCCCGCCACCTATGATCACCGTCCGGCTCAAGCCAGCGCCACCGATTGACCGCAGGTGCAATCCCGGACAAGCATAGCTGTATGAGAATTCATGCGCTTTGGTGCCATCCTCGATCCATGTCCACCGCTGTCGAGCGGATCATGCGAGAGCGTGGCGACCTGGAGGTTTTCCACGAGCCTTTCATGTACGACTATTACGTCGGCGGCGACCGCGCAAAATTCACCGGCTTTGAGCCCGAGGCGGGTCATCCGACGACTTATGAGGGAATCCGTGACTTGGTCCGCGCGAAGGCGGCGTGGCATCCGGTCTTTATCAAGGACATGGCCTATTACGTGGTCGACAAACTGCCGGCCGATCCAGATTTTGCCCGCGAAACGTTTCACGCGTTCTTGGTTCGCGACCCGGCGCAGAGCATTCTGTCCTACGTGAAAAGACAAAAGGACTTTTCGCTCGAAGAGGTGGGCGTCGAAGCGCAGTGGACGCTGTTCGAAAGGCTGACCGCACTTGGATGCCAGACGCATATTCTGCTGGCTGACGACATTCGCAGAGACCCGAAAGGCGCCATGACGACGTACTGGAAAGCAGCGCGTTTGCCCGACAGACCGCATGCGCTGAGCTGGGATGCATCTGTGCCCAAGGGCTGGCGCTCGGTGGAAACGTGGCATCGCGAAGTGTTGCAAACCCGCTCGATCACACCGCCTGATGACGCGCGAGATTACGCAACAGAGTTGTCTGCTCTCGGAGCGCCCCATACCGAGTTCGAGGCGCATCACCGGCCATTCTACAACAAGCTGGTCAAAGCGGCTCGGCATCAGAAGTAATCCCTATCCGGAAGCTCTGCCTTTTTCTGCGAGATATATGCCTGAAGCTCAGCGTCGATATCAGAATCGAGACCTGGATCTTCGTAGGCTTCCAACCGCTGTTTCCAAAGCCGGTTTGCGCGCTTGGCGGTGTCCTCTCCACCCGCCGCATACCATTGCTCAAATGAAGCATCGTCAGCTGTCAGCGGTCTGAATAGAGCGCTCATGAAATTTTTTTGCGTGTGCTCGGACCCGAGAAAATGCTGCCCCGGTCCGGTCGCAGCGATTGCAGCCATAGCTTGAGCGTTTTCGGTTAGGTCAATCCCGTCAAAGAACCGCGCCACTTTCCCGCAAAGGTCATGATCGATGATTGTCTTCTCGAAGGACGTGACCAAACCTCCTTCGAGCCAACCGGTCGCGTGGTTTATCAGGTTCGCGCCAGCAAACATTGACATCATCAACCCCCACGTCGCCTCTTGCTGGCTTTGCGCATCCGGGATCTTGGACGAACTGAGTGTACCAACCGTATGAAGCGGCACGCCCAGCCGACGCGCCAGCTGTCCGGCAGCAAGGATCATAAGCCCGGCCTCTGGTGACCCAAAGGTTGGAGCGCCCGACTTCATCGACATCGTCGAGGCAAAGCTGCCCATCAGGCACGGCGCACCAGGAGCCACAAGCTGCACCAGTGTAAGACTGGCCAGCGCCTCAGCCAGAACCTGTGCCAGCGTACCAGCAACCGTTGTCGGTGACATCGCTCCCGTCAGCACCCAAGGCGTACAAGCGACTGGCTGCCCCGCGCGGGCATACGCTTTCAAAGCGCCGGACATATGCGCATCCATCACCAGAGGCGCATTGGTGTTAGAGACACAGTAGAGCACCGGGTTCTGGGCGACGAATTCTGCACCAAAGACAATCCGTGCCATGTCAATCGCGTGCCCTGCTCTTTCCGCGCCTATGAAAGCGCCCATGAACGCGCGGTCGGAATGACGAATATGCGCATAGAGCATATCAAGATGGCGCTTAGGCGCGGGCAGATCGACAGGTTCGCAGACGACCCCGCCCGAATGGTGCAGCCAAGGTAAACTGTGGTGTAGTTTCACGAGCTGCTGGAAATCGCTAAAGGTCGCGTATCGTCGCCCAGCATCCAAATCGTGCACGAATGGTGGGCCCCAGGAAGGGCAAAGCACCGTTGCATCACCACCGATCTGCACTGTGTTCGCTGGATTGCGCGCGAACTGGCTGAACTGCGCAGGAGCAGTCGCTTGAATGGTCCGACGACAAAACCCGCTGGCAAAGCGAACTCGGTCACCTTCTACATCACAGCCCGCATTGGCAAATATCTGCAAAATTTCCGGATCGTCTTTAAAATCCATCCCGGTCTCTTTGAGGATCCGGTCCGCATTTTCTTCAATCAAGCACAGCCCTTCCTCGCTGAGTACGCTCATCACGCCGATTTTGCGAACGATATAGGGCGCGCGCGCCTCTTCTTGGGCGCTCGTATCTTTTCTTGCACGTCTACGGTGTCGTTGAACCTGAGCCATGCGCAAGCCTCGCAGAGAGGCTTGACCTGTGGCAAACAAAATGCGTTAGTATTAATATAATTTATACTAGTTATATTAACGAAACATGCAACCCAGGCAGTTCAACGCTAAGACTATGCGGGCGCTAGAGGTGCTGATCGCAGTCGCAGAAACCGGTCAGATGCGCTCAGGAGCAATTCTGCTGGGTCTGACGCAACCCGCAGCATCACAACATATCTCAGCGCTTGAGAAAGAGCTTGGCCGACAACTTTTGGATCGCACTTCGCGCCCGATGCGTCTCACTCATGCGGGCCAAAGGCTACATACCCAAGCGCAAAAAATCTTAAATGCACTAGCAGATATGGAAGCCGACGCACGGCAGTTGGATGGCGCCCCGATCAGCCTTCTTCGCGTGGGCGTGCAGGCGTCGATAGCGACCACTTTGACGCCAGCCTTGGTTGAGCTGGCTCAAGCACGCTTCGGCGTGCGTGACATCACCTTGCATGCTGGGCAAAGCGGTGATCATGAACGGCTTTTGCGCACCAAACAAGCTGATCTGGCAATTACGTCAAATCCATTCCTGGATCTCGACGGGCTTGAACGGCATGAGATACTTACCGAGAGCTATCTCCTTGTTCTACCTGCGGGTTATGCCGGACCCGTTGACAGCCTTGAGGCCGTTCAAGACCGACTACCCCTGGTGCGTTTCGCAGATTCCACGCATGCTGGACGTCAGATCATGCAACACCTCCGACGTCTTCGGTTCGAGCCACGTCAGGTTATTCAGGCCGACCGATCCAGCATGGTGACCTCCTGCGTCGCACGCGGCATGGGGTTTAGCCTTTTGACGCCCACGCTGCTGATCGACGGCATGGTTGAGAGCATGCCACTGCAGCTCCGTCCTTTACCCGTTACTGGACTTTCACGATCATTGACGGTTGTGGCACGAAAGGGCGAGCTTCAAGATCTGCCTGCAGAAGTGGCAAGACTGTCAGCTGAAACCCTCTGCGCACAAGTACAGAAATACATCGGGCAGCTCGGCCACGACGCAATCTCTTTGAAGGGTAAATCAGCAGAAACGTGAGCATACGCTTGTTTGAACGCAGCAACGGAATATAGTTGTACCCAACAGCCAGCCAAAATTTTCCGCTAGCCTCTTTACAGGGAGACACCCGATCTCACGGGCCAGCGGACATATCAACAGAGTGACCAAAACCGTCCAATCCCGATCGGCGGCGGCACACTCGCGGCTTGCGGCATCTTGGACGCGCTCCATGCTGAAACATGGGCTGGATCCAGCGGAGACGAAAGCGCAGGACCGGCTCGATGCGGGCAACTTGAACATGCGTCGGGAAAAGCTTGAGAGTTTTCTCAAGGTCGCTGCGCCCAAGCTTGACCATCTGTTCACCCTGGTTGGCGCCTCAGCCTGCGGCGTTTTGCTTACAGACTCAGACGGTGTCGTGCTGGATCAACGTATTCTGGACGGCGACAAGGCCGTGTTCAAGGAATGGGGCCTTTGGAGTGGCGCGGATTGGAGCGAAGCCGCCGAAGGCACCAACGGGATCGGCACCTGTCTTGCGGAAAATCGTCGCGTCATCATTCATCGAGATGAACACTTTCTTGCACGCAACACCTCGATGAGCTGTATCGACGCGCCTATTTTTGGGGCAGAGGGCGAACTTCTGGCCGCGCTAGATGTGTCATCGGCGCGATCTGAGCAAACAGAATCCATCAACTCGTTGATCGCTGCCATGGTGGCGCAAACAGCCGAAAAAATAGAGGCGGAAAACTTTCGTCTGGCTTTCCCTGAGGCGCGCATCATTGTGGCCGATCATGCCGAGGCCGATAGCAGCATGCTCTTGGCTGTAGATCGTGACGATATTGTCATCGGAGCAACGAGAAGCGCGCGCAAGGCGTTCGATCTCGACGCTACAGGTGCATTGCGGCCAAGGCCCGCCTCAGATTTGTTCGGTCGCGAAAAAGGCCCAACCGGTTTCAAAAAGGCCGAGCGCGCTGCGGTCATACGTGCCCTAGCACGATCTGACGGAAACGTTTCTGCTGCGGCGCGAGCCCTCGGGATTGGCCGGGCCACGCTCTACCGGCGCATGAAACGTCTGAATATCGGGGATTGATTCACACAACCTGTCTCAGGGCTGAAACAGGTTGTGCCACTTAAGCAAACTCTAAAAGCAATCTGATCTGCCAAAATTTGAGAGCTTGCGTACGATTTCTCTGATGCCGGGAGGAGGATCCGGTGTAGTTGGAGGAAAATCATGAACGTCATGTCTCAGACAGTGGGGGACTTCACCTCACCTTTCAAAAACCGTTATGACAATTTCATAGGCGGCAAATTCGTGCCTCCGGTGAACGGCAAATATTTCGAAAACGTGACGCCAATTACTGGCGCTGTTATCAATGAAATCGCACGATCCGACGCCGACGACATCAACAAAGCTCTGGATGCCGCCCACGCAGCCAAAGATGGATGGGGTCAAACGTCACCGACAGAGCGCGGTAATATCCTTTTGAAAATTGCCGACACGATTGAGAATAACCTGGAAATGCTGGCAACCTGCGAGACGTGGGACAACGGCAAAGCGATCCGTGAAACCATGGCTGCTGACCTGCCACTTGCAGTGGATCACTTCCGATACTTCGCCTCGGTTCTGCGCAGCCAGGAAGGCACAATGAGCGAGATCGATGCCGATACAATCGCCTATCACTTCCATGAACCGCTCGGCGTGGTTGGCCAGATCATCCCGTGGAACTTCCCGCTGCTGATGGCGGCGTGGAAACTTGCCCCAGCGCTGGCTGCTGGCAACTGCGTGGTGCTCAAACCCGCGGAACAGACACCTGCAACCATCATGGTGTTTGCCGAACTCATTGGCGATTTGCTACCCCCCGGTGTGCTCAACATCGTCAATGGGTTCGGTCTTGAAGCGGGTAAACCACTGGCACAGTCAAACCGGATCGCAAAGGTCGCCTTCACCGGTGAGACGACAACCGGCCGTCTGATCATGCAATACGCCACGGAGAACCTGATCCCAGTCACGCTGGAGCTTGGCGGCAAGAGCCCCAATGTCTTCCACAAGGACGTGATGCGCGAGGATGATGCGTTCTTTGACAAGGCCATCGAAGGCTTTGTGCTCTTTGCTTTGAACCAGGGTGAGGTTTGTACCTGCCCAAGCCGTGCGTTGATTCATGAAGACATCTTTGACGCCTTCATGGAGAAAGCCGTCGAGCGCACCAAGGCCATCGTCATGGGTGATCCGCGTGCGGATGGTGTGATGATGGGCGCGCAGGTTTCGTCTGAGCAGCAGGAGAAAATCCTGTCCTACCTCGACATCGGCAAACAGGAAGGCGCGGAAGTCATGACCGGTGGCGGTGCTGCCGATCTTGGCACCGATCTGGCAGGTGGATACTACATCGAGCCTACGATCCTGAAGGGCAACAACAAGATGCGTGTCTTCCAGGAAGAAATCTTTGGCCCAGTCGTCTCCGTCACCACGTTCAAGGACGAGGATGAAGCGCTCGAGATCGCCAACGACACGCTTTACGGCCTTGGCGCCGGTGTCTGGTCGCGTGATGCTAACACGTGCTACCGCTTCGGGCGTGCCATTCAGGCCGGTCGTGTCTGGGTCAACAACTACCACGCCTACCCGGCCCACGCGGCCTTTGGTGGGTATAAGCAGTCCGGCATTGGGCGGGAGACCCACAAGATGATGCTCGATCACTACCAACAGACCAAGAATATGCTGGTAAGCTACAACCCGAACAAATTGGGCTTCTTCTAGGGCTGAGCTATTTGATTGGCGGCGAACGTATGCCTCGCCGCCTTTTCTTTTGAGGAGCAGTTCATGGACGACAATGCCCCCCATTGCGTAACCGATGCAGAGACCCCCGAAGGCGCAGAGGCACTGGCAAGGGTAACGGCGACCCCTGCGGCTGTGCAGCTTTTGAACGACATTCGCGCGGACCACGGCGATGTCATGTTCCACCAATCGGGCGGCTGCTGCGATGGCTCGGCTCCGATGTGCTATCCGCTGGGCGATTTCAAAACCGGGGCGAGCGACGTTAAGTTGGGTGAGGTCGACGGTGCTGAGGTCTGGATTTCCGGCTCGCAATTCGAGGTCTGGAAACACACGCAACTGATCCTCGACGCCACCCCAGGCCGCGGCGGCGCCTTCAGCCTGGATAACGGCCGCGATACCCGCTTCCTGACCCGCTCCCGGATTTTCTCAGAGGATGAGATTACAGCACTGAACGATTGAGCTGGGGTAAGATCGGTAGATCTCGCTTTTTTAAATTGGTGCTAGGATCTTAAACTAGCGCGATCTAATCCGCATCAGGATATTCAAATTCGGTGGTCACGCTGCCGTCGCGTTGAATTATAATTGTAAATGCGGTCCAATCACCGCCAGTATGGGACTTCATTAAAGCGTGAAGCTCTTTGACTAACGGCATTATAGGCGACCTCAATTGCCTATCGAGTGCTGCGGAAACTTTTTTCTCACCTTCGAAAAAATTGAACTTCTGGCCGACGCTGGTGCTGCCATCCTCGAACCTTTCAAAGTCAAATCGACAAGACGCGGCATCCGCGGAAGGCGGGCAACTCCCTTTTACAATTTGGTATAATTGATCAATTACTTTTCTTTGCTCTTCGATAGGACTCATTTAACTGCCTCCATCTTGTTTGAATGGTTTAGCCATGAACCGGCCGCCACTTATCCAAGCTCTCGAGAAACTTCTCCTTCTCGCCCTCATGCATCGTGACATTCGTCTCCGCATACGGAAATTTCTGCGCGGCAACTTCCTTATGAAACTCTGACAGCGCCGCCACGCGCTCTTCGTGTATCTGCTTATGCAGCCGCCCGACATTGCCAAAGGCATAAGCGTGTTTCGGCGGGCTATCCTCTTCGCTCGCCTCGCCGCAGATATCGGCGACGAAGGAAAACACCGCATCCCCCGCCATCCCGGAGCCCAGTGAGAATGTTACAATAGAGGTTTTTAGGTTCACCGCCTCAAGCACCTCCTCGGCGATGCATTCGGCCTCCACCGCCACAACACCCGCATCCTCCATCCGCTTCAGCGTCTCGAATATCTGCATCGCCTCCTTGGCCTTGCGCCCCCAGGCCCGCAGCCCGCCGCAATAATGGCTAAAGGTCGGGATCAGGCCGATATGGCTCTGCACCGGGATACCCTCACGCGACAGCTCTTCCATCACCTCATAAGAGCGCAACGTGTAGTAAAGATCTCCACCCCTGCGCATCATCTCAAACGCATGGTCCAGGATTTCCGCCGTCGATCCAAACTGTGCCCAGCTCGACCCCACGCCTGTGAAATGATGCGGCGCCAGACGGCGCACATCGTCGATCTGATCACCGCCGACAACAAAGAGGTCGATGCCCGCCTCGACACAGGCGATCAGCTCATCATTATTGGCCGGATTGGCCATGCTGAGCTTCGTCCCCGTGCCTTTCAACGCCTGCAGATCAGAGATCGTATAGTTGCGCTTGGCCGGATTGCGGCTGAAATCATAGATGCGTTTCATCACGGTCCCTCCCTTTTGCAAAACTCTTCTAGGGTTTTCGTAAGGGCGCAATAGAAAAGCTGATTCCGACACCGAGTCGCTTTTCTTTTAGACAGCATTGCGAAGCCTGTGGTCCAACTCTGCTCACGTGACGGAGGAATGTACATGCGCACCAAACGGATCACCCCTGCGCTCGGTGCAACGATCGATGACATAGACTTCTCCAAGCCAATCGATCCGGCGACCCATGACGCGATCTATCAGGCGCTTCTGGACAATCTGGTGATCTTCTTTCGCGGCACCGATATCACGCCGGCCGCGCATATGGAGTTTGCCCGCCAATTCGGCCAGATTGACGAGCCGCATCCGCTCTACCCGCATGTCGATGGGTTTGAGAACATCGTGCTTTTGGAAAACGATTCCGGCGCGCCGCCCGATACCAATAGCTGGCACACGGATTTGACCTTCAAAGCGGAACAGCCATTCGCTTCAATCCTCGTTGCTCGCAAAGTGCCTGATTGTGGTGGCGATACCATGTGGTCGAGCCTCTACGCGGCCTACGATCGCCTTCCTGATGGCATGAAGCGCGACCTGAAAGGGCTATCTGCCATTCACGATATGGGCGATTTCCGCAATAGCTTTGCAGCGGACAAGGGCGGTAAAAGCGGTGAGACGCGGCTGAACGAAAGCGTGGCGCAATTTGGCCACCGCATCCGGCCCTTGATCGATGCTCATCCGGTAACCAGTCGAAAGTTTCTCAACTTCAACGAGGCCTTCGTGACACACATCGCGGGGCTGACGACGAATGAGTCAAATTCGCTGCGTGTGTATCTCGCCAATCATATGAACCGGCCCGAAGACCAGATACGCTGGCGCTGGAGCTCGGGCGACATCGCAATGTGGGATAATCGTGTAACGATGCACTATGCGGTCGCTGATTATCTACCCCAATATCGGTGCATGAACCGCATCACGGTGGTCAAAGATGGGCGCGACACACGGGCGGCTGAAACCGCCTGAACGCCAGGCTTGGATGCCTCAAAGATGCGGTAACGAACAAAATCTGCTATTAAGTGACCGAAACAGTGAAGGGAGGGCGCTGTGAAGAAGATCTTTAATTTTTTTGTAGTTGCATTAGCATTTTTCGGAGTAACGCCGGCGAATGCCCAAGGTTTCCCGATTGCGGAGCTGCAATGTTCGACTGTCGCAAACGGGGTGGCAACAGAAGGAATCGTTCAGATCAGTCTGTTCACATATGGTGGCGGCGCGTCTGTGGGTTCAGCCACCGAACGTCAACAGATCAAGTTTATGATCCTGGAAGGAAGAGCGTCTGAAATACCTGGGACACTGAACGTG
>JBCDDS010000115.1:0-11707 GCA_039180185.1 Pseudomonadota bacterium | reverse complement strand
TCAGGCGCAACTTACCAACCACCATTGGCATCTCGATTCTGGAAAACTGCTCGAGGTATCGGGTGCAAAACACGCATGTCTCATCAATGACCTTCAGGCGCAGGCTTATGCGCTTGATGACCTTCCAGACGCAAGCGTGCACAAATTGATCCTGGGACATGCCGATCCAATTGGGCCGCGCATGGTGTTTTGCCTTGGCACTGGCTGCAACATCGCCATGGCGCATCGTATCGGAGGCAGTCTTTTCGTGCCAGCCTCGGAATCCGGTCATGCAAGCCTGCCCGATCTACCTGACCATAGGTCGCTTTACGATCAGCTTCGACTGGAAGAACCACATTTGCCGATTGAGGCCGCGCTATCGGCTCGCGGCCTCAGTCGCGTGCATGCGTATGTGACCGGCGAGGACCTCTCTTCGGACCAAATAATGCGTCAAGAACCTAAGGAGACGATTGAACTTTTCCTGCAAATCCTTGGGCTTTGCGCCGGAAACCTGTGTCTTGCCAATATGGCGACCGGTGGCATGTACCTGATCGGCGGGTTGGCTCGCGCCGTCGCACCATATTTGGCGTCGGATCAATTCAAAAAGTCTTTCTGCGCGCGCGGACCCTATGCACATATTATGGAGCGGATCTCTGTTTCTGTGGTCGTTGATGACAACGCGGGTTTGCTCGGATGCGCGCGGTTTTTAAGACAGATGGAAAGTTAAAGCGTTTCACCCGATGCTCATCGCCAATACCCGACTAATCTCTGACAAAGATCGTCCTGATTGATCCATCCATGTATTGAACACCTCTTGAACCGCTTTCATTGCTCGTTTTGATCCGGGCGCCTTGTCAAGAACATCCTCTGCGATCAACCGCGCCACGACGTCCTTCGACAGAACAAATCCATCACGGCCCATATAGCGCAGCGCATAAGTGCCGGTGGTTCCGCCTAAGCGAGAGCCCTCGGATTTCAGGAGCTCCAATAGTCCGATATAGTCCTTTGCAGGCCAGTCACCGAACACGCGCCCGACGCCGCCACATTCGCGCAGCTCCAACAGAAAAGCCGCATTATCGCGCACCGAGGCGATCTTGGCCCCATGCCGCACAATACTCGTATCCTGCAAAAGCGCATCAAACATCTCATCATCCATGAACGCGCAACGGCCCACGTCAAAGCCGTGAAACGCCGTCTCGAAGCCCGGCCATTTATTCTCAATCACCTTCCAGTTCAGACCAGTGCGAAACACGAACTTCGACAGCTCCGCCAGCCAGCGATCCTCCGGGATCGCGGCCAGCTCATCGGCTGTCTTTGGCGTCGGCAACAACGCCTCCAATGCCTCTGCCCCGCCGTGACGCCCGGCGCTTATGTCAAAAATCTCCTGAAAAGTCCGCATGTCACTAACTCCAAGCCTTCAAAACAAGCTTACAGGAACCATTCAGGCGCAGGAACCCGCTTCCCCAAAGGCGCCCGCTCTGCCATACTGCGCCACAATTAAACAAAAGAGCAGCGAGCATGGCCGAAGACCTTCTGACCGCCGCCACAACGGGCGATTATGACGCATCCTCCATTGAAGTGTTGGAGGGCCTTGAGCCGGTCCGTAAACGTCCAGGCATGTATATCGGCGGCACCGATGATCGCGCGCTGCATCACTTGGTGGCCGAAGTTCTCGACAACTCGATGGACGAGGCTGTGGCAGGCCACGCCAACCGGATCGAGGTAGAACTGCATGAGGATTACGCCGTTACCATTCGCGACAACGGCCGGGGTATCCCGATTGATCCGCATCCCAAGTTTCCGGAGAAATCTGCGCTTGAGGTAATTCTTTGTACGCTGCACGCGGGCGGTAAGTTTTCCGGCAAGGCCTACCAAACATCTGGTGGTCTGCACGGCGTGGGCGCTTCCGTCGTCAACGCTCTATCAGACAGCATGGTCGTGCAGGTGGCACGAGATAAAAGGCTCTATGAGCAGCGCTTCTCGCGTGGTCTCCCCCTCGGCTCGCTGCAAGAGATCGGCGCGGCGCCCAACCGACGCGGCACGACAGTCACCTTCCACGCTGATGAGGAAATCTTCGGTCATCACCGTTTCAAACCGGCGCGGTTGTTCAATTCCATCCGGTCCAAGGCCTACCTCTTCTCTGGCGTCGAAATACGCTGGAAGTCAGCGATTGAGGATGGCGACACGCCGACGGAGGCGACGTTCCATTTCCCCGGCGGTCTTTCGGACTTCCTGCGCGAAAGCCTCGGCGAGGCGTCCACTTATGCCGAGGCGCCTTTCGCTGGTACGGTGGATTTTCAGGAACGTTTCGGCCAGCCGGGCAAAGTCGAATGGGCGATCAACTGGACGCCGTCGCGCGATGGCTTTCTGCAGAGCTATTGTAACACGGTACCAACGCCAGAGGGTGGCACCCATGTGGCCGGGTTCTGGGCGGCGATCCTGAAGGGGATCAAGGCCTATGGTGAGCTTGCCAATAATCGAAAGGCGGCACAGATCACGCGCGATGATCTGATGTCGGGTGGTTGTGCGCTTGTCTCTTGTTTCATCCGTGAGCCGGAATTTGTCGGTCAGACTAAGGACCGGCTGGCCACAACAGAGGCGCAGCGACTGGTCGAAAACGCCGTGCGCGACCATTTCGACAACTGGCTGGCGAGCGATACCAAATCCGCCGGAGCGATCCTCGACTTTCTGGTATTGAGAGCCGAGGAGCGCCTGCGCCGACGCGCCGAGAAGGAAACACAACGTAAATCTGCCACCAAGAAACTACGCCTTCCCGGCAAACTGGTGGATTGTACGGCTTCAACACGCGACGGAACGGAATTATTCATTGTCGAGGGCGATAGCGCGGGCGGTTCGGCGAAGATGGCGCGGGATCGCAAGACGCAGGCGCTTTTGCCGCTTCGGGGTAAAATCCTGAACGTTCTGGGCGCGGCAAGCTCAAAGCTGGGCAGCAATGCGGAGATCAACGACCTGACGCAGGCGTTGGGCGTGGGCCTTGGCACGCGGTTCAACATCGATGACCTGCGCTATGACAAGGTCATCATCATGACGGACGCGGACGTGGACGGGGCGCATATTGCCTCGCTGCTGATGACGTTTTTCTTCACCCAGATGCGGCCGATGATCGATGCGGGGCATCTCTATCTCGCCTGCCCGCCGCTTTACCGCCTGACGCAAGGGGCCAAGCGGGTCTATTGCCTTGATGAGGCCGAGCGGGATAGCTGGCTTAATAAGGGCCTTGGTGGGAAAGGCAAGATCGATGTCTCGCGTTTTAAAGGTCTGGGAGAGATGGACGCCAAGGACCTGAAAGAAACCACCATGGACCCAGGCACGCGGAAGCTTATCAGGGTGACGATTGACGAGGATGAACCGGGGGAGACGGGCGATCTGGTGGAGCGGCTGATGGGCAAAAAGCCGGAGCTGCGGTTTCAATACATCCAGGAAAACGCGCGGTTTGTGGAGGAGCTGGATGTTTGAGAATTAAACGAAAACCAAGCTTTGAAATATTAAAGCGGTTTCAGCTAATTCCCACAGAGTACGGAACACCAGCGGTTTTCTTCCATTGCAACACGCCAAAAACTTGGCAAAACTTCATAAAAGCGCACTTCACAAAGCGACTAAGCGAAAAAGAACTAAAGTTTCAAAAAACTATCTCAAACGCGAGCTTTAGACTTGCAGGTCTTGAGATGAAAATTGGATTATTGTTGGCAGATGACGAGGCCAAAGTGATTGGCTCGAAAACCTTGAGCGACGCAATAAGACCCTCGATAGTCATCGATTCCGTTCTTTCGACTTTTAGTATTTTGGAAGGGCTGACAATCCTCTCATATCTCTCCAGCCTATCTGCTGAATACAGAATTGGGCAAATTGCCCGAAAGAAACGGGGAAACAAAATTTCAAAAGGTCTTAAGGTTTCAATGGGAAAATCTTTCTCAAGCGAGGTGAATAGGCTTCGAACGTTGCGCGATCGTTGCATCCATCAGGATTCTGCGGATTTAAAGGATGGTCGCGACTATGAACACGTTTTCAGGACAGACGAGTTGCGTCCGCACATTGAGTTACTTCACTCTTATTTGAAATCGTTGGAAACTGAGAAGCCAAGATTGCCCGAAACTAACTTGAAAGAATTTTGGAGTCTTGACTTTACGGGCCACTCATAGGGTCACTGCCTCAAATCCCCAATTCTCTATTCGCGTCTCAATGAGCGCGGGTTCAAGGCCGAAGGCCGCCGCGCGATCGCCAGACCGCCCGATCGGGCTGGCGATTTGGCTGGGCTAGGTGCATCGATCAGATAGTTCGCGTATTTGGCATTTATAAAGTGATCTGCAGTACCGTCATCTCGCCATCCCGCGGTCTGGCCATCGCGCGGCTGGCACCAAGGTCACTGCAAACAAGTCACCCACAACCCAACAGTCTGACGCTCACACAGCTGCAAACAAAAAATTGCCCCGCGTACCACCGCGGGGCATCCACACAACCCACCCTTTGTGCCGTTTAGGCCATAGAACCGCCACCCTGCGGGATGCGCAGCCGCTGGCCGGGATAAATCTTATCCGGATGGCTCAGCATTGGCCTGTTCGCCGCAAATATTTCTTCGTAACGCGCCCCGTTGCCAAGTGTTCTTTGAGAAATGGCCCAAAGCGTGTCACCTTTTTGCACCTCAACAAAAACTGGATCGGCGCCAGTTACGTTGTCTTCCACCGAGGCCACGCCTGCGGTGTTGCCAACGGCCATGATCACCTTTTCCTTGGTTTCCTGGTCTACCGCGTTACCGGATACTTTAACCACGTCACCATCTACTGCGATGTCGAGCCCTTCAGTGTTCAGCCCGAGGTCCTTGACCTCTGCTTCAAGCTTTTCCGCCTCAGGCGTTTCATCGCCACCCTTCCAAAAATTCCAGAACCCCATGTTGATCCTCTTTCCTTGAAATGTGCCTTTCATATGCGTGCTTTCGACCTGCGAAATAACGGGGAAAAGGCGGGGCTTTGCGTCATGGGTTGCGGTCCCGCAGCGTTACGCAGCGTCATTGTCATTGCCCGATGGGCATTGGCCCGCTGCCTTCACCGATTTGTGCCAGCAAACGACGGTTTTGCCCTGTGCAGTTCTACCTTGTCTTGCTAACGTTCGCTCATGCGGTGGCTGATTGTTCTTCTCTGTTTAGGTTTGATGGCTTGCGGTCGCCCATTGACCGATAATGAGCGTGCATTCGTGCAAAGCATTCATGGCGACAGCATCGATGTGAGCCGGATCCGGATGGTCAACGGGGCTCTGATCGGCAAAACCACCTACACACGCAAAAAACGTCCGCGTGTCGCCTGTCGGGAACGGATTTTCCCAGAGCCGAAGACTGAGACGGTCACGGTCGGACCCGCAGCCTTTGTGCTCTACAACACGGTGTTTTTTTCGCAGGACTGGTTTCTGGATGATTACCTGCCGCAACTGGATGAGCGCTTAGGGTTGGTCAACGCTATGCTTTTTGCCCATGAGATGGCACATGTCTGGCAATGGCAAAACCGTGCGCAAACAGGGTATAGCCCGTTAAAGGCTGCCAATGAGCATGTCACACAGGATGATCCTTATCTGTTTGATGTAAATAACGACACGCGGTTTGAAGATTTTGCCTTTGAGCAGCAGGCCTCGATTGTCGAAGAGTATGTTTGTTGTGCCGCACTTGACCCGGATGCACCGCGCACAAAGCGCCTCAAGACCTTGTTACAGCAGGGATTTCCGCTGCAAGACATCAAAATTCCCGACGAGATCATTATCCCCTGGGCCGGTGCAGAGGTGCGCGGTATCTGTCGAGTTTAGGTTTAAGCGACGAGTTCACCAGCCAAAGCTTTATCGATCAACGCAATGGTTTCATCGACGCCATACAAGGCGATAAAGCCTCCAAAACGAGGCCCCTGAGAGGCACCTAGCAGGACTTCATAGATTGCCTTGAACCAGTCTCTCAAAGGGTCAAAACGGTCGCGGCCAACGGCATAAACGACCGACTGCAGTGCTTCATCTTCTATCGCGCCGTCATAGGCCGCCAGCTGATCGCGCAGTTCTTGCAGCGCTTCGCGCTCTTGTTCTGATGGGGCGCGGCACAGTCGGGTCGGGGCAACAAAATCCTGATAGTACTTCACCGCGAACCCGGCCGCCTGATCCATATCCGGATGGGTTTTGGGGCTTGTCTCCGGTGCATAGCGTTGGATGAAGCCCCAAAGTTGGTCTTTGTCTTCAGCCGAGGCGACCGATGCGAGATTGAGCAACATGGCAAAGGGGATCACCATGCGGCTTTCGGGCACGTCTCCATTATGGATGTGGTGCACAGGGTTGGCCATTTTCTGCGTATCGTCCTGGCCTGGATAGGCTCGCAGCTGTTGGTGGTACTCATCCACAGCGCGCGGGATTACATCGAAGTAGAGCCGTTTGGCCGTCTTCGGTTTCTGGTACATAAAATACGACAGGCTCTCCGTCGCAGCATAGTTTAACCATTCATCGATGCTGATCCCGTTACCGGAGGATTTGGAGATCTTCTGCCCCTGATCATCCAGGAAAAGCTCATAGGAAAAATGCTCTGGTGGACGAACGCCAAGGGTACGACAGATCGCGTCATAAATTTTCTCGTTTGTGGCGTGTTCCTTGCCGTACATTTCGAAATCCACGCCAAGCGCTGCCCAGCGAGCCCCGAAATCAGGCTTCCACTGCAACTTCACATTGCCACCGGTGACAGGAACGGTCCATTCTTTGCCGCTTTCATCGTCAAAGGTGACTGTGCCGTCCTTGGCATCAACGTGTTTCATGGGCACGTACAACACACGCTCACTTTCGGGATGCAGTGGCAGAAAGATGGAATAGGTTTGTTGACGTTCCTCGCGGAGTGATTTCAGCATGATCTTCATCAGATCATCGTAGCGCTCGACGCAGCGTAGCAGAATCTCATCAAACTGGCCGGAGCGATAGAATTCGCGGGCTGAGATGAATTCATATTCGAACCCGAAGGTATCGAGGAACCGGCGCAGCATGGCGTTGTTGTGATGACCAAAGCTCTCATATTCACCAAAGGGGTCCGGCACACTGGTCAGCGGACGTTGGAGGTGCTGTTCAAGCAATTCCGGATTCGGCACGTTGCTGGGAACTTTGCGCAAGCCGTCCAAATCATCTGAGAAGCAAACGAGCTTCGTCGGGATATCGCTGATTTGCTCAAACGCGCGACGAATCATAGTGGTGCGCAGTACCTCGCCGAACGTGCCAATATGAGGAAGGCCGGACGGACCATAACCTGTTTCAAATAGCACATAGCCTTTTTCGGGCGGCGCTTTTTCATACCGTTTGAGCACGCGACGCGCCTCTTCAAAAGGCCAAGCTTTCGAACTCATTGCAGCGCCACACGTGTCGGTCATCTTATTCTCCATAACGTCCCTGCGCGCTCGACGCAGAGTGCTTCGCTACCTATTGCCGAGCCTACCTGCAGTCAATAATGTGGGGATCGATAAACTATGCTCTGCCGGAGTTCGCATGTCAGATCAAATTCCTCACCCTCTTAGCCCACAGGATTGCCTTGTCTCGATTATGGTTGCTGTTTCTGTGTCTGATGCGGAAATCCGCACTGCTGAGCTCGTCAAGATGCAAAGCGCAGTGAATAATCTTCCCATCTTTGCCGACTATGATGTCGACCGGATAAAGGTGATGGTACAAATGGTGTTTGATTTGATCAGCGAAGAAGATGGGCTTGACGCTCTGTTTGGTTTGGTGCGCGATAACCTTCCAGACAAGCTCTATGAAACGGCCTATGCACTAGCTTGTGATGTCGCCGCAGCTGACGGCAAGCTGCACCAGCCAGAGCTGCGTATTTTGGAAGATATTCGCTACGAGCTTGAGGTTGACCGACTGCACGCAGCGGCGATCGAGCGTGGCTCTCGTGCGCGACACACAACGCTCTGATAAAGAGGCACCTATATGCGTCCGATTTTCGTGAGCATCCGTTGCAAACCCGGCACATCCTACGACGTGGCAGAAGAAATCGCGCGCCGCGAAATTCAGTCAGAACTTTATTCGACGTCGGGTCCGTTTGACCTCTTGCTCAAACTCTACGTCCCCGAGGACGAGGATGTGGGTAAGTTCATCAACGAGAAACTGCTGACGATTGAAAGTATCGAACGCACAGAAACGACGCTGACGTTTAAGGCGTTTTAGAATTACCAGGGAGAAGTACTATGAAATTTAAGACACTTTTAAGCGCTGTTGCAATTTGCGCGATGAGTACAGCGGCGCTTGCAGGCGGTCATGCAAAAGATGTGAAGGTTGGCATGATCACAACACTTTCTGGCGGTGGCGCAGGCCTCGGCATTGACGTACGCGATGGGTTTATGCTGGCGGTGAAGCTGTCTGGAAACGATCATCTGAAGGTGGTCGTCGAGGATGACCAACGCAAGCCAGATGTCGCCGTTCAACTGGCCGATAAGATGATTCAATCGGAGAAGGTTGATGTGCTTACGGGCATCATCTGGTCAAACCTCGCAATGGCCGTTGTTCCAGCCGCCACTGCGCAGGGGAAGTTCTATCTCTCACCTAATGCAGGCCCCTCGGCATTAGCGGGTAAAGGATGTCATGAGAACTATTTCAACGTCGCCTGGCAGAATGACAACCTTCACGAGGCAGCAGGTGGCTATGCCAATTCGGCAGGCTTCAAGAAGTCTTTCATCCTAGCGCCAAACTATCCAGCCGGACAGGACGCGCTTACAGGATACAAACGGGTGTACGGCGGCGATCTGGCAGGTGAGCTTTTCACCGAGCTGGGACAGAAAGACTATGCAGCTGAGATCGCGCAAATCCGGGCTTCTGATGCCGATAGCGTCTTCTTCTTCCTTCCAGGTGGCATGGGTATTTCCTTTCTCAAGCAGTATGCCGATTCTGGCGTGAACCTGCCCGTGGTTGGCCCGGCGTTCAGCTTTGATCAGGGTATCTTGCAGGCGGTCGGTGAAGCCGCTTTAGGCGTGAAAAATACAAGCCAGTGGAACAAAGATCTCGATAACGCGGCCAATAAAGCTTTTGTCGAAGCGTTTCAGGCCGAATATGGACGGCTACCATCACTATATGCGAGTCAAGGCTATGACACGGCCAATCTATTGATTTCCGCTATGGTTAAGGCTGACATAAGTGATGCAGATGCCTTTCGGGCAGCCCTGAAGGAAGCTGATTTTGAAAGCACACGGGGTGAGTTTGCCTTTGCAGACAACCACCATCCCGTGCAGGACATCTATGTGCGCGAAGTGATTAAGGAAGGTGACGTCTTCACTAACAAGATCGTGGGCACAGCGCTTGAGGATCATGCCAACGTCTATGTTGCCGAATGCAAGATGTGATCAAACCGAACTGAAAAGAATGGCCGCCCCTTTGGGCGGCTTTTTCAATTAATCCCAAGGCCGCAGTACAATCTTTGGTGCAACAACCCGCTGCGCAAGGATATCGTCAAAGGCGGCTTGCCCTTCCTCTAATCCACGCCGCTCAACCCATGTCAGTGGACCGAGACGACCTTCAAATATGGCGCGCGCTGTATCTCGGAAATCCTGCATCGTATAGGTGTAAGTTCCAATAAACGTTACTTCTTGCAGAGTAACCCGTCGCATGTCGAGGCCGCCTGTGGCCTCGCCCAAACCCACATGAGCAATCACACCGCCCGGCTCCACCAGGCGGGAGGAGGTATCTCGCGTCACCGCATAGCCGACCGCGTCTATGATGATCGGATAGCTCTCCTGCGCTCTTTCACAGACTTCTTGACCGCAGTGATCGCGCAAGTACTCGCGACGTGCTTTAATCGGTTCTGAGATCGTTATGTATTCGAAACCCATCGCGCGAAGGGCAAGCGCAGCTGCCAGACCAATAGCACCTCCACCGAGGACCAACGCCTTGCGCTCCATGCTGGGGTGCAGCGCCTCAGAAGCCAACCGTGCAGCATGCCAGCTCACAGCGAGCGGTTCCGCCAGCGCGGCTTTGTCCAGCGAGACGCCATCCGGCACTTCGATCAGATTACGATCTGGCATGGATAGATACTGCGCAAAAGCACCTTCGCGAGGCGGCATAGAGATGATCTGACGATCAGGGCAAAGGTTCTCGCGCCCAGCATTGCAAGCAGCGCAGTCGATACAGGTTACAAGCGGGTTAACTGTGACACGCACACCATCCTTTGGCCCGCCAATGATTACGCCTGCGGCTTCATGGCCAAGGATCAGCGGCGCTGGTCGGCGTTCGTCATGACCCAGAAAAGCGTGCATGTCAGAACCGCATATGCCGACTGCTTCCACCTTGATCAGGTGTTCTCCCTCGCCTGGGGTCGGATCCGGCATGTCACGATACGCAACATCCTCTACCCCTTCATAGACCAGAGCTTTCATTTGGCGGTGAACCCTCCGTCAACCATAAGCACCTGCCCCGTGACATAACTCGACGCCTCAGATGCGAGAAACAGCAGCGGGCCGTCAATATCCTCCATCCGACCATTGCGACCGATGCACGTCTGCGCGGCGTTTCGTGCAGCGCGCTCAGTATCGTCGAATACAGCCTTCGTGAGCTCCGTCGGAAAGAAACCCGGCCCGATCGCATTGGCAGTGATGCCGTGTGGCGACCACGCCTCCGCCATCGCACGGGTGAGCTGCGTGATACCGCCCTTGCTTGCGCCATATGCAATCCCTCCGGGGAAAGCGCGGGTGCTTTGTAGCGACGCGAAGTTAATGATCCGTCCCCAGCCCTTTTTTTTCATCGCAGGGATGAAGGCTTGGCTCAGAAAGAATGGCGCCGATAAGTTGATGGCGAGTGTTGCGTCCCATCCTTCCATTGTCACCGCGTCGGCTACCTCTCGGGCGTTGAGACCAGCCGCATGAACCAGGATATCGGGTGCACCAAGTTCTTTTGCTACAGCGTCTGCAACCAGCTCAATCTGGCTGCGGTCCGCCACGTCGGCCGCCAAAATAGCGGCCGCTTCACCGATCTCATCTCTCAACGACTGAAGCGCATCTTCACGACGTGCAATGGCGATGATCTTCGCCCCTGCGGCCGCCAAAACCATAGCCGCGCGACGACCCAAGCCGGAACTCGCCCCTGTCACGCAGGCCACGCGCCCTGAAAGATCAAAAAGCGCCTGTGGGTGGTCCATCTATTCCTCGGCGGTTAGATCAAAATTATGTCCTGGGAAATACTTGGCCAACCGTACATCTGCCGCTCGCGCATGCGCCTCCATCCCTTCTAGTCGGGAAATCCGCGCCGTGGCCTCGGCAATTGGGCGAGAACCCTCGCGCGTGGCACGCTGCCACGTGACGATCTTCATGTATTTGTGCACGCTGAGACCACCCGTATAACTCGCCGCGCCTGAGGTCGGCAGAACGTGGTTCGTTCCAGTTGCTTTGTCTCCGTAGGATACGGTTGTTTCCTCTCCAAGAAACAGCGAGCCATAGCAGGTCAACCGATCCAGCCACCAATCCAGATCTTCAGCCTGCACCGTCAGGTGTTCGGGCGCGTAGTCATCCGAACAGGCCGCCATTTCTTCGCGATCTTCACAAAGAATTACTTCGGCATAGTCGCGCCAAGCGGCGGTTGCATTCTCACGATTAAGCTCTGGTAAATCTGCTATCAATTGCGGAACCCGGTTCAAAACCGCTTCGGCCAGTGGCTTGCTATCCGTCACCAGCCACACGGGCGAGTTGTAGCCATGCTCTGCTTGGCTAACCAGGTCGGTCGCCACAACCTC
>JBCDDS010000114.1:0-11781 GCA_039180185.1 Pseudomonadota bacterium | reverse complement strand
GTGCTTTCCAGAATTGATGGTGAGTTCTCCCGCAGCTCTACGTGTTGGATCAGCGTGAAGAGAAGCATGACCGGTGCGCCAAGAACGCGTGGTATCACCAAGAGCCAAATCGGCCACCAGACACCAAAGAATGGTGCCGCAACTATCAACGTATAAAGCGCCAGCATGATCCGCGCGTTGCGTGTCATCTTATCAAACACGCCTTCTGGACAGGCCATACGCATCATGTCGGTGTAGCGCCGTGTGGCGAGTTGTAAGAAAACATGCCCGTGAAATCTTGCCAGCGCAAAACCAGTGATTTCCGCAAACCAGCCACCCAGGCCCATGGGCGTATCAAACGGCATCTGCGCGTCCTTGCCGACATGCCAAGTATACATGTGATGCGAGGTGTGCGTATAGCGCCGGTGAAGCGGCTCTTCCATGTAGACGAACGAGCTGATCCAAAGCACGGCCTCATTCAGCCAAGGCGTTTTGAAAGCTGTGCCATGCGCGGTTTCGTGGCTCGCTGAATAGGTCGGCACGCAAAGCACAATCCCGTGCAAGAACATCGCAGGCCAAACCCAAAGAGTGCCAACACACATCATCACAACTGTGCCCGTTGTGGCCAAGAGGACCATAAGCTTTGCCAGATAGATCAATCCTGGTCTGTCAGAACGCGCGGAAAGCGATTTGATGGACTTGGAGTCGACCTTTACCCCTGAGGATGCGGCGTTGGTGCGGGTGGTTTTGCTCATGGGAGTGCTCGCTTTCAGCTGGCGTAGTCGGAGCTTTCTTCATCCAGAATGGTCATAAGTTCGGCCAGATGCCGCTCGGCCTGACCCGGGTAGGTCTCAATTTCATGCGCAGTTTTTTCAGCGATCTCATCCGAGAGCACGCGCATCGGCTGTCCAGTTTGTAGCGCTCGGATGTAAGTTTCTGCCGCCCGCTCAAAATAGTACATGCGATTGAAGCAGTCTGCCGGATTGTCACCCATGATTAGAATGCCATGATTGCCCATAATCATGACTTTCTTCTGAGGATCACTAAGCTGAGCGGCGCAACGTTCCCCCTCATCCTCAAAAGCCAGCCCGCCAAAGTCGTTATCAATTACATAGCGGTTGAAGAAAGTTGCCGTGTTTTGGTCGATTGGCGGCAGGTTGCTGTCAGCAAGGCTTGCCAGAACGGTCGCGAAGATTGAATGCACATGCATAAGACAGCGATGATGCGGGCATCGGCGGTGCACGGAACCATGCAGGCCCCATGCGCTTGGATCAGGCGCGCCTGGCAGGTTCAACGTCTCGGGATCATTTGCATCGAGCAGCAAAAGATCAGAGGCCTTGATCCGGCTGAAATGTACTTGATTTGGGTTCATCAAAAACCTAGTGCCATCCTCGCTGACCGACAGGCTAAAATGGTTGGCGACGGCCTCATGCATGTTCAATCTTTCGGTCCAACGAAACGTGGCGGCAAGCTCTACCCGCTCCTTCCAGTGAGCGATGTTTGGCATGGCAGATGGGCTTTGTGCGTGCAGCATGGCGACCTCCAAGAACTATTACGCACACATTGCCGAAGCTGCGTACAGTTTACAAACAAAGCATTTGCACTCATAACATTAATAAAACTTATGGATAGGTTTTGCATATGGTGCCAGGACTTCCTCCTCTTTCTTGGTTGCGTGCATTCGAGGCTGCCGCCCGACACCTTTCTTTCACGCAGGCCGCACAAGAGTTGAACCTCACGCAATCCGCGATCAGTCAACATGTGCGCAGTCTCGAGAGCTTTCTGGGACACGCTCTTTTTATTCGCAAAACCAGAGCGTTAAGCCTGACTGAGGCTGGCTCTAATTATCTTCCAACCGTGCGCGAAGCCTTCGATCTGTTAGCGCGCGGAACACAGTCTTTTGTAGGAATGGATCGCGGACGGTTACTTTCCTTGCAATGCAATCTTTCGTTTTCAGTGCATTGGCTGGCACCGCGTCTGCAACGGCTGCAGGCAGCGCATCCTTGGTTAATCTTGAACGTCTCCACGTCGATATGGGAGCAACGAAATGATTTGTCAGATTACACACTAGAGATACGTTTTGGCCGTGCCGGAGATATGTCCGATCATGCGATAAAGCTAACAGACGACATGCTTTTTCCGGTTTGCTCCCCAACTTATCAAAATGGTGACTTTAGTTTGGATTCAGCGTTTCTGTTCGATTGTTCCGGTGTCATGAGCACCTGGGAGGTTTGGGCACGCGCGCAAGACATCGATTTTGCCCGCGCTGCAGAAGTTAACCTTGCCTCAACCTATCTGGTCGGAATGGCTGCCGCACAGCATGGCGGGGGAATAGTGATGTGCCACGACACGTTAGCAGCAGATTTGCTCGCGCGCGGCGACCTGGTAAGGCCATTTGCAGGCTGCGCAAAAATGGCAGAAAGCTATTTTCTTTTTGCGCCTGCAAGTCACAACGAAACGCCAGCCAGCCGGGTTTTCAGCGACTGGCTTATGTCCGAACTCCAACCATCAAACGGCTAAACGCTACGTTGTCCTACGTTCGATTTAATTGAAGTCGCAGGTTGGCGCGTTTGTTCCCGTACAGCGACGGTCCAAAACAAAGTCAGCAATGAAATCCAGGCTGACGTCTGGGTTGCTGTCAGCAAATCCCAAGGCCGCAGGGGACGTGGCGCCTGTCGGATTTTCATCTGTTTCCACGATTAATGTATCGCGATCGCTGCCGCCTGACCCATCTCCACCGCCGGAACCTCCACCAGAGCCGCCGCCAGTACCACCGCCAGCACCGCCTGACGAGCCCCCGGAAGATCCGCCAGCGCCACCTGATGAGCCACCGGCATCAAATGCATAGCTAGGATTGGAAATAGCAACTGCGGTCAACAGTGCTAGCGCGCACACAGATGTGAACCGCAAACCAACGAACTTATACCCCCACATACTCTTCACTCCACCAAGATAAAAAACGTCGAATCCACTACCATAGTTTTGACACAAAATGCGAAAAACGCCGCATTTGTGACCAATTTGTTGCTCCTTTCGGAGACAATCCTATTCTAGAAAAGGTTTTGTTTCAGTAACTTGAACGGCAGTGCCACCAAACCTCATCACGCGACGAGCAAACAAGCTTCATAAGAGCGTAGAGTTGGACGCGCGAAGTCAAAAAATTGGTCGGGATCGTGCCCCACCAAATCAAGTTCCAATAACTGGTCTCCTGTAAGAGCCCCTGTGCCGGGATAAAGACTTTCAGCCGGAAGCCCATTCACAATCAACACTTCATGCTTGGCAAGCAAAAGATGACGATAAACAATTGGCTTGCGTGGCATGTATTCAAAAATCGTCCGCCCGTTGACGAGAAATTTTGCCGGAGCAAGCATTTCGCGCTCACCAAAGAGAAGATCTGACTTCAACGATTGCAAAACAATTCTGTGGTTGCGGGACAAAGCCAAAGTTTCTTTAGGAAAACTTGAGCCAAGAGAGCCTGGCGTGATGATTATTGGGCGCAAATGCCGCATGAAACGCATTTCTTCCACACTCACCTTGCGTTGGCCTACCCACAGGATGGGTTGCGGACCGTGATCCACCGTAAGAACCAGATCACCCGCGTTTAAATCTTCGATTACGACTGGGCCGCTTGGCGTTTCGACCAGAGCGCCGTCAGTGAAACAAGGCACATCCTCAATTGGAGTGGCCTGTCCATCGGAGCTGCCACTAACTGTGTATGTCGTGCCAGGAACCGGCAAGACCGGCCCGCTGATACCGACATTCACACCATCAATTCGAATGATCCAAAATGTGTCGCCGCTTGTAGTAGTGAACGCAAACTCGAGCTCCACCTGATCACCCACATTGAATGACTGACCATTGATTGTGACGGGTTGTGTAAGAACCTGGTCGTTGTTCGCTGTGGACGGGGCGGAACCGTCGCCAGGTGTGTCGATGAAGCCGTCGTCAAACAGGTTGTCCGGAGAGTCGGCTGGATTGCCATCATCATCCTGAACGTCGATCACAGTCAGGACGGGCGTCGCATCAAGCGTGAATGTTGTCCCGTTCGGATAGCTCACTGTATTGTTCGTGCTGGCCGCGGCACTCCATTGATCAAAACCATAGATCGGCACGGTAAAATTAAAGGCAACCACAATGTTACTCCTACGAGAAACAGATAACACAACCAAACCGCGCAAACTGGCCTTTCCGAAAAGCGCGAACGAATTTTCACTTTATTAACCATCATTAAAAAGTGGCTAAGATATGATTTTACAAAGACAATTACCTGGCGATGGATCGAAGGATAATCTGTCGTTTGGTAGCGGAGGAGGGACTTGAACCCCCGACACGCGGATTATGATTCCGCTGCTCTAACCACCTGAGCTACTCCGCCAAACGCCAGCGGTAGGTATGCCAGCCCCTGACATCCGTCAAGTGAAAATCAGCACTTGTCGCAACGGTGAAACAAGGTGCAATCTTGCTCCATGAAAACTGAAATACTTGATGCATTGCGCCAGTGTCTCGGCGAAAAATACGTGTTGTCTGGCAAGGATGCGAAGCCCTGGTCACAAGACTGGTCCGGCATGGACAACTGGACGCCCTTAGCAGTTTTGCGACCTAGGGACACGGATCAGGTTTCAAGAGTTATGAAGTGCGCTTCGGAGTATAAGGCACCTGTGGTTCCGGTTTCCGGTAATACGGGGCTCACAAATGCGACGCGGGCAGACGGTGCGCTTATGCTGTCACTCGACCGGCTAAACAAAATCAGGGAAATCCGATCGAAAGCGCGTCTTGCTGTGGTCGAAGCCGGCGTTGTCCTTTCAACGCTGCACGAGGCAGTTGATGCGTATGACCTAGTGTTTCCGCTGACGTTCGGGGCGCGTGGATCAGCAATGATTGGTGGAGCACTTTCGACCAATGCAGGAGGTTCAAACGTGGTCCGGTACGGCAGCACGCGAGGACTTTGCCTCGGTCTTGAGGCGGTTTTGGCCGACGGACGCATTCTCAATCTGATGAGCGGCGTGCATAAAGATAATTCGGGTTATGACCTGCGCGATTTGCTGATTGGGTCGGAAGGCACGCTTGGCATCATCACGGCCGCGGTGCTTAAGCTTGTGCCAAAGCCGCGCGCTTATGTCTCTGCAATGGTTGCATGTCCGTCGATCAGTGCGGCAGTGGATCTATTGAACAAGTTGCAGACTGAAACAGGTGGCACTGTTGAGGCTTTCGAGTATCTACCGGATAACTACATCGATGCGCATCTGGAAAGGTTTCCCGACGCGCGCGCACCCTTTGAGCAACGGTACAAAGTGAATGTATTCGTTGAACTGGGCGCTATTTCGGCCACGCAAGCCGAGCTAAACCCGAGCGGGTGCATCGCCGTCGCTGAAGTCCTAGAAGAAACGCTCGAAGAAATGCTCAAGCAAGGAGCTATTCTCGACGCCGTGATCGCCCAGAATGAAGCACAGCGCGGAGAAATGTGGGAGCGACGCGAAGCGGCGGCAGAGCTTTCGCGTTTGCGCTCTCCGATTGTTGACAATGACATTGCGGTTCCCGTGGATCACATGCAGACCCTGATCGAACGCATTGAGATGCGTGCACAAGAATTAGACCCAGATGTGCGATTTCTGAATGTGGCACATCTGGGTGACGGCAACCTTCATTTTGCCGCGTGGCCAAAAACCGAGGACCCTGAAGTTCATCGATCGATAAAGCAAGCAGTCGAGGAGGAAACGATTGCTTTGGGGGGATCGTTTTCGGCAGAGCACGGTGTGGGTTTGTCAAAACTCTCCGCGATGGCAAAGCACAAGGACACAGTCGCGTTAGACGTGATGCGATCAATCAAAAAAGCGATGGACCCCGAGAACATCTTGAATCCCGGCAAAGTCTTACCGGAGTGACCCGGACTTCGCTATCTAGTGCCAAAGCGTGTTCAGCCGACCAAATAAAATTGGTACATAATTGGTTTTTAATTTAAGTAGATTCGGCCAACGTGGTCTAAAATTGTGCGAATTTTGGTACAGATTCCGCTTTTCCGAGAAAACAAGGTCCATTTTTTGCGTCTGCAGTTTCGAACAAAATTTGCAGCTTTGAAGGTTGCGGTTATCGGCTTACACAACCAGGCTTTCGATTGTTCCAAAAAATTTCTGAACTTTATCAGATGCTTATTTTGACACCACTAAGCACTTTGAAGGTTGGGCTCTTTCCTTACAAATATTGTCACCATAGCTGCCGACATAAAGTTCCTTAACAATTTGTTAAAAAAAACCTTGGCGGATAATCCCGCACCGGGTTCACTGCACGCACTACAAGGCATGCGCTCACGGGAAAATAGCGCGTCCAACACGGAGGAACGACAAACAATGGAAGAGCAACTCGCGGAACTTGCGGCACAGGTGGCCGCATTAGAAGCGAAGGGGAATCTGACGAACACTATGTTCGCAGAAATGTATTACTACGTAACGATCCCCTTAATGATTATAATTCACGCTGGCTTTTTAGCCTACGAAATGGGCGCATCCCGCGCCAAGAACGCACTATCATCCGGGGTCAAAAACATCCTTGCATTCGCGTTCGTTATCCCAGCTTTCTACTTCTTTGGCTGGTGGGTCTATTGGGCTTTCCCAACCGGGTTCTCCTTCGCTGCCGGTCCGAATGGAATTTCCGGCTCAGAGTATGCAAACAGTATTGCTCTAGCGTGGGGCGAATCTTCGATCTTCATGGGCCCCAACACCGAAGACCAAATCGACGGTGTGTTCTGGGGTGCCTTCACATTGTTCGCAGCGACCACTGCTTCGATCATGTCTGGTGCGGTTATCGAACGGATTCAAACAGTCGGCTTCGTGATTTGCGCAATTGTTCTTGGCGGTTTCAGCTGGACTCTTGCGGCGGCATGGGGCTGGCACGCAGACGGCTGGCTTGTTCAGGACTGGGGTGTGCATGACTTCGGTGCTGCCGGTCTTGTGCACGCTGTTGCAGCCTTCTTTGCACTTGGGGTTCTGATCAACCTTGGCCCAAGGATTGGTAAGTTCAACGAGGATGGCACGGCGAATGACCTTCCAGGTCATAACATGCCATTTACTGCAACAGGCCTTATGCTCATTGTTGTCGGCTTCTGGGGCTTCCTGATGGCATGTCTCGTTGTAGGCGGCGAAGCATGGTCGTGGGGTTCTAACTACACCACGATTTATGGCACTCCTACGAATCTTGGTGCGCTGAGCTTTAACATCCTGATGGGTATCGCAGGTGGTATCATCGGCGCGTGGATTTTCACCCGCAATCCGTTTTGGATGATGTCAGGTGCTCTCGCCGGGTTGATTTCGGTGGCTTCCGGCCTCGACATCTACTTCCCATCGATCACCTTAATCATTGCTTTGATCGCCGGTATCATGCTCAAACCTGCAGCAACTGTGCTTGAAAACATGGGTATCGACGATGCCGTTGGTGCGGTTACGGTTCACGGCACAATGGGTATATTTGGCATGTTGGCACTTGGTATATTCGCCGTGGGCTATCCTGCGCATACAGGTGAAGGCGCTGCAACCGTCAGCTTCCTAGGTCAACTTGTTGGGTCTGCAGTATTTGTCGCAATCGGTCTGGTGACCGGCTTCGTTACGTCGCTGGTTCTCAAGATGCTTGGTATGCTCCGCGTACCGGAAGCAGCTGAGATTGCAGGTCTAGATACGGTCAAAGTGCCGGCACAGGCCTATCCAGAAGGCATCGCAGTGTCGCCACCGGCGTCGCAGTAAGTTACGATAAGGAGAAAAACAAATGGGATTTCCATTCGATAACCCAAGCTGGGACGGTGTGAGCGGCGCGATCTTCATGGGTCAAGCCGCGACCGGTGTCTACAGCGGGATTGCAATCATCATGTTGCTTCTGGCCTTGGTGCTCGGCAACAGCATGGAGGCCAAAAAATACAGAGATCACAAGTAACTCTGGTCCAATAATACAAGGCCGTCCCGTACTGAATTGCGGGGCGGTTTTTTTATTTTCTCTTCACTTCGACGTTACAGGTGAAAATGGCTAGAGCAGATGCGGATCGCCGGTGCTAGAAAAACCGAATGAAGAAACTGTTTCTGACCCTCATTCTATCTCTTGCCCTTTTTCACGACGCCCCAGCCCACGCATGCGGTGCCGATAGCGATTGCCTTGTTGGCGATCGCAGCTATCGGATCAGACTACCAGAGACCAATGAAAACTCTACGATTGGTGCATTGATTTATGCACATGGCTTTAAAGGGTCGCCGCGCGGCACGATGCGCAACGCATCGCTTGAAAAACTGGCAAACAAACTGGGGATTGCGCTCGTTGCGCTGGATTCAAAGGGACCGGATTGGTCCATCCCGGGCGTTCCGTCTGATAGCGCTATACCTGGTTTGGACGAAAGCAAATATCTGGACGCCGTACGCGCGGATATTATTGAGCGTTTCGCCATCGATGAGACAAAACTCGTGGTATCAGGATTTTCTGCCGGCGGGATGCTAACTTGGCATGTCGCATGTACCCGACCACAAGACTATCTGGGATTTATTGCCTTGTCCGGCACATTCTGGGAACCGATACCGGATCGGTGCAAGACGCCAGCGACCAGCATTGTGCATATTCACGGCACGGCTGACCGTATCGTCCCTCTGGCTGGCCGCGTTATCAAGGACACTAAACAGGGCAATATCGAAGAGGCGCTAGAAATGTATCGTGATACAAACGGTCTTTCTTCTTACAAAGCACCTGAGATTTCGAACGGATTGTCCTGCGACGCATGGAAGGGTGAAGCACCGGCCATGCTTGTCAAATGCCTGCATGGAGGCGGACATTCTTTCAAAGCGGAGTACATTGAAGGAGCCTGGCGTTTTCTGACACGCTGACGCCTCTGGCTTACGCAGCGCGCCAGTCGAAAAACCCCTCACCCGCAAGTCCTAGGAGGTCTTGGGCAAGCGCCTGGCCCATTGCGGCGCCATCTTCAAGAGGCCCTGACAACTCCTCTGAAATGCTTTCGCTGCCATCAGGGCGTAGGATTTCTCCACGCAAACGTAAGGAACCTCCATTGAGTTCAGCCAAACCAGCAATTGGCGTTTCGCAAGATCCGTCGAGCGTGGCCAGAAAAGCGCGCTCGGCGGCAAGCCGCGTTGCCGTTACACTGTCATGAATTGCCGACAACATTTCTGCTGCACGGGTATCGTCTTGACGTCGCTCGATCCCAATCGCGCCCTGCGCCACGGCTGGTAACATGTCTTCGGGTTCAATCGCTCCACGCGCCACATGAGACTGGCCAAGGCGATTCAAACCTGCCATCGCCAGAAATGTGCAGCCTGCAACACCATCTGCGAGCTTTTTTAGACGGGTTTGAACGTTGCCACGGAACTCAACCACATCAAGATGCGGAAAGCGCACTAAAACTTGCGCCTTGCGCCGAAGCGACGACGTTCCAACTTTTGTGCCTTCTGGCAGATCATGCAATCCTTTGAAGTTTGGAGAAACAAAAGCGTCGCGCACATCTTCGCGCGGCAGATATGTCTCAAGCACCAAACCGCCCGGCTGCTCCACCGGCATATCTTTCATCGAATGAACCGCAATGTCGATTTCACCAGAAAGCATCGCCTCTTCGATTTCCTTGGTAAAAAGTCCCTTACCGCCAATCTCCTTAAGAGGCCTGTCCAAGACCTTGTCGCCCGTGGTTTTGATCACCACGATTTCAAAACAGGTTTCTTCAAGTTCGAATGCTTTGGAAAGACGGTCTCTTGTCTCATGCGCCTGCGCTAGCGCGAGTGGCGAGCCACGTGTTCCGATCTTCAGAGGCTTGGCCGCAGATGGCATTTCATAAGTCATATCATTGGTCTAGACGTGTAAACCTTTCCTGACAAGCTTAGGGTTGACAATATGTCAATCAAAGGTGACCACGGTGTCTGTGGGAGAAACGCCATGACGTCCAATAAGACAATCCTAAGAAGCCTCGCAGGTGAAGTTCTGCCGACACCGCCGATTTGGATGATGCGTCAGGCAGGGAGGTATCTGCCAGAATATCGTGCCACAAGAGAACAAGCCGGGGACTTCTTATCACTTTGCTATAACAGCGATCTGGCAACCGAAGTGACGTTGCAACCTATCCGACGTTATGGCTTTGATGCTGCCATCTTGTTTGCTGACATCCTACTAGTACCACAAGCCCTTGGCGCTGATTTGTGGTTTGTCACCGGTGAGGGTCCACGACTTTCAACGATTACCTCGCAGACTGGCTTTGACGCGCTCAAACCAGCGAATGAAATTCACGACACGCTCGCGCCAATCTATCAGACGGTGCGCAATCTGTCCTCTGCGCTGCCCGCCGAAACAACGCTGATCGGCTTTGCGGGAGCGCCATGGACGGTGGCCACCTATATGATCGCCGGGCGTGGCACACCCGATCAGGGTCCCGCACATGCACTCAAGGACAAAAACAGACCGCTGTTTGAGGCGTTGATGGACCGGATTACCGAAGCCACGATCACCTATCTCTCGCACCAGATCGACGCCGGGGCCGAAGTGGTCAAGATCTTCGACAGTTGGGCCGGCTCGCTCAAAGGTCAGGACTTCGAAGATTTCGCAGTAACGCCCACGAAAAGGATAATATCAGCGCTGAAAGAGAAGCACCCTAGCATACCAATAATCGCTTTTCCTCGCGAAGGTGGTGAGGGCTACATCGGTTTTCACAACAAGACAGGCGCTGACTGCGTGGCGCTTGATAATTCTGTCACTCCAGAATGGTGCGCCGAGCATGTACAAGTGTCCGGCTGTGTTCAGGGAAATCTTGCTTCATCGCATATGGTGAGCGGTGGTGAGAACCTTGTGAAAGAAACGCGACGTGTTGTAGACGCGTTCAAGGGTGGTGCGCATATATTCAACCTCGGGCACGGTATTACGCCCGATGCCGATCCAGACCACGTACAATTGATGATCGACACCGTGCGTCGGAGCTAATTCAGCACTTCGAATTAGCCAATAAGGGATCAACAAACGACCTGTGGCACTCATTTGCGACATTTTTGCATGTCGCATTCGGACGCGCGCATCAAAGTCAGCTTCGGCACGCTTTTCTCATCAGGGAGGCCTGCTATGAACACCCATTATCGCGACAGCCGCAAAATTGACCCTACGCGGGGTGCGACGACTGGCGACAATACACCCAATGACATGGATCGTGTCGAAATAGGGCCGACGAAGCTTGCCTTTGGTGAATGGGCGGCGGCGGGACTTCAGCTTCCCGATTTGCAGGCAATGCGCCGTTATCGTTGGGAGCGGCTGACACGTTTCATTCAAGATCGCGACTATGCGGGGTTGTTGGTCTTCGACCCGCTTAACATTCGCTACGCATCAGATAGCACCAACATGCAGCTGTGGAACACGCACAACCCGTTTCGCGCGCTTTTAGTCTGTGCGGATGGCTACATGGTGATGTGGGACTACAAGAATTCGCCATTTCTCTCTGAATTCAATCCTTTGGTGCGGGAACAACGCTCTGGTGCAGATCTGTTTTACTTTGACCGGGGCGACAAGGTCGACGTGGCCGCCGACGTGTTCTCAAACGAGGTCCGCCTCCTCTTGGAAGAACACGCACCAGGCAACAAACGGGTGGCCGTTGACAAGATCATGCTGCATGGGCTGCGCGCGCTTGAGGCACAGGGTCTCGAGATCATGGAAGGTGAAGAACTGACTGAGAAATGCCGCGCTGTGAAAGGTCCCGACGAAATTCTCGCCATGCGGTGCGCTTCCGAGGCGTGCGAGATCGCCGTAGTTGAAATGGAGAGGTTTGCACGCACGAACATTCCTTTAGGCAACACAAGC
>JBCDDS010000113.1:0-12143 GCA_039180185.1 Pseudomonadota bacterium | reverse complement strand
CGACAATACGAGCATTCTGCCAAATGAGCTTCTACTTCTGAACGTTCTTCTGCGCTCAGTGTTTCATTTGCGTACCAAGGTAATAGGTCCCAAACTCTGTTGTGTTGAGTTTTGTTTAACTCGTTATTCATAACTCTTTTGTTCCTTCACCCAAGAACCCCCGCAGCATTTCACGAGCGCGAGACATGCGCGATTTCACTGTTCCTTCGGCACAGCCCACAATTTGAGCAATCTCAGCGTAGGACATGCCGTCATAGTAGGTAAGTTGTACTACGGCACGCAGGTGGGCCGGCAGTTCGCTTAAGGCAGATTGCACGCGCTTATGCTCGAAGAGTGTTTCAATTGGCGTGACCGATTCATCCTTCAGATCAAAACGATCATCAATCTGTTCCTGATTGCGTTCAAACAGGAAGAACCTTTTTGATTTAATTGCGGTTCTGTATGCAATGCTGAAAATCCATGTCGAAACTTTAGCTCGGCCTTGAAATTTTGCTGCTCCTCTCCAAACCGCAAGCATAGTGTCATTAGCAACTTCCTCCGCGCGGTCGGTTTTTTGAACAATGCGGAAAGAAAAATTGAGTACACGCGTGTAGTATCGGGAATGCAGTCTTCGAAAGGCCAGATGATCTCCTTTGGCAACCGCCTTCAAAAGGAACTCATCCAAATCTGCAAGGTTGTCCTGATTGGACACTAACGTCACCGTCTTCACAGGTTTCTCCTACTAGTAAACGTTAGTGCCCAATAGGTTGGCCAAGGTTCAAATCATCACTGTCACAAACTCGTGAACATACACCCGACCTCGAGGAACGTGCCGCATGATCAGCGGCGACGCCTCATAACACCGAATAGTGCAAGTCCTGCTGCAAGAAGTGGCAGCCCCGCAGGCAAAGGTACCGGAGCAACCTGATCCGAGAACACAAAGTTATCAGACGAGTACAGGGCAAGTTCTGCGAGGTTCGCGTTCGCTTCAGGGAAAAGATCTGTACGCGTCGGATCACCATTTGCAAGATTGAGGTCGAATTCGCCCGGCACACCTGTCAACACACTCGACTGATCAGTGAAGAGCAACGTCAAAGACGCCAACGGATCGTTAAGATTGTCTGTAGCAAACAATCTGTTCACACCAAGACCTTCATTCCAATATAGAAAGAACCCTGCACGGTCGCCTGTTGTGTTAGCCGCAATGGCGCTGAGCGACGTCCTCGCATTCCAGGATGCGTTCCAATTGGCTGGTGGATTGCCGTCAAAATCGTCATTGTCTCGGTTTTGTATGACCACGACATTCACATCTGACGCAATCGCATTGGGGTCGTCAGCTGAACCAGCTAGGTTTTCTGCACTGATACCGATATTGCCGAATACACCGGACTGAAAAGACAAGGGCGCAGTAACACCAAAGGCACTTGCTTCGATTGAAAATACATCTCCACCGGCTCCAGGAGCGAAATCTCCAAACTGGGGACCACTGGTGCCATCGATGTTTATGGATGCGGCGTGAGCCGCGTTGGCGCCGGGCATTAGAAATGCACTTACTGCACATATCTGGAGCGCGTGTCGAATTTTGAACATCGTTAACTTCCTCGAATAGTAATCTGTCTTGCGAGCAGTTGAGAAACCGCCGCGAAGAGTAAGTGCCCTTGCCGCGAGAAAAGGTTCCATCGAACTCTAACTTTTTCACCCGTCAAGTTCGCAACAACGAAAACAAAACATGAAAACCGTAGTTCGGTTTCTTTTGAAATCTTGATTCCGGACATATTGAAAGCGCGTCCGCGCGCTACATCTTAACGCTTCGCTGAAGGGAGTTGAGATTTGACGGCAAAAGAGGCAACGCGTGCAGCGGGCCAACGTATCATGGCCAACTTCGCGTCGCGAATGGGCAGAAGATACGCAAATGGTCGGAACTATGACCGTGGGCCGGGACATCATCGTGATGTTTCATGCCTGTCGCCTTACATTCGCAGGCGGCTCGTTACAGAAAAAGAAACCGTCGCAGCAGCATTGGCAGAACATGGCCCAGAGAACGCAGAAAAATTCATCCAAGAGGTGCTTTGGCGCGGATATTTCAAAGGTTGGCTGGAAAGACGCCCGCAGGTTTGGACTGATTACGTCCTGGGTTTAAACGGTGATCTACAGCTTCTGAGCGTAGATCGCTCCTTGCGAAAGCAGGTCGAGGACACCGAGAGCGGGTCGACCGGCATAGAATGCTTTGATGCTTGGGCGCAGGAACTTGTTGAAACAGGATATCTGCACAATCACGCACGGATGTGGTTTGCATCTATATGGATTTTCACACTTGGCCTCCCCTGGCGCGTCGGCGCTGATTTCTTCTACAGGCACTTACTTGATGGTGATCCTGCATCAAACACATGTAGCTGGCGTTGGGTTGCAGGATTGCACACCCGCGGCAAAACCTACGCTGCGAAAGCATGGAACATAGCAAAATTCACCGAAAATCGCTTTTTGCCAAAAGAAACCGACTTTGCGGATGACGCGAGGGGGCTAGAACATAGTGAACCGGACGGCCTACCGGATGTTCTTCCACTTCGTGACTTCAATGTGCCTAAAACAAATTTGCCGACAGCGCTAATTCTTACCGAGGATGACTGCGCACTGGAAGACTTTGATCTTGCAAGCCTCGATATTACGGTTGCTGCGACGCTCCCAGCCAGCCATTTGCGCTCTCCTCGAGATGTATCAACATTGGTTACTGATTTTGACGCGCTTGCAATGGAAGACGCTGCAAATCGACTTGGCCTTACGGCAACTGAGCTTCGTGCCGGAGTGCCGCATGATCTTGCCCGATGGGCTGAAGCGCAAGGAGTAATGCAGATCGCTATGCCCTATGTTCCAACGGGACCGCTGTCAGATTGGATGACGGAGGCAAGTCCAGCGCTTGAAGATCGCGGCATAGCTGTAACTGAGTTTCGCCGCGAGTGGGATGAGTTGGTTTGGCCACATGCCACAGCTGGGTTCTTCAAGGTGAAAAAGAAAATCCCAGAAATACTGCACAAATCTGGCTTGCTATGACATCACTTCCCGAAGAAACAGTTCAGGACTATCCGCGTCCTCCCGCTTTGCAATCTGTACCGCACACTCTTCGTATTATCCTAGGCGGTATAGTCGCTGCGGAGACGACGCGAGGGTATCGTGTGCTGGAGACACACCACGCGCCCACTTATTACTTTCCGCCTGATGACGTGTTCGCAGATTTATCCCCTGCTCCCGGTCAGTCTTTTTGTGAATGGAAAGGACTTGCGGCCTATTGGGATGTCTCAGTCGCAGATGCAATCGCACCGCGCGCCGCCTGGAGCTACGCAAAGCCAACGACATCCTTCAATTTAATCACCGACTATCTAGCGTTCTACGCGACATCAATGGACGCTTGTTTTATCGGAGATCATAAGGTCATCCCACAACCCGGGGATTTCTACGGTGGCTGGGTCACGGATAACCTTCGTGGCAAAATCAAGGGTGCTGCAGGAACAGAGCATTGGTAAAGCCGGGCGTTATCTCAAGCCTTTGCATCTTCTCCTATACGGTCCGGCGCTTTGCTCGCTTTTGACAGTGAAGGCAGCGCATAAGGCACTTTCCTTTTGTAGTCCTCAAAACGGCGTCCGTATCTTGCTGCAAACCGACGCTCTTTAAGTTTTGGTGCTGCAAGACAGTAAAGCGTGAGAGTAACCGCCAAAAAAAGTTGATCCGGTGTCCATACAGGAACGGTCCAAAGCGTTAACGCGAAGGCTACGTAGATGGGTTGACGAATAAAGCGAAACAATCCTGTCGTCGGCATATCCGGAAACTTCGGTTTTGCATTCTTCATCAACGACATCCACCCGAGCGCGCCGGATTGCACCTCGGCCCCAGCGTCCCAGCTAGCTTTCAGCAAAAGAAGCCACGATAAAGCATAAGCGCTGGTAATCGAATAGAATGCCCATCCGTCGGCTCGCCACCAAACGATGCCGCTTGGCGTCCAAAGGGCAAAAAGCGCCAAGAGCTGAGTTGACGCGATGATAGCATATGTCGTTGTGGAAAGCGTACGTCCATGTCGGCCGGGTAAGACTTTCGCTAACCAACTTGCGCCTAGACCCGTCAGCAGAAACGAATGCACCAAGGGGAACTGCAAAATCAGAAAAGCATTGGTGATCAATGCATACGGCCATGATACATCGCCGAGGCTTTCACTCAGTCCAAAGAACATCGCCGAGATCATGGACAGAACAGCCAACGCAAACACAACGTGAACCGTCACGCCGAATAGCAAAGCAAGCGCGATGCGACCGCGTCCGGGAGGGGGACTCAATGCACCGCAGACCAAGTCGATAATTCGCTTGAAATGCGGATCAGCCGACACGGCGCTGCCCTTGCTCTTTCGGATTGGACGGTTTCGCTCCCAGCCACAACGCAATTTTGGACAAGGCCGGACGTATCGGCAAAAACAGTCGGTAAGCCACCTCAAGCATCAGGGTTATTCCCGGAATCCGTGCGAGTCTCGCGGCCCAGCGCCATCCTGGAAGAATGTTCCAAACTTCAACGAAACCACGCGCACCGGACACCAGCGTTCTATCCGAAAGACGAACATGAAAACGACGCATGGCATCTTGTGCGTTCAGGTCAGAACCGAGCTCTGCATCGCTCTTTGAAACATCAACGAAGCAGAGCTTGTCTCCACCCTCGCGAGATGCGTAGTGATCAATCTCAACAGTACAAAGTGGGCATGAGCCGTCAAAGTAAACTGTAGCTTCGGAGGCGGATTCACGATCTGCGGTCAGTATTTCGTTTTTGACTTGGTGCATGAATACCTGTGGCCTAAGAAAATTAGCTGTCGCGTAATTTGTGAACGAGAAATTTTCAAAATGTGGTAGACGCCATCGGATTCAAGTCACGAACTGCGGCAAAACGGCGCAAAATCTCTATTCTTGGATTCGAATAGCTTTGGGTCAAAGAACCGCCGACAAGTATTGATCGATACCAAAAACAATTGCGTTTAAGTGCTTTGCTTGGTTTGTCACTCTGCGGCATGAAGCAGCTTTACCGACATCTCTTCATTACTGCCCGCTTTCTCACATCGCTTTTCGATGCCTTTGCGCTTGTAGATCAAAGCGTATACCGGCGGTGTGAAGTAGAACGAGACCAGCGTCGATAACAGGACCCCGCCCGCGATAGCCACGGCAAACGGTGGCCAAAATGAACCACCACCGATCATCAACGGCAAGAAACCACCAAACGTCGTGATCGTTGTTGAGATTATGTGACGACTTGATTCTGTCACAACACGCGCCATTGCATCACGGTCACCGGAACTTGCGGCTGGGTCCTGCTGTAGCGCGGTTAGAATAATGATGGCCGCGTTGATCGACACACCGATCGAGCCGATGACGCCTATTATCGCGTTAATCCCAAAAGGGAATTGCATGATCGCAAGCGACAGCATGGAAAGACCCGCTGACAAGACACATACGACAAGTGCAATAGCCGTCAGCCGGAACGAATTGAACGTAAGCGCAATTGTGGCGATCGTGAGGGTTGCGATAAGCCCGATCGATGCCAAGAGATTGCCCACAGTGTTCGACCTCGCATCGCTGTCTCCACCAAGTTCCAAACTGTAGCCGCGCGGCAATTCGAATCCACGATCATCAAGTGCGGTGAGCACATCTTGCAATGCCTCTTCGGGTAGGACACCCGGAGCAATGAACGCCTGAATGGTGTTTTCCCGGATGCTATTTGTTCTGGAAATAATGCTTTCCGCCGGTTCAATTGCGAGAGTCGCAAGCTCAGAAAGCGGGACAGCCGGGAAAGCGCCTGTCGCAGAAACCGCTGGGGCATTCGGTAGCAAGATTGGCATATCGGCTATGGCTCTAAGGTCAGACCGCAATCCATCACCCATGCGCACACGCACCGGTAATTGTTCCGTACCTTCGACCAGCGAACCGCCCGTGACGCCGACCAATGCGGAATCAAGTTGAGCCGCGACGTCGGTTATATCAAGCCCCAACAGTCGCGTATTTACCTCATCGATCTGGACTTTTACTTCGGGCGCGCCGCCATTAACTCCGGCACGTGCCTGTGTGACCAATTCCAAATCCGCCATTATGGCACGCACGTCGTCACCGAGTTGACGCAACGTCGCGATATCCTGACCTTGGATTTTAATCTCTACCGGTGCATCGACCGGCGGGCCTTGAACCAATCCGCGTACAATTACTTGTGCGCTTGGAAACTCCGCGTCGAATTGCTGCTGTAATGAACCAACGAGCCGCGCCGCATCTGCATTGGTTAAAGTAGTCACCATGGCCTGTGCGAACCCGGGTTCTTGTGATCGGTTGCCGACGATGTTGTAGTAAAATGCAGGCGCTGACTCACCCACGGTCCAGTAAACACTATCAACACCCGCATCAGCTCGAATGATCTCGTCCATACCTTCAACGGTTTGCACAGTTCGACCAATGCCAGCCCCTGACGGCATATCAATCTCAATGTAAAACTGATTGCGCTCAACCCCGGGAAAGAACTGCGCAGTCAAGGTCGGAAAAGCCGCGAAACCAAGGATAGGCAATATCAACGAAAGTGACAGCGCGCGCACCGGGTTTTTCACAGCTATACGAATTGAAGTTTCGAACAGCCGGGCAAGTGGCGGTACAGAGATACCTCTGCTAAGCGCAGTGCCTTTTTCTGCCGTAGGAAGAAGCCAACCCGCAAGCGCAGGTGTCACTGTCAGTGCAACAAACAAAGACCAAACCAACATAAGCACAACGGCAATGGCGATGGCACCGACGAAATCGCCAGCTGGACCGGGCAGAAGAATCATAGGTGTGAAGGCCAGTGCAGTAGTGACTGTTGAGGCCAAAAGCGGTGCAGCCAGCCGGCGAACCGATTGACTGACTGCTTCTATTCGCTCCATTCCATTTTGAAGCCGCTTGCGTACTTCGTCAGACATAACGATTGCCGCGTCGACCAAAAGACCAAGGGCCACAATAAGACCCGTCACCGACATCTGATGGATCGGCAGGCCTATGAAATTCATAGTGGCCAGCGTCGCGAGTGATACCACCGGCAAAACCAGAGCGACAATTGCAGCCGCACGTATGCCCAGCGTTAAGAGCAGAACAAGAACAACGAGCGAGACACCAATGGCCATGTTGACGGCCACATCGGCCAATCGGTCGAGCGTGTAGGTGCTTTGATCGAAGAGCAGCGTTTCTTCTATCCCAACGGGGACGTTGTCAGATCCCGCATTTAACTCTTCGCGCACGAAACTCATCCAACGATCAATTTGCACACCGTCTTGTGCCAAAACACCTACGAGAACCGCTGGTTTTCCATTTGCATAAGCAAGGGCGGAAGCGGGGCTGCGCGCACCACGGTCAATCGTCGCAATGTCGCCCAAGGTAACGGTGCCACCCAACGCATTTTCCCGCAGAACAACAGAACGAAGTCGATCGAGAGTTTCGATCTCGCCGGTGACACCAATTGTCAGATCCACTTCCCCTTGAAGTCTCCCCGACTGAACCTTCCCATCGGCAGCGCTGATACGTTGCGATACTTCAGCGGCGGTCAAGCCCAGAGTGGCCGCGAGAATAGGATCGACGCTGACCAGAACCTCTTCTTCCGGCATGCCGAAGAGATCGACGGCACGCGTAGCAGGAATGGAGCGCAGCCGGTCACCCAAAGCCTCGGCGTGACGCGAGAGCAGGGTCACCGGTGTGTCTGCATGCGCTGCCGCAACTGATATGACAGCAGAGTAGGCTGATATGCCCTCTGCGTCGAAATCAGGTGCCGATACACCGGGCGGGAAGTTACGACGCGCATCTTCAACCGCGTCTCGCGCTTCTGACCAAACCTGTTCGATCGTTGCCTCATCGAGGGTTTCCAAAAGCTCCACTGAAACTACGGACACACCCGAACGAGATACAGAAGAAACTTCATCAACTTCGGCTATTTCGCGCAGCTCTTCTTCAATCTCGGCTGTGACCAAGGCTTCAACACGCTCCGGGTCCGCGCCAGGAAACTGTGTGGTGATCGTGGCGAACAGATTGGTGATTGTTGGGTCTTCTTGCCGACCCAAAGACAAAAAAGAAGATAAACCCGCAGAAACCAAGACCAAAATGATCAAAGCAACAAGGCGTGGTTGCCGGAAAGTCAGAGTTTCCATGATCCGGCCCTACTCTACCGACGAGGCCAGTTTCACGCGTTGGCCTACAGTCACCCGTTGAGGTCCAGCGTTCACCAAGCGAGTTCCGTTCGGAAAAGCGCCGCGTACGTAAACACTGTTCGTTTCCGCGTGCAGGATTTCGACCGAAGCTGTTTTGACTACGTTTTCTGCATCAACAACAAGCACCGTCCACTGCCCCCTGACGCCTTCCTTAAGGCTTGTGATCGGCACCCAAATACCTTCGGCCTCAACCTGCGTTTCAAAAATTAAACTGGCTGTTTGGCCGAAGGCAGGTGCATCGAACAAATCTATCTCAAATATTGCAGTTCTAGTTCGCGTGACTTGATCGATATCAGGGCGCAAACTCAACAACGTTGCTGCCCTCTCGATACCATTAATCTCAATCTTTGCGTCTTTGAGCTCCGCCGTCGTCACATCTAGTGGCACACCTATACGCGCCTGCGGTTTACGCGTTCCCAGCATGCCAAGCACCCGTTGACCTGCGCTTAAGGTTTCGCCGCCATCAACCAGTCTTTCGGTGATCTGCCCATCAAATGGCGCGACCAATGTGGACTTTGAAATTCTGATGGAAACACTGTTCAGGCGGGCATCAATCTCGGCAATTCTTGCAAGTAACTCACTTTGACGTGCGAGCGCTTCATCAAGACCTGCCTGGCTCGTAAAGCCACGCTCAGTGAGTTTAGTGTTTCGTTCCAAGGTTTGATTAGCAAAGACCAACTGTGCCTCATTGGCAGCCTTTGAGGCGTTCAGTTGATCCCTTTCGGCCAGTAGTAGAGAAATACCCTGCTTGGCCAGCACCTGACCTTTTGTGACATGATCCCCCTCTTCTACGCCTATGCTATCTAGCTTCCCACGAAGCTCGAAAGATAGCGATGTTGTCTTTTGCGGCTCGACCTGGCCGATGAAAGCGCGGCGTACTTTGTAACCAGGTGTAGTCTCGAGTGGCGATGTAGAGACCGGAATTACAGCGGCCGCTTCCGGTTCTGGGGCCGCTTCGGCGCGTCGGTCCAACTCTGAAGCACCAAACTGAACGACAGACGCTGCAACCAAAACGAAGAAGAGCGTAAGACCAATCCTGCCAAGCATCTTGAATAACGACGTAATTCGACGGCGTGCTGGCACATCTACTGTAGAGGTTTTTGGCTCTGCCATCTTTCGAATCCTCGCAAAGTTAGCTTCTCTAACATATGTTAGTATCTCTTACTTTGACAAGAGGTACGTGATTTGCGATGACTTGGATCATGAAAAAAACCGCAGCTGACGGCATAATAAAGGCGAAGTCGACAGAGCCTGATCCGATTTCGAAATCGGCATATCACCATGGCGATCTGCGTGCTGGATTGATCGAAGCCACAAGACGTCTTGTCGAGGAAAGAGGCCAACACGGATTTTCTGTATCGGACGCGTGTCGTCTGGCTGGTGTATCAACCGCCGCGCCCTACAAACACTTCAAAGACAAAGATGAGATGATCGTTGCGACAGTCTTGGAAGGTATGGCACGCCATCGCGCCAACATGCTGGACTCAATCAAGGATATTCCTGAAGGCTCGCCGATGCGTTTGAAAGCTTTGGGCAAGGAATACATCAACTTCGCCCTGAACGAGCCGGGAATCTTCCGGCTAAAGTTCGGTGGATTCACCGATAAATTGGAGGATGACCGTCTGCAGTCATATGGCGAACAAACTTTTGGTTTTGTGCTGCAAGAAGTCGCAAAATGTATCGGAGAAACAGAAATCAATCAGGATGTTCGTGACCGTGGATTTATGCTGTGGAGTTTTGTGCACGGGCTGTCGTTCTTACTCTATGACAAACGGCTTTCTGATATGGGTGGTGATTTTGATTTGGAAATCGTTTTGGCGGATATTGCGAAACTAGTTCTTGCGCGGAAATACGAACGCGGCTGACTTCCGGTACTGTCTGTTTGGCACGCGCTATGTTGCGCGATCTTGCGGTAACTGAAACGATCCGACCTCTTTCAGCATCTAAAGCGAAATGCTTATGCCTTTTCAAATCCTCGTGCGATTTCCCAATCGGTTACGACGCGGTCAAACTCTTCCTGCTCCCATTCTGCGGCGCGGGTGTAGTGATCGACGACGTAATCGCTCATAGCATTGCGCAACATTGTGGAGGTGCGCAGGGTTTCGGTTGCGGCCCGAAGCGTATTTGGAATGTCAGGCACAGCATCATTGTCATACATATCACCTGTGGCGGCCGGGGCCAGTTCAAGTCTGTCCTCGATACCTTGCAAACCGGCAGCCAAAAGCGCGGCTTGCGTAAGATAAGGGTTAATGTCGGAGCCTGGTATGCGGCACTCCACGCGGACCGATTTTGTATCCGCGCCGCATAACCGGAACCCGGCCGTGCGATTATCCACTGACCAAGCTGTTTTCGTTGGTGCAAAAGTGCCTTTGGCAAAGCGCTTGTAAGAGTTGATGTAGGGCGCGAAGAAATAGGTACAGTCAGATGCATAAGAGATCAAGCCAGCCATGAAGTGGCGCATCATATCCGACATGCCATGTTCGCCTTTTGAGTCGTGAAAAGCGTTTTGGCCACCCTTCCAAAGCGACATGTGCACATGGCTCGCGCTTCCGACGCGGTCGTGATGCCATTTCGATAGAAAACTCGCCGAATGCCCTTTTTGCCAGGCGATCTCTTTGGTTGCGTGCTTCGCGACTGTGTGATGATCCGCGCAAGCCAATGCGTCAGAATACTTGATGTTGAGCTCTTCCTGACCGACCTCAGCCTCACCCTTTGAATTCTCGACGGGAACGCCGGCAGCAACCAGATGATTGCGCAAAGGTCGCATCACATGCTCTTCTTTTGTAGTCTGCAAGATATGGTAGTCCTCGTTATAGGGCCCCAGAGTTTGCAGATCGTGATACGCCTCGGCACGCATGTCATCGAGCGACTTGCGGAAGATAAAGAATTCAAGCTCGGTGGCCATCATCGGGGAAAGTCCATGCGCCTCGAACCGGGCAATCTGCCCTTTCAAAACCTGTCGCGGCGCATGAGGGACTGGCGCATGCGTGTGATGATCCAGGATATCGCAAAGCACCATGACAGTGCCTTCAAGCCAGGGCATCAGGCGCAGCGTCGACAAGTCTGGTTTCATGACGTAGTCGCCATATCCGGCCTGCCAGCTGGTAGAGGCATAACCATCCGGTGTTGCCATCTCCAAATCGGTGGCCAGCAGGTAGTTGCAGCAATGGGTCTCCTCATGAGCGCTTTCTAGAAAGTTGGAGACGTGAAATCGCTTGCCCATCAAGCGGCCTTGCATATCCACAAGGCAGACAAGAACGGTATCGACTTCTCCACTTTCAGCTAATTTTTGAAGGCTCTTAATGCTTATCAAACCAGTCATGCATTTACCTTTTGCATAAAGCTGACCGGCGGGAATTGTAATCCCGCCGATCTACTCGGTTTAACCGTAGCGATATGGCCGTCCGGCCTTTTGCATGTCGGCGTTGTACTGGCGGAAAATGTCCACGATCTTCTTCTTGGTGGGTGACTCTGCGGCAATTTCATCCCAAAACTGCACCGCAGCATTCTCAACCTGGGCCCACTCTTCATCCGGGATCGAGGTCAGCTGCATCTTGGTGCCGTTGACACGCAGATTGGCCTCGCCGCCCCAGTACCACCACTGGCGATAGTAGTGGCTTTGCTCCATGCAGACTGACAGCAAAGTCTGTAGATCCTCTGGCAGTTCATTCCACCGCTCCATATTTGCAAAGAAGTGCCCAATCCAGGCGCCTGAAATGTTGTTGGTGAGGAAATAGTTCGTCACATCGGCCCAGCCCACCGTATAATCCTCGGTGATGCCCGACCATGCAATGCCGTCGAGCTCACCTGTTTGCACGGCGACTTCGATATCTTCCCAAGGCAAGGTTACCGGAACCACGCCGAACTGGCTCAGGAACCTGCCCGCAGTGGGGAAGGTGAAGACGCGCTTGCCTTTGAGGTCTTCCAACGAATT
>JBCDDS010000112.1:0-12253 GCA_039180185.1 Pseudomonadota bacterium | reverse complement strand
GTGCTCTCTGACCTGCCGCAGCTTGGCTCTGACATCCTGAAGGGTCAGGTCAAGGGTCGCGTGGTCGTGGATGTCAACGCCTGACCTGATCATTCGGGCCGTTGAAGAGGCGGATCGGTCAGCGCTTTGGCCGATCCTGCGTGACGTAATCCGGCCTGGCGATACCTACGCCATTGATCCGGATATCAGTCGGGAAGACTTGCTGCAGTATTGGTGTGACGCGCCCGCAGCGTGCTTTGTGGCGGATGCGGACGGAGAGCTGCTCGGCACCTATTACATCAAGACCAATCAACCCGGCGGCGGATCGCATGTTTGCAACTGCGGATACATTACAGCGCCCGGTGCACGCGGACGTGGCGTGGCCGAGGCGATGTGTCGTCACTCGCAGGAAGCCGCACGTGATCTTGGCTATTTGGCGATGCAATTCAATTTTGTGCTGACCAGCAACGAAGGCGCGATCCGGCTTTGGATGCGTCTTGGGTATGAGACTGTCGGCCGCCTGCCGCGCGTTTTTCGCCACCCCGAGCAGGGGTTGGTGGATGCGCTGGTTATGTTCAAATGGTTGGACTCCTAAAAGTACTGCGATCGACCACCTCGAAGCATTGGAAAGCACACGCATTCGGGAAAGCATGGTACCTGTAAAAGTCTAAGGGCCATTTGACTGCCAATTATGGGGCATCTGTTCGAATCAATGCATTTGTTGGAACTTTCTTGTTCGTGAGATGCTAACTGATGGCGGTTTTTTCCACCTAAAATGGACGTTCTGTAAAAAAATTTGGGAATTAGTGGGAATATTTTGGCGCGCATAAGTGGCACAATATATTGTGTCATATTATTTTTTAAATACTAATTGTGCGCAAAATTCGATCAACTAAACCACATCATCTTGTTTTTCGGTCCTTCTGGAAACAAGATGATGTGTCTTTTTTTATAAATTTTTGATTGATTTCCATAAATTCCCATGGCATCCCTATATGTGCGATGAGGACGGGCAGACAGACAGGGGCGCTAAGAACCCCAAAACTCCCAAAGTCAGGTTTCATACAGGCACCCGCTTTCATCCAATGAAGAGATCCGGCGCGCGAGCGAGCAGACATCCCCCCAGGTGGCGCGCGCAGCTGGACACCCGCTAAGCGGGACGAGGGCGGCGGATTGGGCACTGGCAGCAGCTCAATCCGTCGTTTCGTTTCTGGACCTTAGCAAAACGAAATGCGGGGGAAGGGACATAGAGGCGCGGACAGTGGTTCTGAGTTTCAGAGGCGAGTTTCACCAGAAGGTGGACGGCAAGGGTCGGATGTCGATCCCTGCCGATTTTCGCGCTGTGCTGGCCGATGGTGATCCGCGCTGTCCAGAAACACCTTTGCCCCGATTGGTCGTTTTGCATGGCCCGCACCTCAAAAACTGCCTGCACGCGTACACTATCGATGCGATGGCTGAGATCGAGGATGGCATTCGCCGGCTTCCACGTGGCTCGACCGAGCGTAAACGCGCTAGCCGCATGATCCTTGGGAAATCCTGGGACACTGAGATTGATAAGGATGGGCGGATTGTTCTGCCGCAACGCCTGCGTCAGCAGATCGGCCTCGATGGTGAAGCGGTGATGGTAGCGATGGGTGATTATTTTGAGATCTGGAACGCCGCCACCTATGATCAGGTCGAGGCTGCTGAGACCGAGGACTGGCTCGGCGCTATGCCGGAGGATTTCGATCCACTTGCGCTTATTGATCCGCCCGGAGAGGGATGATCAAGATGGGAAACGCTGCCAGCAATACTCCCCATGTTCCTGTTTTAATTGAACCTTTGATCGCGTCTGCCGCGCCTATTGAAGGCACGTGGCTTGATGCCACGATGGGCGCGGGCGGCTACACGCGTGCCTTGCTGAGTGCCGGTGCATCTGGTGTGATCGGGGTCGACCGTGATCCGCTGGCGATTGAAATGGCTTCTGAATGGGCAGATGATCGAGTGACGTTGGTCGAAGCTCCCTTTGCAGAGTTGGATGCACATGCTGAAACGCTCGACGGTGTTGTCTTTGATCTGGGTGTTTCTTCAATGCAACTTGATCGTTCCGAACGCGGTTTTTCGTTTCAAAAAGACGGCCCACTTGACATGCGCATGAGCCAGGAGGGGCCAACTGCGGCTGATCTAATCAATTCGCTGGGTGAGCGCGAGATCGCGGATATCCTTTTTCTCTATGGTGAAGAGCGTGCCAGCCGCCGGATCGCCCGTGCAATCACCAAGGCGCGCGATGTGGCACCAATCGTAACAACAATGCAACTCACTGATATCATTGAGACATGCCTGCCACGTCCAAAGCCGGGTCAGTCTCATCCCGCGACCCGGAGTTTCCAGGCGATCCGCATTGCGGTGAATGATGAGTTCGGGCAGTTGATTGACGGATTACAGGCCGCCGAGAGCGCGTTGAAACCAGGCGGATGCCTCGCCGTTGTCACATTCCACTCAATCGAAGACCGCATGGTTAAACGGTTCCTGCAGATCAAAACTGGCAATACCGGTCGCGGAAGTCGACACGGGCCAGAGGCGCAGGGGCCTACGCCCACATTCTCGCAAGACAGTAAAAAGGCGATGACGCCCTCCGACGCCGAATTGCAAACCAACCCCAGAGCGCGCAGTGCAAAACTGCGCATTGCTCACCGTACCAACGCGCCAGCATTCACAGTTTCGCGCCAAGATGTTGGTATGCCAGACCCGAAGCTTCCTCCGTTGAAAAAGGTTTATAATGCGTAGTTGTTATTGTTTTCTCTCTGCGGTTCTAGTGATTGCTCTCGCGTTCTGGGCCTACCGCGAAAACTATGAAACCCAAGCCGCTCAAGCGCGCGCTATCGAGGTGCAGCAAGAAATTGCGACCGCGCGCACCAGATTGCGCGTTCTGAATGCAGAATGGGCCTATCTCAACCGCCCAGATCGCTTGCGAGATTTGGCGGAAATCAACTTTGATCGTTTGGGTCTGTTGACGTTGCAACCGCATCAGTTTGGCAAGATCAGCGACGTGGTCTATCCGCTTCAACCCGTTCAGCTGACTGAGAGCTTCGACATAATGGAGCGGGAGCAATTGCCATGATCCGTAAGCCTCTTCGTCCACTGGCCAGCATTCTTCGTGCGCGCGAAGCGGGTGAAAACCCTGACGAGATAGAACGCGAAAACATTCGAGCGCGCCATGAGGAAATGCGCGATGATGCGCGTTTGCGCGCAGAAAGCCGTTTGTTGATCCTCACGGTGCTATTTCTCTTCGGTTTTGGTGTGATTGGCGGTCGTATGGGCGTGCTTGCTCAGTCTGAACCAAGCGAGCCGCGGGCAGATGCCGCTGGCGCGGAGATAATCGCGCAGCGCGCGGACATTGTGGACCGGCAAGGTCGCATTCTGGCGACAAATTTTGAAACACACAGTCTTTATGCTCAACCACGCCAAATGGTGGAGCCGGAACGGACGGCTGAGGCGCTTGTCGAAATCTTCCCTGATCTTGATGTGAAGCGGTTGAAGAAAGACTTCACCGGAAAACGCAAGTTTCTGTGGGTCAAGAAGCAACTTAGCCCAGAACAGCGTCAAGCCGTGCACGATATTGGCGAACCTGGTTTGCTATTTGGTCCACGTGAAATGCGCCTTTACCCCAACGGACGTCTGGCTGCGCACGTGCTGGGGGGCTCCAGCTTTGGTCGTGAAGGTGTACATGCCGCCGAGGTTATCGGCGTGGCTGGAGTCGAGAAGTACTTTGACAATCGGCTCCGCGATCCGGCTGAAGGTCATCAGCCATTGACGCTGTCGCTTGATCTTTCGGTGCAATCGGCGATGGAGCGTGTGCTGAAAGGCGGCATGGTTTTGATGAACGCTAAGGGTGCCGCAGCGGTGCTGATGGATGTTCATACTGGCGAAGTGATCGCTCTTGCTTCGCTGCCTGATTTTGACCCCAACGAGCGGCCAAACCCTTTGGTTAAAGGCAATCCTGCTGACAGCCCGCTGTTCAATAGAGCTGTGCAGGGGGTGTATGAGTTGGGATCTGTATTCAAACCGTTCACAGTTGCGCAAGCGCTCGAACTCAACTTGGTTAATCCGACTACTGAGTTGGACACCAAGGGACCGATGCGGTGGGGCAAGTATAAAATCAGAGATTATCGGGATAATGGCCCATCGCTGAGCGTTACCGATGTGCTGGTAAAGTCCTCCAACATTGGCACGGCGCGCATGGCACTGATGATCGGGGCTCCGCGTCAGAAGCAGTTTCTCGAAAGGTTTGGGTTCTTTAAACCTACATCGCTTGAAATCGTGGAAGCCACAGGTGGCGCACCGCTTCTGCCCTCGAAATGGTCGGAGCTTTCGACGATGACGATTTCCTATGGTCATGGGTTGTCGCTCAGCCCGCTGCACATTGCGGCTGGTTTTGCGACGCTCGCCAACGGCGGCCATCTAGTCAAACCAACGCTACTGCGCGTGCCACGTCATCAGCAAGGACCCAGAGTTGTGTCTGAACGTGCCGCAGAAAAAACCATGAAAATGATGCGCGAAGTTGTGGCGCAAGGCACAGCCACTATGGCGCGTGTCGAAGGCTATGAAATAGCGGGCAAAACTGGAACTGCTGACAAACCAAAACCTTCAGGCGGCGGGTATTACAAAGACAAGGTTATTTCGACTTTTGCGAGCGTGTTCCCAGCAAACGATCCGCAATACGTGTTGGTCGTGGCGCTGGATGAGCCGGTCGAAACCTCTGGCAGTGAACCGCGTCGCACCGCAGGATGGACCGCCGTTCCGGTTTCGTCCGAGATCACGCGTCGTGTGGCTCCGCTTTTGGGATTGCGGCCCAAGATTGAACGTAAAGAAATAGAGGCTATAACGCTTTCAGCGAATTAAAGGCGCAGATTAAAAGGCGAAAGACGTGGGGCAGAGCAAATCTCTCGCGGAACTCGGATTAACGGCACAGGGCGGACGCCGCGCTGACGTCACAGGGTTGGCTGTTGACAGCCGAGACGTCAAAGAAGGGTTTCTGTTTGCCGCTCTCCCAGGCGAAAATGTGCACGGAGGAGAGTTTATATCCTACGCGCTGCGTATGGGGGCATCAGCGGTTTTGACTGATACCGACGGTGCTCGTCTCGCACAGAAAGAACTGTCTGACAGTAACGCAGCTTTGGTTGTTGCCGAAGACCCGCGTCAGACACTGGCGTTTGCATCAGCACTTTGGTTCGGCGCCCAGCCCGAAACCATGGTGGCTGTTACTGGCACAAATGGGAAAACCTCGGTTGCCAATTTCTGTCGTCAGATTTGGATGGAGCTTGGGTTTGAAGCGGTCAATCTGGGCACAACCGGCGTTGAGGGTAGTTGGACCACTCCGCTGGCGCACACAACGCCTGAGCCGATCACTTTACAACGGGTTTTGGCGCAGGCCGAAGGGGCGGGTATCACTCATGCGGCGATGGAGGCATCCTCGCATGGTCTTGCGCAGAAGCGGTTGGATGGTGTGCGCCTTGCGGCAGCCGGCTTTACCAACCTTAGTCAAGACCATCTAGATTATCACGCGAGCTTTGAGGAGTACTTTGCAGCGAAGTCAGGTCTTTTTGAACGCGTCCTGCCAGAAGACGCCGTCGCGGTCGTCAACATGGATGATCCGCGGGGGCAGGATATTGCGGCGCTTGCGCGGGCGCGCGGGCAGGACGTTTTGCGCGTGGGACGCGTGGATCGCAGTGACTTGCGTATTCTCAACAGGCTTTTCACCTCGACGGGTCAAACCCTGCGATTTGCTTGGCGCGGGGCTGTGCATCAGTTGGAGCTTGGCCTGATCGGCGGTTTTCAGTCAGACAACCTTCTATTGGCCGCCGGTCTTGTCATCGCCTGTGGAGCTGATCCGGACCGAGTTTTCGCAACGCTTCCATCTATGAAAACTGTGCGCGGCCGGATGCAACTTGCTGCGACGCGTTCGAACGGGGCGGCAGTTTTTGTTGATTACGCGCACACTCCGGATGCGGTGAAAACCGCACTACACGCATTGCGCCCTCATGTGCTCGGCCGCATGATTGCTATCGTTGGGGCAGGTGGTGACCGGGATAAGGCAAAACGTCCAATGATGGGACGCGCCGCCGTAGAGCAGGCCGACATCGTTATCGTAACCGATGACAATCCGCGATCTGAAGACCCGTCCGATATCCGCCGGGCCGTGATCGAAGGTGTGAAAGACGCAGGTGGAGATGAGAAGTTCATGGAAGTCGGTGATCGTGCCGAGGCGATCTTGCGCGGCGTAGACATGCTGGGTCCCGGTGATGCGCTCCTGATCTGCGGCAAAGGCCACGAAACCGGTCAGGTCATCGGCGATGACATTTTGCCCTTCGACGATTGTGAACAGGCAAGCGTTGCCGTTTCCGCGCTTGACGGGGACGGCGTGTGAGCCTCTGGACCGCAAAGGACGCCGCCTCTGCTACTGGTGGACATGTAACCACAGACTGGCGTGCATATGGCGTTTCGATTGATACACGCACATTGCAACCCGGTGATTTATTTGTCGCTTTGAAGGACCAGCGTGATGGGCATGATTTCGTAGCCCAAGCACTCGAAAAAGGCGCAGCTGCCGCGCTTGTGTCCCACGTGCCCGGCGGCGTTAGTGAAGGCGCGCCGCTTTTGATCGTCGACAACGTGCTGTCGGCGCTGGAGGCTTTGGGGCAAGCCGGCCGCGCGCGCACCGAAGCGAGGGTTATTGCCGTGACCGGTTCGGTAGGAAAAACGTCCACCAAAGAAATGCTGCGTGATGTTTTGTCCGGTCAAGGACGCACGCATGCAGCAGAGGCGAGCTATAATAATCACTGGGGCGTGCCGCTGACGCTGGCACGGATGCCACAGGACGCCGAGTTTGCTGTGATCGAAATTGGCATGAACCATCCAGGTGAAATCGCACCGCTGGCCCGTATGGCGCGTCCGCATGTGGCGATGATCACCACGATTGCGCCTGCTCATCTCGAAGCATTCGAAAACATTGAAGGCATAGCACGTGAGAAAGCAGCAATATTCGAGGGGCTCGAACCCGGCGGTGCTGCGATCATCCCGGGTGATGTTGGCACCGCAGACATTTTGAAGGCCGCAGCGGAGCGTGCGGCGGAGACGGTCATAAGTTTTGGTGAGGGGGATACCAACACCTATCACCTGAAAGAGGTCAATATCCTCGACCAGGTCACGGTCGCTCACTCATCCGACTCAGCAGGACAGAACATGCTTTTTAAAGTGGGTTCCGCCGGTCGTCATTTTGCGACCAACGCGCTTGCCGTGATTGCCGTAGGCGATGTGCTGGGCGCCGCACGGGACGTGGCAATTTCGGATCTATGGCGCTGGAGGCCATATCAGGGACGCGGGCAGCGCGAAGTTATTCACCTTGACGTTGTCGAAGACGACGCGACGTTTGAGTTGATCGATGATGCCTACAATGCAAACCCGACATCCATGCAAGCAGCGTTTGAGGTATTGGCGGCGGCGACACCGATAAATGGCCCCGGACGCATTGCTCAAGGGCGTCGTATCGCAGTGCTGGGTGATATGCTCGAGCTTGGTGAAAATGAAGCCGATATGCACCGCGCGCTCGCAGAGCTTCCTATACTGAGCGATATGCAGTTGATTCATTGCGTGGGTCCTCGCATGAAATCGATGTGGGATCACTTGCCTGCTGAGTTGCAGGGGCAATGGGCGGAGGATGCCGATGCCTTAGCGGTACAAGCTCATCGTTTGGTTGACGCGGGCGATGTCGTTTTGGTCAAAGGGTCAAAAGGAAGTCAGGTTAGCCGTGTCGTGGACGCATTGAGACGACTGAACCGGGCCGCAGAAGTCGAAGAAAGAGGGAAAGAATGCTCTACTGGTTAACCGCTCTGTCCGACGGCGGCGATTTCTTCAACCTTTTTCGCTACATCACATTTCGTGCGGGCGGCGCTTTCATGACCGCTCTGTTCTTTGGTTTCATTTTTGGCAAGCCGCTGATCAATGTCTTGCGTAAAAAACAAGGCAAGGGCCAACCAATTCGCGACGATGGACCTGAAAGCCATATCGCCAAGTCGGGCACGCCGACCATGGGAGGCTTGCTTATTGTGGGTGCGCTGTTGACGTCGACCATTTTCTGGGCGCGGCTTGACAATGCCTTTGTATGGTTGGTGCTTTTTGTCACCGTAACGTTTGGGCTGATTGGATTTTGGGACGACTATTCAAAGGTCTCCAAGCAAAATGTCAAAGGTGTCCCGAGCAAAGTGCGCCTTGGTTTGGGTTTCGTGATCGCAGCCATAGCCTCCTACTGGGCAGCCATGTTTCATCCTGATGCTTTGCAATATCAGCTGGCTTTGCCTGTACTGAAGGACACGCTCGTAAATCTTGGTTTTGTTTTTATCCCGTTTGCGATGATCGTAATCGTTGGCTCCGCAAATGCCGTGAACCTGACTGACGGTCTGGATGGGCTTGCTATTATGCCGGTTATGATCGCGGCCGGAGCATTGGGTATAATTGCCTACGCCGTTGGCCGTGTGGACTTCACCGAATATCTTGACGTGCATTATGTGCCAGGCACGGGTGAAATCCTCATCTTCGTCGCCGGGCTTGTTGGCGGCGGGCTAGGGTTTTTGTGGTATAATGCTCCGCCTGCAGCGGTTTTCATGGGTGACACCGGATCGCTGGCATTGGGTGGCGCCCTTGGCGCTATCGCGGTTGCTACAAAGCATGAGATCGTGCTTGCCATTGTGGGAGGCGTATTTGTGGCGGAGGCACTTTCTGTCATCATTCAAGTATTTTACTTCAAGGCCACCGGGAAACGCGTGTTTCTTATGGCGCCTATTCACCACCATTATGAACAGAAAGGTTGGGCAGAGCCGCAGATCGTGATCCGCTTTTGGATCATCTCGCTTATTTTGGCGATGATCGGTTTGGCCTCGCTCAAAGTGCGGTAATTATGAACAAATCGATTAAAGACACTCAGGCAATGATTGCGGGTATGGCGCCTGTGCTTGACGCCGATACATGGAACTTTTGCACCACAAAAGATCAAGCACTTGCAGACAAAACTATGCCATTGGCGTTGGCCTTTTTTGACGAAGATGAAGGCAAATCGTTTATTCTGTTAAGTCAGATTGCCAAAGACTTTGGGTTTGAATGTGAGTTGCCGATGGCACGTATAACGCTGTCTGTGCACTCGGCGTTGGATGGGGTCGGCCTAACCGCCGCTGTGGCGGGTTTGCTGGCTGAGCATGCGATCCCCTGTAATATGGTCGCTGCATTTCACCACGACCACGTATTTGTACCGGCCGAACAGGCAGAGCGTGCTATGGCGCTTTTGAAAGGTCTGGCCGCTGGAAAAGCAGCATAATGATACCGGTCTGGCCTCACGACGGGCAACGCATAGGCGTATTGGGGCTTGGCCGATCAGGGCTTTCCGCTGCGCGCGCCTTGCGAGCGGGCGGCGCCGTTCCGCTTTGCTGGGACGACAGCGAGGAGGCGCGCAAGGGCGCAGAGGCAGAGAATTTCAAAATCCATCGGATGGATCGACCAGATGCTTTTGAAGATATCGCAAGCCTGGTAGTGAGCCCGGGCATTCCGCATCTCTACCCACAACCTAACCCTGCCGTGGCAGCGGCATTGAGCGCTGGCGTACCAGTTGATAATGACATTGGGTTATTTTTTCGTGCCTTGGGACGGGCGGCTTGGGAGCAATTTGAAGTGCTGCCTCGCGTGGTCGCCGTGACCGGATCGAATGGAAAATCTACAACCTCGGCACTGATTCATCACATTCTGGAATGCAGCGGTCGCGAGAGCCAGCTTGCCGGCAATATTGGACGGGGCGTGCTTGATATTGATCCGCCGGGAGACGGCGGTGTTGTGGTGTTAGAGCTGTCTAGTTATCAAACAGAACTGGCGCGTGCTTTGACACCGGATGTCGCGGTTTTCACCAATCTGAGCCCAGATCATCTTGATCGCCACGGCGGGCTAGGGGGCTATTTCGCGGCCAAGCGGCGTCTCTTTGTTGAAGGTGGCCCGGACCGCGCGGTGATTGGCGTGGACGAGGAAGAGGGAAGGTATTTGGCCGGACAGCTTGCTGAGGCGCCAGCCGATGATCGTGTGATCCGTGTCTCTGCTGGGCAAAAACTGGGTGGGCCAGGCTGGAACGTTTTTGTTCGGAAAGGCTTTTTGTCCGAGTATCGCAAAGGCCGTCAGATTGGCTCCATCGACTTGCGTGGTATCAAGGGTCTACCGGGCCAACACAACCACCAAAACGCGTGCGCGGCTTATGCGGCCTGCCGCGCTTTGGGTTTGGCGCCGAAGCTGATCGAAGACGCGCTGGAAAGCTTTGCCGGACTACCCCATCGTAGCCAACTCATTGCTGAGGCGGACGGTGTGACGTTTGTCAATGACAGCAAAGCCACCAACGTCGATGCCGCGCTGATGGCGCTCCTGGCCTTCAAGCGAATTCGCTGGATTTGCGGCGGGTTGGAAAAAGAAGGTGGGTTAGACGCGCTCAAACCAGGTCTCGCCAACGTTGCCAAGGCCTACGTCATAGGACGCGAGGCCGCCGCTTTCGCGCTGCAACTTGGTGAGACGGAGGCCGAGGTCTGCACGACCATGGAAAAGGCCGTCGCCCGCGCAGCCGAAGAAGCTGAACCGGGAGACACGGTGCTTCTCGCGCCTGCCGCGGCCAGCTTTGATCAGTATGACAGCTTCGAGCAACGCGGCGACGATTTCATCGCTCAGGTTAAGAACCACTAGTGATGTGCTGAGTATTGACACATTGATACAACACGTACTCTGCAATGCACTGGTTGCTTTCCGCTGAGCTTGGTCTGGCTCTCAAATTTCCTAGCAATGCTTTTAAAGTTTAGGTAGAAATAACCAACAGACCCCAAAAGGGGCGTATTGAGGCAGTGTTCGGCGGTTTTACATGACGGAAATGGTGTATGGCGCAGTCCCGGCGCGGGAAGGCGAACCTATTATACCCAAATGGTGGCGCACAGTGGACAAGTGGTCCGTGTCCTGCGTTTTGATCCTGTTTGGTATCGGTATTCTATTGGCGCTTGCGGCCTCGGTGCCGCTGGCCGAAAAAAACGGGTTCCACAACTTCCATTACGTACAGCGACAGGCCGCCTTTGGTGCGGTCGCGCTCTTCGCCATGCTGATCACTTCGATGATAAGCCCGGCTATGGTGCGCAGGCTGGCCGTTTTAGGATTCATTGCGGCGTTTATTGCATTGGCTTTGTTGCCTTTTTTTGGAACGCATTTTGGCAAGGGCGCGGTGCGCTGGTACTCTCTGGGGTTTGCGGCAATCCAACCGTCCGAGTTTGTAAAACCGGGCTTCATCGTCGTTGCAGCATGGATGATGGCGGCGAGCAAAGAAATCAACGGTCCGCCTGGCATGCGTCTGTCGTTCTTTCTGGCGGTCATCATAGTAATTCTGCTGGCATTGCAGCCAGATTTTGGTCAGGCAGCGCTGGTGCTCTTCGGCTGGGGCTTGATGTACTTCGTGGCCGGGGCTCCAATCCTGCTTTTGATCATTATGGCGGGATGCGTGATCGGTGTGGGCTCGCTCGCCTATTCACATTCAGAGCATTTCGCGCGCCGTATTGACGGCTTTCTCAACCCGGTTATCGACCCAAACACGCAGCTAGGCTTTGCGACCAATGCGATCCGCGAGGGTGGTTTCTTCGGCGTGGGTGTCGGTGAGGGCTCGGTAAAATGGTCTTTGCCGGATGCGCATACGGATTTCATAATTGCGGTTGCAGCGGAAGAGTATGGGTTGGTGCTCGTGCTTTTCATCATCATTCTTTATTCCAGCATCGTTATTCGATCTTTCTCGCGCCTGATGCGCGAACGTGACCCGTTCATACGATTGGCGGGTACAGGTCTGGTCGCGATGTTTGCGGTGCAGGCGATGATCAATATGGGTGTTGCTGTGCGACTCTTGCCTGCGAAAGGCATGACCTTGCCGTTTGTAAGCTATGGCGGTTCATCCCTTATAGCGACGGGCATCGCGATGGGGATGCTTCTGGCCTTCACCCGCAATAGACCGCAGGGCGAGATTAATGATCTTTTGACCGGCCGAGTTGGATGAGTGCGCGCCAACCTCTTTTGCTGATTGCGGCAGGCGGCACAGGTGGGCATATGTTTCCTGCCCAATCGCTGGCCGAGGTGATGTTGCGGCGCGGCTGGCGGGTGAAGCTCTCAACCGACCCGCGCGGGGCGCGCTACATAGGTGGCTTTCCGCATTCGGTAGAAATTGAGAAAGTGGCCTCTGCCACGTTCGCGC
>JBCDDS010000111.1:0-12513 GCA_039180185.1 Pseudomonadota bacterium | reverse complement strand
TGCAAAGCCTGATGTGACCAAAATGCCCCGGTTTTGCGAAGGTCGCCGAGCGATAGATTCGCGCGCTCATTTGGCGGGTACGTATTCCAAGAAAATACCCTCTGTACGATTGACCTGAGAGTGGTTTGCGAATGCTCCGATCGTCATTTGAAGTTCGTGGCATGGGAACATAACAGAACCCAAGTTTGACCGAGTTAAAGTCCAAGGCTCGCTTTGAACGCAGCTCAATTTGCACAAATAAGGTACCGCCGTCGCGTGTGCTCGCCAAATGTGTTTAAAAATGCAAAGCCTGTCTATGCACCGCGCAAGCCAAGTAGTTTTCGTGCTTGATCAATTGATGCGACCGGGCGCTCGTATTTTGCGCAAATATCAACTGCACGCGCTACCAAAGCCGCGTTCGATGGCGCCAGCGTTGTTTTGTCGAGCCGCACATTGTCCTCCAGGCCGGCGCGCGTGTGTCCGCCAGCTGCGATTGCCCATTCATTTACGATTACTTGATTTGCGCCGATGCCCGCGGCGCACCATTGAGCTTCGGGAGCCCTTTCATGCATGGTTTTTACATAGAAATCAAAGACTTCACGGTCAGCGGGCATGGCATTCTTTACCCCCATCACAAATTGAACATACAAACTACCGTAGAGTTTACGTTGGTTATGCAGCGCGATCGCTTGCAAGATATGGCTTAGATCAAACGCCTCTATTTCAGGGACCACTTCGTGTGTTTGCATCTCGCTCGCCAGCCATTGAACAAGGTCGGGTGGGTTTTCGTAAACCCGAGTGGGAAAGTTGTTGGATCCTACAGAAAGCGACGCCATATCCGGCCTAAGAGGCAGCATACCGCCACGCTCAACCCCTGCCCCGGACCGCCCTCCAGTGGAAAACTGAATGATCATTCCAGGGCATTGTTTTTCCAAACCTTCTTTTAAACGCGCAAATCGCTCTGGGTCGGAGCTCGGTGTGCCATCATCCAAGCGAACGTGACAGTGTGCGATGGCGGCACCTGCTTCAAAAGCCTCATGAGTGGACTCAATTTGCTCTTCTATGGTGATTGGAACCGCAGGATTGTCAGACTTTTGTGGCACAGAGCCGGTAATCGCGACGCATATGATGCAGGGTTTTTCCATCTATAATACTGAAACTATTAGTTTATTTTCTGAACACGGATATCCTCGCCCCCCGGATACTACATGTCAATCGGGCGCATTACATGAAGATCTTCGGCCGCTTTCTTAATTTTATCATGATCGTGCAAGATCACACGCCAAGCACCTGGAATAGCCTCGTAGCCATAGATGCGACCAGCGATTTGACCTGTGACGGCACCGATACGATCTGCGTCTCCGCCAAGATTGACCGCAGCAAGCAGGGTGCTTTTGAAGGTACTGCCCTGCCCCAATGCCCAAAATGCCGCATGAAATGTGCCCATAACATCGTCTGACGCTTCTTCAGGTGGTTCGTCGGGTACAGGCAGCAAACTTCGATCGCCTGTGACCAAAAACTGAGCGATGTTTGCAGCCGCTCTCTGGCAAAGCGGGCTGGCATGAGTGATCCGGCTCTGAAGTTGAGCGACAGCCATGGCGCTTTCCTTGGATGCACCGTAAGCCAGCACAACCGGTGCAAGACGCATTATACCGCTGTTGCCGTTCTCACTTTCGTCCGTCACACCTGCATAGGGCACGCCCGTTTTTTCATATCGACGCAAAGCGTTTTCGGTTTGCGGTCCCATGCCGAAACACACGCGTTTCGACGACAAGTACCCATAATCCCGCCAATTGATGAAACGCTTCATGGCGTCCTCAACGTCCCAACCATTGGCGGAGCGTAGCATTTGAGCCAGACACATCGCCATAGATGTTGCCTCCGCCCATTGACCAGGGCAGAGCGTGTGCCGCCCACCGCCAATCATGTCATCAATCTCGCTGAACGAGCCGCGCGTCTTTCCCTCAACGGCTGCCCCCAGAGCATCCCCGACGGCAAGACCGACCAGCATACCCATTGCCTGATCTTCTGAAAAAGGCTTTTTAATCATATCTTTATATTCGCCTCAACTTCGTAAATCATTTTAGTTTAATACTAAACTATAATGCGGTGATCATACATTCGCTTATAGTGTGGCAGCATTCGTCTATGCACTTGCTGCACACGCGGTGCGCAATTCTCAAGCTCAACATATCGCCGTTTTTGCGGCCTTAGCCCCGTGGATTTTGCCAGATTGGAATGGAACGAACCGCCATCCCACCAGCTATGCTCCAATGGGTTACCTCCCGGCTCCCAAGACATGGCGTCCTGGATAAAGGGAATACCAACGGAAGCGCAAAAAGCCTGAACCATTGGATCCGGATTTTCCAACAAGTCGTCGCTGTCAATCACGGGTGGGGCATCGCCATTCAAGGCCCAAAGAAGATCAAAAAGAGCACGTTGTTCCGGAAAGCCCACCTCTCCCTCGTGGAAATCCGGCCACTTGTCATGCATCGAAGTGATTGTCTTGGCCGGATCGCGGATCAAAAACGCATGGGTAAAATGACTTAAAAACTCAGCGTCCCACATGTGATTGATGTAGTGAGGAAAATCCTTGATGAAGACAGGGCCTACTTCTGCGCGACGTTGAATGTCACCCCAAACGCTTTCCAAGGTTAGACCGGGCGTTGTGACATCGCCCGGCTGAAACCTGTGCCAAAGCGGCGCTTCCCCCTGATACCAAGCCTCACCAAATGGCTCATGCAGACAATCCAGATCACCCCGCTGTCGCATCATCCATTCAAACGCGGTGGAAGTGGATCGTGGCACCGCCCACAAAGCGACGATTTTATGCATGAAGGCTCTCCAATAGCCGGCCTTGCGGCGTGGTCGGTTTCAAAGCTAAATCCTTAAATATACGCCAGTAAAGTGCGGTATCGTGTCCAATCACTGGTTTGCCAAGGTGCTCTTCCAGCCTATGGGTCAAGTGTAGTGGCCGCTGCGGCAATCCATCCGGGCCAGACCGAAAATTGCACATCCCATTTATGAGGTACGCATCTGCATCCGGCGCTTGCTCAGCGACGTATTGAAAGCTTTTCAACGCCAATTCGCCCTCAAACACCCATCGACATTCATTCACTGCCTCCTGGCTTTCAAACCAGCCTTGGTCGTGGAAATTCCCAGCCCAAAGAACGTCAAAACCGGCTTCCTTAAGGAACCCAACTGTGCCCTGCCACCATTGGGGCCAGTGATAAGCCGCATTAAGTGCCACTTTTTCTACGTTCATTGCGCGCAGGGCCTCGACCATGGCGTAGCCGGCCATATGAAACCGCACTCCGTATTGATCTGATAATTGCGCGCAGTGGTCCCGCACACCATCGACACCGAGCCCACACGCATGCACCCAGTTGCTGCCCACCTGCCCAGCCACATCGACGCCATTGCGCGCCATGCAGTGCACAAAATCCTCCATCATGCCGAAATTCTGCTTTCGCTGATCAAGCCCATGCACGTAGTCCGGCACGTGAAGCATCCAACCGTGTACACCTACGCTATCCGGCGCCATGCGCAGGAAATCACTCGGCGCGGCATCGTAATCAAATGGAGGACAAGTAAAGCCGACCTGGTGCGGGAAGAGTTTGTGCTCCGGTCGCCATTGCTCTGGCATCAACATGGATTATCCCCTCCCGTGGCGCGTCGGCTAATGACACGTATGTGTCATTTTAGATTGACTGCGGTACAGATGTACGATTAGCGTTACGCGCAATTTCAACGCCTTGCAAGACAATTGAAAATCACATGTCAAGCCAACCCAAACTCCCCGAAAAAATGAAAGCAATGGTCCTGACCGGACATGGTGATCTGGACATGTATCATTGGCATGAAGACTGGCCAGTGCCCGCGCCTAGCCCAACCGATGTCGTGATCAAGGTGGGCGCCTGTGGGCTTAACAATACAGACGTGAACACGCGCTCTGGCTGGTACTCGAAAGCCGTTGATGAGGCCACGACCGGCGGCGCCTATGAAGAAGTGAATGAAGAGGACCCCACCTGGGGCGGGCGACCTATCACGTTTCCACGCATACAAGGTGCAGATGCGGTTGGTCGTGTGGTCGCCGTCGGCTCTGATGCAGATGCATCTATCATCGGCAAACGCGTATTGATCGACGGCTGGGTACGCGACTGGGCTGATCCTGAAAACATGAACAAAACCGGCTACTTTGGCTCCGAAAAAAACGGTGGATACGCCGAATACACGATGGCCGATATGCGTGACGTGGCTGTTGTGGAAAGCGATCTCAGCGACGCGGAGCTCGCCACATTTCAGTGCAGTTATTCCACGGCAGAAGGTATGTTGGTTCGCGCCAATGTTGGCGCGTCCGATACAGTACTCATTCCAGGCGCTTCTGGGGGAGTTGGCGGCGCTCTGATCCAACTTGCCAAGCGTCGCGGCGCGCGTGTGATCGCTATGGCTTCAGAATCTAAACACGCGGATGTTGCAACGATGGGGCCCGATTTAATCCTGCCGCGCAGTCCTGAAAATTTGCGAGCGGCTTTGGGCGCTGAAAAGATCACAGTCGTCGCCGATATCGTTGGCGGCGATGCCTGGCCTAGCCTGATTGATGTGCTGGAACGCGGAGGGCGATACACATGTTCAGGCGCCATTGCAGGGCCGATGGTGAACCTTGATTTGCGTACCTTTTACCTGCGGGATTTGACCTTCACCGGCTCAACCGTCATCCCGCAGCATGTCTTCCACGACATGGTCCGCTACATTGAGAATAGAGAGATTAAGCCGATGCTCGCAGCAACATATCCGCTCTCAGAGCTGCGCGAGGCACAGGCCGCGTTCATTACCAAAAAACACACCGGCAATATCGTGGTGATCCCATGATCGACCAGCGATGGGAACGCCTTCTAACGGAGATGCGCGCGGCGCACGAGATTCCAGCATTATCATCTTTCTGCGACTTCCCAACATCACCAGAGACCCAGAAAATAGATGCATACGGTATCCCCGCAGCAGCACTGTTTCAAAGCGACACCGGCTTGCTTACTGAGCGGTTTGCAGGCTTCCGCGACGCGCTGCTTGACGCTGCGCCGCTCGCTCATTGGCGGGAAACTTATAAAGACACCGACATAGGAACTGATTTCCTCGATAAGTTTGGCTGTTACGAGGTGTTGGGCAGAGATGCGCCATTTGCATCGAACTCAATGCGGAGCTTTATGCTATATCAACCGGCTGGGCTTCATTACCCTTGGCACCATCACCCCGCAGAAGAGCTTTATCTGATCCTCGCCGGTGAGGCGGAATTCGCTATTCACGGACAACCTAGCAATACACTTTGCCCGGGCGATACGGTTTTTCATGAAAGCAACGTACCGCATGCAATGACAACGCATGACCACCCGATTTTGGCCTATGTGCTCTGGCGTGGTGATCTGGGAACAAAGCCGATCTGGACACCTGAGGACATGCTGCATTGAGTGTCGAGGAACTGTTTAAAACGGCCCTAGCGGAGGCCAAGGCCTGGCATGCGTCGTTACCGCAGGCGTCGCAGTTCTGCGATTGGCCGAGTGATATCCATTTTGAGCCGCGTCCAGCGCATCTATTGGCAGCGACTGAACTCATTAGTGAACGACCTGGCTACACGCCTGCCGCATCAAAACCACTACTTTCGGCACTGCAAGCGCTCGCACCACATCTGGAATGGCGGCACACTTACACAGCAGACCAGGTGGGCCAGCATTTCTTGGATCATTATGGCTGGTTCGAACTGGCAGGACCAGAGGGTCATTTCATCACGCGCCAGACAAGGATCACTGGTGCCTATTGGGGACCCGGCCTGCACTATGGTCGCCATCAACACGAACCGGAAGAGCTTTATACAGTTGTCTCGGGCGGCGGTGTATTTCACGTCGATAACCGAGAAGATCAATGGCTTGGCCCAGGTGAAAGTCGCTATCACGCGTCCAATCAACCCCACGCCATGACGATGAAGGATGAGCCGATCGTCACGCTTGTCTTCTGGCGCGGCAGGGGCCTCGCAGATCCGCCAAGGATGACAGAATGAGGATCGTGCGGATCGAGATTTATCAAGCCGAACTGCCGGTCAAGGGTGGCGTTTATCGACTGTCTGGCGGTCGCGAATATAATAGCTTTGACGCCACCTTTGCACGGGTCATCTGCGATAACGGGATAGAGGGCTGGGGAGAAAGCACACCCTTTGGTGCGAGCTATATCGCGAGCCATTCAGGAAGTCTGCGAGCCACGCTGGAACTTCTTTCTCCCTCTATTCTTGGCAGTGACCCACGCCACCATGATCGTCGCTGGGACCGCATGGAAGAGGCCGCGCTTGGTTTTCGCGACGCGCGCGCGGCTCTTGATATCGCATGCTGGGATGTCTCTGCGAAAACCGCCGGCATGCCGCTTTGCGATATGGTTGGCGGACGCGTGCGGGGACCAGTGCCCGTAATCTCCTCCATCGGCGGTGGCGATCCCGATGAAATGCGCGCCAAGGTCGAGGCGCACCGAAAAGTTGGCTATCTCGGCCATTCTGTGAAAGTGGGCGCCAGCGAGGCCGAAGGGGGTCCACAGCTTGATGCAGAACGCATCAAAGCCTGCCTTGCAAATCGCAAACCGGGCGAGTGGTTCTTAGTTGATGCCAATAACGGGCTTAGCCCGGAACACGCTTTGCGTATGCTTGCATTGCTGCCAGATGGTTTGGACTTTGTGCTCGAAGCACCTTGTAAGTCTTGGCGCGAAACGTTGTCCTTGCGTGCGCGTTGCAATGTTCCAATCTTACTTGATGAACTCATCCAATCTGAGGCCGACCTCACCCTAGCTATTGCTCAAGACGCTTGCGATGGCGTCGGTTTGAAAGTGACGAAGCAAGGCGGCATCACACCGATGATCCGCCAACGGACCATCGCTTCTGCCGCGGGCATGGTGATGTCGATACAGGATACGACCGGATCCCAGATTTCCTTTGCTGCGGCACTGCATATCGCACAATCCACGTCGCGAAGGTTGCTGCGCTGTGCCCTTGATCCGCGCATGATGGTCGAGGCGGAAATCGCCGAGTTCGACGCCCCGATCCGCAATGGCGGCGCCGAAGCCCCAAACCAGCCAGGGCTAGGCGTCACACCGAATTTGCAAACCCTTGGCAAACCAGCGCAAGTTTATGAATAGATAATGAAAATCACCCGCATTAGCCTTTACAAAACTGACCTGCCCTATGTCGATGGCAGCTACGGCTGGGGCGCCGGTAATGCGATTTCCGTCGCCAAAGCCTCTGTCGTTGTGGTCGATACAGATGCCGGGATCAGCGGTTGCGGAGAGTTCACGCCCTGCGGTGAAAACTACATGGTGGCCCATTCCGAGGGCGTAGAGGCCTTGGCGCGTCTGATCGCGCCACAGCTGCTCGGCGAAGACCCACGACAAGTGACCCGGATGGAACGGCTTATGGACCATCTGGTGCAGGGCCATGGTTATGCCAAAGCGCCGTTTGATGCTGCATTTTGGGACATCCTCGGGAAAACGACAGGCCAACCGGTCTGGATGCTGCTCGGAGGCAAACTCACCAACGGTGCGCCGATGTACCGTGTTGCACCGCAACGCTCCGTGCCGGAAACGATCGCAGAGCTCGAACGCCACCGCGCTTCCGGATACAGGCAGTTTCAGATCAAGGTTGGGGCCGACTGGACGGTCGATATAGATCGTATTCGAGAAACTGTTCCGCTTCTGAAGTTTGGTGAAAAAGCCATGGCCGATGCCAATCAGGGCTGGCGCGTCGACGATGCTATTCGCGTCGCGCGTGCCACGCGCGATCTCGACTTCATTCTCGAGCAGCCTTGCAAGACCTATGAGGAATGCCAACAAGTCCGCCGCGTCGCCAACCAGCCGATGAAGCTCGACGAATGCATCACCGGGTTACACGCCGCGCAACGAGTCGTAGCCGATCGCGGCGCAGAAATCTGTTGTCTAAAAATTTCCAATCTTGGCGGGCTGTCCAAGGCACGCCGGGTGCGGGATTTCCTGGTGGAAAACCGGATACCTGTGGTTTCCGAGGACACATGGGGAGGTGAAATTACGTCTTCGGCTGTGGCCCATTTTGCGGCCTCGACACCACAAGAGTACCTGATCAACTCCACCGACCTAATGCATTACAACACTCGTTCAACCGGAATTGGCGGACCATCGGTTGCAGATGGCAAACTCTACGCAACCGATACACCAGGATTGGGAGTAGAGCCTGATTTCGAAAGCCTTGGCGAGCCAATTGCAACTTGGGGTCCTACGTCATGACGATGACATGCACCGCAACGCAATTGATTGATGATGATCGAACACGGGTGACGCGTTTCGACTTTGAACCTGGTCAACAGACAGGCTGGCACGAGCATGAGATGAATTACGTGATCGTCGCGGTCACGGCGTGTCACATGCGCCTTGAGGAGTCTGGCGGAGAAACTCGCGAGGTAATTGTTAGCGATGGTGACGCTTACGCACGTGATGAAGGTGTACGCCATAACGTCATCAATGCCGGCGAAAAACCTATGTGTTTCATAGAGATAGAACTAAAATGAAAATCACGTCAATCACCCTTTGGCAGATCGACTTACCGCTCTCGGAACCCTACTGGCTGTCCGGCGGACGGCTTAAATTCGAACGCCTCGACAGCACTTTCGTGCGGCTTGAAACTGACGAAGGCGTCACCGGCTGGGGGGAAGGATGCCCTTGGGGGAACACCTACCTGCCCGCGCATGGCCCCGGCATTCGCGCGGCTATCGAGCTAATGGCACCCTCGCTCATCGGATTAGATCCCTGTAGCATAGACTATGTGAACCGCGTCATGGATGTCACTCTGCCTGGCCATCCCTATGCTAAGTCGGCCATCGATATCGCCTGTTGGGATGTTCTCGGGCAGATCGCGGGCCGACCGCTTTGGCAGATGCTCGGCGGGCATGAGGCGGCGCCAATTCCGGTGAATTCTTCGATTTCCACCGGCACGCCAGAAGAGATGCTCGCGCTGATCGAAAAGGCCGCGGCAAAGGGATATACCGTGCATTCAGCCAAAGTCGGCGGTTCTGATCCGGCAATTGATATCGAACGCATCGAAGCGATCTCTACGGCGCTCCGCCCGGGGCACCGCGTCACGTTTGACGTCAATCGCGCGTGGACCCCAGCCATGGCGATTGAGGTACTCAATTCCACCAAGGCGCGTGATTGGGTCGAACAGCCTTGCGAAACCCTAGATCAATGCGCCCATGTCGCCGCGCGAGTCTCAAACCCGATCATGCTCGACGAATGTATGCATACATTTCAGGACCACCTGAACGCTTGGAAGCAGAAAGCCTGCGAGGGTGTGAAGGTGAAACCAAACCGTGTTGGCGGGCTGACCAAAGCCCGCCAAATTCGCGATTTTGGCGTCTCGGTGGGTTGGCAAATGCATATCGAGGATGTCGGAGGCTCCGCTCTGGCCGATACCGCCGCGATCCATCTTGCCGCATCTACGCCAGAGGCTAACAGATTGGCCTCGTGGCTTTGCCATTATCACCTCAGCCATGACCCGGTTCCGGGGCAAGGTGCGCGCAATAACGCCGGTTTTGCAGCTCCACCAAGCTCACCGGGGCTGGGCGTTGTGCCTGACCCAGATGCGCTTGGAGAGCCCTTTGCGGTGTTCGGTGCATAGACGACTAGGAGTGCACGCATGAAAATCACGGGTCTCACGCTTTGGTATGTGCCGCTGACCAGCCATGAAACCTACTACATGTCTGACGGCAAAACCTGCGATACTCTCACCTCCGTTGTCTTGCGTGTTGATACGGACAGCGCCCATGTCGGTTGGGGCGAGGTATGCCCAATACCGCACTACCTACCTGCTTACGCTGAGGGGACAGCGCCAGCAGTCGAGTATTTGTCGGAGGTTCTGATCGGTGCTGATCCGGTTGGACCGGTTGCATTGATGGAACGCCTCGATGGCTTTCTGCAGGGACATGACTATGCCAAGTCGCTTATCGATACCGCTTTGTGGGATTTGACGGGCAAAGCCGCAGACCTGCCGCTCTATGCGCTGCTTGGCGGTCGGGCAGTCAAAGACATGCCGCTCTATCATTCGATCACCTGCGTTGCGCCAGAGGAAATGGCACATATGGCGAAAGAGGCGCAGGCCAAGGGTATGATGCAATTTCAGGTGAAGCTCGGCGCAGACAATGATTGGCAGGCGGATGCCGCGCGACTGGAAGCTGTACGCGCGGCTGTGGGAGACGGCCCGCTGGTATATGGCGACTGGAATTGTGGGTTTGATGCGCTGAATGCGACGCGTGTAGGTCGGGCAGTTTCGCATCTTGATGTAATGCTCGAACAACCCTGCGCGACTACAGAGGAATGCGCGCATGTGCGTTTAGCGACCGGTCTTCCGATGAAGCTCGATGAGACTGCCCATGACATCGAAAGTCTGCTTGAAGGACACAGGAGAGGCTGCATGGACGCAGCGGCGCTGAAGCTTTCGAAGTTCGGCGGTCTATCGAAAATGAGGGCCGCACGCGATCTTTGTCTGACGCTTGGGACGAAAATGTGCATCGAAGATACGTGGGGCAGCGACATCACTACAGCAGCAGGATTACATCTCGCAGCGAGCACACCAGCACGTGGGCTGATGAACACCTGCGATCTCAGCCACTATGTTGCACCTCGCCTTGCGCCAAAAGCGCCTACTCGCGCGCAAGGCCGTATAGCACCTCCTGAAGGACCGGGTCTCGGCATTGAGGTTGATACGGCAGTTCTCGGTAATCCGGTTTTAGAGATCGGCTAACGCGTGGCGCAGAAATCTTTTGTTTCAAAAGATTTGCTGAAAGTCTTTCAAAGACTTTTCCGCCCGGTAGCGGCAGAACGGTTTTCCCGTCGATCCACCCATCTGCGATACCAAAGGTCAGCAGCCTTGAGAAAATGCGGGCGATCCATAAAATGCAGGACATGCCGTGAAAAATGTGTCTCCGCGTAGGCCGTCTTTGCTCGAGGATCCCCCACTGCCAGATACCCCGCTTTGGCCCCCAGATAGGGCGCCATCACTGTGCCCGATCCGCTGTAACCCATGGCGTAGCAAATCCCATCTCTCTCCCCAACATGCGGCATCTGGGAAAAGCTAAAACCGGTATTGCCGGTCCAGGCGTGAGAGATATTGGCGTCTGCCAGTGATGGCCAAATCTCCGACATCGTTTGGCGTAAGCGTTCTGCAGCAACATCAAGCGGCAGGTTGCGCATAGAGGCGCGCCCGCCAAAAAGCACGCGTTTGCCATCAGGGCTCAAACGGAAATAGCTGTGCCGAGCGCGGGTTTCCACCATCATCCGCCGCCCGGGCGCGAGGTGACCCAGCAGATTATCCGGTAACTCCTCGGTTGCGATCAGGTAAGACGGCAGCGGAAACACACGTTGCAGATGCCAACCGAACGGTCGCGTGGTGTACCCGTTAGTCGCCAAGATCAGCTTATCCGCGGAAATCGGTCCCTTTGCGGTTTCAACCGTATATCCCGCCCTATAGCGTTCAAATGCGCCCACACGTGCATGACTAACAACCGGAACTCCGCGCCGTCGCACCGCTGCCAACATACCCGCGTAATACTTGGCCGGATGCAGCCCACCATGTTCCGGCAAAAGAAGCCCGCCGAAGTACTGCTCCGTCTCGATTTGGTCACCAAGTTGGTTGCGTTCCAAAAGCTCTACCTGGACTTGGCTTTTGTCCTTCACCAGGATCGCCAGGCGTTTCTGCGCCTCAAAATGCGACGGAGTCCAAGCCAAAGAAAGCCTTCCGGTTTGCTGATAGTCACAATCTATATCTTCGCGCCGGATAAACTCCTTGGCCCATTCGAGAGCAACAGGCGCCTCGGCAAAAAGCGCATCGGTTGTCTTTTGTCCAAACTTGCTTGCCAACTTGTCCCAACTGAGCCTTGGGTGGGCTCCGAACATCCCCCCGTTTCGGCTTGAAGCGCCTTCCCCTGGTATACCGGCCTCTACAACAGTGACTTTAGCCCCGCAGTCGTGCGCTGCGATTGCCGCGGAGAGGCCAGTGTATCCTGCTCCGATCACAAGGATGTCGCATCGGTCTGGCAACACATCAGCGGTGGCAATAGGCTCAGCAGCCTCCCACCACCATGGTCTCCCGATCTCGGCTTCGCCGTGCCAGTTTTCCATAATTGCTCCGGAACTCAGACAATCTGAGCGTATTGCGCATACAAACAGATGCAATACGAAACACACCCGTTAGGTTTCGCTTGACGTGACCCGTCTTAGGCTTACACGTCACACCGTGAAGAGTAATGGGAGGTTGAAGTTATGAAAGCTCATACAGCAAGTTTATTGAACGCAATTGTGCTGATCATATTTTCCAGCTGGTCCTATTTTGCTTCTGGCATGGTCTCCTTGACGGCGCTGATCCCTGCGGCATTCGGACTTATCCTGCTAGGGTGCTATTCCGGTGTGAAGGTAGAAAACAAAGTCATCGCCCATATCGCAGTTCTGTGCACATTTATCATTTTTGTCGCGCTTTTTATGCCC
>JBCDDS010000110.1:0-12616 GCA_039180185.1 Pseudomonadota bacterium | reverse complement strand
TTGGGGAAAAGTGTTCCCGGAACAGTTGGGTAGAAACTACAATCCACCGACATTGGTACTTTACTCCGGCGTTACGCAAAGTCCTTGCGGCGGGGCGTCGGGCGCGACCGGACCTTTTTATTGCCCCGCTGACCGAAAGGCTTATCTCGACACGGAATTTTTCAACACAATGTCCCAGCAATTGGGCGCGCGAGGGGATTTCGCCGCCGCTTATGTGATCGCTCATGAGGTGGCGCATCATATTCAAAACGAGTTGGGCATTTTGCCGGAAGTAAATCGGATGCGACAAGCCGTTGGTCAGGCTGACGCGAATGCGTTAACTGTGCGTTTAGAGTTACAAGCCGATTGCATCTCGGGCGTATGGGCAAGGGCCGTTGGCGGGTTGTTGGAGCCTGGAGATCTACAGGAGGCGTTAAACGCCGCCAGGATGATCGGCGATGACCATCTTCAGAAACGCGCGGGCCGCGTACCGCAGCCGCATACGTTTACTCACGGCACGTCCGACCAGCGAGAGAGATGGTTCGCCAAAGGCTATGAGTCTGGAGCTCTGTCGGCCTGCGACACATTTGCGACGGATCGTTTGTAGGTAAATGACGATACCGAACAGGCGGCATTTACTTTCAAAAAGGTATTAACTGAGAAAGGGTGAGAGGCTGGAAAACGACCCAAGCGGGGCTCGTTACGGCTGCTTCCTTCCGGACCTGACCGGGTTGGCGAGGCGCTCGCCCGCACCAACCTCTCAACGATGAATTTATGCCCGATGAACCAGATTCGCAAGACTTTCGCAGCTAGAGTGGGAACTCGAAACGTGCAAAGCCATTCGGGGCATCTCCCAAGTCGATAGCACCCATGGCCTCAATATCCTGTTGATGTTGACGCAACCCTGGTCCGGTTTCCAGAAGAACGCTGGCACCCGCAATTGGCGAAAAACGCCAGCTTGACTGGGGTTCGGCGAGCAAATCATGATTTGATGCACGCAAACGGGCGCTCAATATATCAAGGATCGAGGTTTTGTCTGAGAAAATTACCTTTTCCGGTGACCAGGCGGGATACTGGCCACCGCCGAAAGCTCTGAAGTTATTGGTGGCGACTGCAAATTGCATGCTTGGTGAGAGCCTGTGCCCCAGGTACTGCGCGTTTCGAATGCGCTGGGCGCTCGGATTGATCAAGGTGCCTGTAACGTCATGTCGCGGCTGTTGTGTTAGGTCAATTTCGTAGGTCAGTCCGTATACCGTATCAAAAGCGTGCCCGGCAAAGTCGCTGTTCCAAAGCAGTTGGCGCTTTTCGCCTGGAGCGATCTGATGAAAACATGACGCCGCGCGTTCCAACCAATCGAGCACCTCCGATCCGGTCAGAGACAATCCGATGAGCGTGTTGGGAAACGGATAGATATCGGAGATGTGGCGCAGTGAGATTGGCCCGGCTGGAACATCGGTATAATAACTCGCGCCTGCATTACCCCCTGTTTTGAAGGGGGAAGCAGCGGACAAAATGGGCAGCTCTGCAAACTCCGTGTGCTCCAACGCGTTCCGCAGAGCTTCCTTTTGCGCTTTTTGTATCAGGGCGAGAAAGCCATCATCTCGAACCTGCGTCATGTAGCTGTGAAGCGGGCGGGTGCTTCTCGTGACTGGTTTTGCTGTGATCCTTCGCGTTTCTTCGTGGGCAGCTTGCACAACTTTCATCAAGTCTGGATCTTCTGATGCCAGTTTCGCTCCAACGCTCTTCACAGCTCTCGCTTCGGCGTAGCTTTCGATGATGCGCCAGCCTTGATTTTCTTGGCTGAGGAGAAGGTCGATGACGCCCAAATGTGAGCCTCGGAAACCAGGCATAGTCGTTGGTTTATAGCTAAGCTTGAACGATTTGGGGTTGTTTGAGTGTGGAAACACATTGTGGGTATGGCCAGCGAACACCGCGTCGATGCCAGGAACCGAAGACAAAGCGTTCGCCGCATTTTCCGCGCCTTCTATGTGGGCATCTTCCTCAATCCCGGTATGTGCCAGCGCGACGATAATGTCTGCGCCGGCGGCGCGTATTTTTGGTACTTGGTCACGCGCCGTTTGGACAATATCGCGGCTGATAATTCTGCCACGCAGGTGAGCGTGATCCCATGTCGTGATCTGTGGCGGAAGCAGGCCAATAACCCCGACGGTGATTGTGTGCATTTCTCCTGCCGTGTCAGCCGCGCTGATTGGCAATAGAGCGAAAGGCAAAGTCCATGTGTTGTCTTCTTCCGGGTGCTTTCCTTCTGAAAGAGCAATTGCATTGGCGCACACCACTGGAAAGTCTGCCTGCGCCAGCGCGGCCTTAAGAGTTTCCAGGCCAAAGTTGAATTCGTGATTGCCCAAACACGCAGCGTCGTAGCGAAGCGCATTCATCGCCGATATCACAGGGTGGGTTTTGGTCAGGTACTCTTCGGACATTGCGGTAAGGTCGCTTAATGCCGATCCTTGTAGGAAGTCGCCATTGTCGAAGAGCAAAGAGTTGGGGGTCTCTGAACGAGCGTGCTTGATCAGTGTTGCGGTTCGAACCAATCCAAACTGATCTACGTGTTCGTCTTTGCTGTAGTCGAACGCCATCAGATGTGCATGCACGTCCGAAGTTCCAAGCAGTCTCAGCCACACATATTCGCTTTGCGCATAGTCAATAGTGCCGTGTGGCCAAGGGATAATATGCTTAGTCAATTGGTGTTATCTCTTGGATCATGTCGGTTCGATCAGTGCTTGTTAAATCGCGGACTTCTCCTTTGGGTTGTTACAACGCTCAAGTCAGAGGCTCAAATAGTCTTGTACTTTTTAGCCCTTGGTCTTGTTCAGCCCCGCTTGATCTGGCAGGTGGCAAAGAGCGGGAGGTACGCGATGCTTGATGCAGAGAAAGTAACATTTGGCGGATCAGGATTGGATCGCGCTGCAGAGTTACGAGACAAGCCAGATGAAATTTCAGCACAAGCTTCCGAGGTTGTTTTGCTATGGCGTGGCAAAGTTCTTGTTGAGGGCTCAAATCTTGATCGACTGGCGCGATTGCCAATGTCGCACCCTGTATTGGAAGAAGCTTTGCCAGACACGGTGCTTCTGGGGAGGGAAGAAAGTGGCACCCTGATCCTGGCCAGAGATATCTCAACCTGGGAGCCGGACGGTTTTGACACCTCTACAATTGGTGGTTTTTTTGACAAAAGCGAACAGGTTCACCCCGGTCTCGGTGACGGTGTTGTTTTTGCAGAGCTTCGACGCATAATGACCCGTCTCACACCTCGAGAGGCCGAGCTGGCGGCCACGGCGAAGGCGATTTTTCAGTGGCACGAAAGTCATTTGTTTTGTGCGCGATGTGGCGCGCGAAGCACCTTTAGTCAGTCAGGTTGGCAACGAACCTGCGACAGCTGCGGCGGACATCACTTCCCGCGAACTGATCCAGTTGTGATCATGCTGATCACCCGTGGAAATAGCGTCTTGATGGGACGTTCCATTGGCTGGCCTGAAGGTATGTATTCCCTGCTTGCAGGGTTTATTGAGCCTGGCGAAACGATTGAGGCTGCTGTTCGACGTGAAGTCTATGAAGAGTCCGGAATTAAGGTTGGGCAAGTGGAGTATCTATCAAGTCAACCTTGGCCATTTCCTGCATCTCTTATGCTTGGCTGCTGGGGCGAGGCGCTCAACGACGATATCCACATTGACCCGCTCGAGATCGAAGACGCAATATGGGTGTCGCGCGAAGATATTATGCTCGCGTTTGCGGGCGAGCATTCAAAACTGATGCCCGCCAGACGTGGTGCTATAGCACATTTTTTGCTGCGCTACTGGCTTGCAGATAAAATTTAGTCGGTTAGAACCGAAAAAAAGGTATTCGAGATTTAGAAAGATGGGCAGTTGAAATTCAACGCGCAAGAAGATGTTGAAGCGCCGCTGGACTTCGTTTTTTCCCGAGTAACTGATTACCAAAGTCTTGAAAGATCAGCGTTGCGGCGCGGTGCAGAGGTGCAACGACTGGATGATTTGCCGCTGTTTGGTGTTGGCATGGAATGGGACACGGTTTTTGAATTGCGCGGCAAGAGGCGTCAGATGCGTCTTCATGTAACGCAGTGTGAAGCTCCAAACTTTGTAGAGGTTCTTGGAAACTCTAAAAACATCAAAGGTTTGGTCAATGTGGATCTTGTTGCGTTATCTCGCGGTCGCACACGTATTAGCGTTGCTCTTGAAATGAATCCCAAAACGCTGTCAGCTCGGCTTCTGGTTCAGTCGCTTAAGCTCGCTAGAGCAACTATGACAAAGCAATTCAGAGCCCGCGTTGCATCATATGCTGATGACATTGAAGACCGGTTCCGGGCGCGAACTTAGCTGGCAAAAAGTGAGGGCCGTCATAAGCTGACGACCCTCTCATCGGCATTTTCACGTGAGTGGTAAAAATTTTAGCCGATTTGCGTGTCCAGCACTTCGTCAAAGATTGGCGATGGAATTTTGATCTTGTCCTTACGCTGCCTCTTATTTTTGTTCACGCCAGCGAATTGGTTGTTGAGCTCGTCGAAATCAAGCCGTGCAACGTGGCTGTTGCGCTCGTCTTCGCTTAGCTCTGACAGTTTAATGCTGCCACCAGGAACGAAAGGGTGACCTGGACGTTCCTGACCCACCTTGGCGGCGATTTGGCCTCGTTCTTCAATGCTCAGCTCGGCGACTGAATTGCTGTTCGACAGAACTTCAACGATTTGGACTGCAGCTACGGGAGTGGCCAGCGCTGCGGCTATTGCGATTATGCTAATTGTACGCATCATACTTTCCTTTCATTCCTGAATTGGGCTGCTTTTGCCCGTTGTGATTAAATGAAAGATGGGCGTTGGCTCTAATCACGACGAGAGCTCGTCCATGGTTCGTGATAGATGCCTCACACGTACGCTCGGTTCCGTGAACACGATCAAACAAATGTTCACGTCGCCGGGAAACACAGCGGCTGAAAGATACCTATATATATGAATTTATGATATAAAATTGTTTCAGACGTCTGGTGCGCTTCTGCACCTCAATTGTGCAAAAAGCCTTACGCCTGCTTAAATATTACAGTTTTCCAGCCATTCGGTGTTCTCCAACGGTTCAATGCTTTTGTTTAGCTGATCGTGCGGTTTAGTGCCGTTTGGGATCCGCGGGATACACACCGAGCACTGTAATTTTCGAGGTGAAGTACTCAAGCTCATCAAGTGCGCGTTTGACCGGAGCATCATCCGGATGTCCTTCTATGTCCGCATAAAACTGAGTAGCGCTGAATGATCCGCCGACCATGTAGCTCTCAAGCTTGGTCATATTCACACCATTGGTGGCAAATCCACCCATTGCTTTGTACAGCGCCGCAGGTAGGTTTCGCACTTGGAAGACAAAACTCGTCATCATGCCATGCTCACCACGTCGCTCTGTATTCGGCGTCGCCGACATGACCAGGAACCTCGTAGTGTTATTGCCTTCATCTTCGATATGGCGTGCGAGCACGTCCAGATTATAGATCTCGCCGGCGAGTTCGCTTGCTAGTGCTGCAAGCGAGGGATCAGCGTTTTCAGACACTTCTTTAGCAGATCCCGCGGTGTCGGCACCCGCTTCACGCCGAATGTCATGTTTTGATAAGAACTCGCGGCACTGACCAAGAAGCATTGTGTGGCTTTTGGCGCGGTTGACTTGCGCAATGGATGCGCCCTTCACCCCCAAAAGGTTAATGTGAACGCGAACAAAAGCCTCGGCTACAATGTGTAGCCCTGACGAGGGCAAAAGGTGGTGAATGTCGGCAACTCGGCCAAACGTCGAATTTTCGACAGGCAGCATCGCCAAATCAGCAGATTTTGTGCGCACCGCGTCGATCGCATCTTCAAAGGTCCGACAGGGAATAGCTTCCATATCCGGATGGGTCTCACGACAGGCTTGGTGCGAATACGCACCAAGTTCACCCTGAAAAGCGATGCGTTTGGTCATAGTGAATGATCGTCCCGTTTACGCGTTGTTTTTCCGGCCATTAAGGCAATTAGTCGCAGAAACTACACCTTGCACCTGCCGAGGGGAAGCGGCTATTAGAGACTCAGGGAACCACTTGGATTTGTACCTATGCTAGACACGATGACGATGACCAAAGCGACCGGTGCGCTTTGTGGCTCATTGCTCGTTTTCCTGCTCGGGAATTGGGCCGCCGAAGAAATCTACTCGATGGAAAAAGGACATCATGGTGATGACCATGGTCCTGCTTATGTCATTGATATTGGGCAACCAGAAGAAGACGCCGGTGAAACGGAAGAGGGTCCCGCCTTCGCCGAACTCTATGCTGCAGCAGACATCGGCTCTGGTGAGCGCGTGTTTGGTAAGTGCAAAGCCTGCCACAAAGTAGAAAATGGCGCTAATGGCGCTGGTCCGCATCTTTTTGAGCTCGTCGGCAGAGCGGTCGAGGCTGCTGACGGTTTTGGCTATTCAGGCGCGCTTTCGTCAGCGACCGATACCTGGACGCCGGAGGCACTCAACGCGTTTTTGGAAAGCCCGAGTGGTTACGCGCCTGGCACATCGATGAGTTTCAAAGGGTTGCCCAAACCAAAGGATCGCGCAAACGTGATCGCCTATCTCGATAGTCTTGACGGGTCGATGACCGAGGTTGAAGCGCCCGCCGATGACGGCGCCTCTCTTGGGTCCGAAGCTAACGGCACAGATTTCGCCGCTGCCCAATAACTTAAGCTTGTTTCGAAGTAACGCAGCTGTCCCATACGGGGCAGCTTTGCCAGTCAGCGCGCGCGATGTTGTGAGGCAAGGTCAGCTCGTTTTAGTTGTTGAATCCTCCTTTTAGCCTCCATTAGCTTGTCGAAAAAGAATGCGACCCCAAATCAGGGTCATAGGAGACCTGTATGAAAAGATCAAAGGAACGGGCGCAAAGCAAGACTGCCCTCCGGCCACATTCAAAGGCGCTGATTTTGGCCCTGCTCGGCCTCTCAATTGCAACTCTGATGACGGCTATAGCGTTTGCTGAAGACGCCAAAATGATACGCAGTCACGGCTACTCCTTTTTTGGCGAGCTGAAATACCCGGCCGATTACGAGCACTTTGAATACGTAAATCCTGACGCCCCTAAAGGCGGGGAGATTTCGATTGCGATTCCCGGCACATTCGACTCAATGAACCCGTTCACGCGAAATGGCCGTGCCGCAGCGCTCTCGAGTGTCATGTACGAAAGCCTCCTTGACAGTGACGCGCCGTCCGATGTGTTGGGCGAGAATTATGGCCTGTTGGCTCATACCGTCGAATATCCTGAGAACAAAGCATGGGTCATCTTCCATATGCGACCAGAGGCGAGGTTCTCAGATGGCACGCCTGTTACTGCACACGACGTAGCTTTTTCTCACAACCTTCTGCTTGATCAGGGGCTGCAATCCTATGCCGAAGCAGTGCGGAAACGAATTCCCGATGTAGAGGTGATCGACGATCACACCGTAAAATTTTACTTTGCTGAAGGTATCTCCCGTCGGTCGTTGATCGACCAAGTGGGTTCGGTACCGGTCTGGTCAAAGAAATGGTACGAAGAAACCGGAGCGCGTTTGGACGAGCCGCGGCTCGAAACCTCACCGGGTTCGGGTCCTTACGTTATTGACACAGTCGATACCAACCGCCGTGTGATCTACAAACGCAACCCCGACTATTGGGGCAATGCTTTGGCTGTGAACAAAGGACGGCACAATTTCGACAGCATCCGCCTTGAGTACTTCGCTGATGCAACGGCTGCCTTTGAGGCTTTCAAGGCTGGCGAGGTCACCTATCGAACTGAACGCGACCCAAAGCAATGGGCCAGCGCTTATGACTTCCCAGCAATGAAGAATGGCTGGGTCTTGCAGGAAGAAATTCCCAACGGTGCGCCCCCTGCAATGTCAGGTATCATTTTCAATTTGGGTTCAGACGCCTTCAAAGACAAACTGGTGCGACAAGCCGTGGCGCAGATGTTCAACTTCGAATGGACGAACAAGTCATTACTTTACGGGCTTTATGCGCAACAAAGGTCGTTTTCGACTGGAACAAAACTTGAGGCCAAGGGAGTTCCAGAGGGTGAAGAGCGAACCTTTTTGGAATCACTAGGTGATGTTGTTCCACAAGACGTCTTCGCCGAAGAACCCTGGACGCCGCATGAAAGCGACGCTGAGCGTTTGACCACGCGAAAGAACAAGCGCAAGGCGCTGCGTATGATGGAAGAAGCCGGTTACGCCGTCGGTGATGATGGCGTCATGCGCGGCGATGACGGAAACCCCTTCAAAATAACCTTTCTGTTAAATGCATCAGGCGCGCCAACCGACAAAGCTGTGGCAGAGAGTTTTATCGCAAATTTGAAAGATTTAGGAATTGATGCGCGCTTGGAGGCCGTCGATGCATCGCAATATACAAAGAGAGAGAGGGATCGAGATTATGATCTGGTATTTGATGGTTACCCGTCTTTAACCGGGACGGGCACCGGTTTAGCGCAACGATTTGGGTCAGAGGCTGCGACATTCAGCCTGTTTAATCCTGCCGGTTTAGCCAGCCCGCTGGTCGACAAGATTATCGAAAAGTCGCTTTTGACGGAAAGTCAGGAGGAAGAAGATAACTCCATCCGGGCACTGGATCGCGCGTTGCGTTATGAGTTCTTTATGATCCCTGACGGATACGCTCCCAACCATTGGGCGGCATATTGGGATATGTACGGGCATCCAAAAGTAATTCCGCCGTTTTCGTTAGGTACTCTTGATTTTTGGTGGTTCGATCAAGAAAAAGCAGACAAGCTAAAGGAAGCAGGCGCACTTTGAAGGCGTGCTATGCTAATCTGAGCGGATGCGGCGCTAAAAAGTAAAGGCCAGACAATTGGGTGCATATATTCTGCGCAGGCTGTTGCTGGTCATCCCGACGCTGATCGGGATCATGATCATCAATTTCGTGCTCGTGCAGTTTCTGCCTGGCGGTCCTGTGGAACAGGCGATTGCCGAGTTGCAGGGCGAAGGTGATGTGTTCGGCGGTTTTGCTGGCGGAGAAACGGACACCGCAGTTGGCTCGGAAACCGAGGTGGAGGGCTATATTGGCGCCCGTGGTCTCCCTCCCGAGTTTATCGAGGAGCTTGAAGCACAGTTCGGTCTTGATAAACCGCCTCTAGAACGGTTCCTCAACATGATGTGGAACTACGTGCGTTTCGATTTTGGCGAAAGCTACTTCCGCAAAATATCGGTGATCGATTTGGTGTTGGAAAAGATGCCAGTCAGCATCACATTAGGCATCTGGACGATGTTGCTCTCATATTTGATTTCTATCCCGCTCGGTATACGAAAGGCGGTGCGCGACGGGTCGAGTTTTGACACATGGACCAGCGGGATCATTATCGCTGCCTATGCGATCCCGGCGTTCCTATTTGCGATCATGCTACTGGTGCTATTTGCAGGAGGCAGCTATTATCAGCTTTTCCCGTTGCGCGGTCTCACCTCCGATAATTGGCAAGACCTAAGCCTTATCGGTAAGGTGCTTGACTATCTCTGGCACATCATCTTGCCAATCACAGCTCTGGCCATCGGTGGTTTCACGACGCTGACACTGCTGACGAAAAATTCTTTTCTTGATGAGGTCAAAAAGCAATACGTGACTACAGCCCGCGCCAAGGGCTTGCCAGAGCGACGCGTACTCTACGGTCATGTCTTCCGCAATGCGATGCTGATCGTCGTTGCAGGATTTCCGGGCGTGTTTATCTCCGTTTTCTTTACCGGAAGTCTGTTGATAGAGACGATCTTCTCTCTTGATGGCTTGGGGAGACTTTTCTTTGAGGCGGCGATTGGGCGCGATTATCCTGTGATGTTCGCCACGCTCTATCTGACAACCTTGATCGGCCTTGTTGTCGCGCTGATTGGCGATCTGATGTATGTGCTGATTGATCCGCGCATCGACTTCGAGAGACGGGCAGGCTGACGCATGGCTTTGCTTTCTCCACTAGGTCAGCGGCGTTGGCGGAACTTCAAACGCAACAGACGTGCGTTTTGGTCTTTGATCATTTTTTCCGTTCTATTTCTGGCCTGTTTGCCTGCAGAGTTTATCGCCAATGAGAAGCCGATTTTGGTCAAATACCGTGGTGAGTTCTTCGCACCAGTCACCAATTTTTATCCGGAAACCGCATTTGGCGGGGATTTCCGGACTGAGGCGCAGTACCGAGATCCGGAGGTGGAATGTCTGATTGTGTCGGGTGGGCTGGAGGATTGTTTCGATGATCCAGAGGGCATCCTCGAAGACGCTCAGGATGGAGAGGTCAATGGAGAGGCGATAGAGAAGGGTTGGACGCTCTGGCCGCTGATTGAATATCGCTTTGACACTGTCGTGGATCGCTCCGGTGCGGCGCCTCATCCACCTGATGGAGAAAACCTTCTTGGAACCGACGGCAATGCTCGCGATGTTCTAGCTCGTGTGATTTATGGTTTCCGTCTCTCGGTTCTGTTTACCCTTATCGTAACGGCAGCCTCGTCCGTGATCGGAATCTTCGCCGGAGCAATTCAGGGCTATTTCGGAGGTAGGATAGACCTCTTCTTCCAGCGTTTCATCGAGATTTGGGCGTCTACGCCGCAACTTTACATCATAATCATCCTCTTCGCGATCCTACCGCGAAGTTTCTGGCTCTTGGTGGCGATCACAGTGGCATTTGGTTGGATGGGGCTTGTGGGCGTAGTGCGCGCTGAGTTTCTGCGTGCGCGAAACTTTGAATATGTCCGCGCGGCCAAGGCGCTCGGTGTGGGTAATATGCGCATCATGTTCCGCCATATGTTGCCGAATGCGATGGTGGCGACGCTGACCTTTCTGCCTTTCATTATAACCGGTACGATAGGACTTCTAGCGACGCTCGATTTCCTTGGTTTTGGTCTGCCTGCCTCCGCGCCATCGCTGGGCGAACTGACGCTCCAGGCCAAACAAAACTTGCAAGCGCCTTGGCTCGCGTTCACCGCATTTTTTACCTTCGCTATCATGCTTTCGCTGCTGGTCTTCGTCTTTGAAGGCGTGCGTGACGCGTTTGATCCCAGAAAGACATTCGAATGAGTTTGCTTGAGATCAAAGACTTGACTGTAGGCTTCCGGGTGGAAGGTGAAATTAAGCCCTGCGTGCACGGCGTTTCCTTCACCGTGGATCGGGGTGAGACGGTGGCACTCGTAGGTGAGTCTGGTTCCGGCAAGTCGATAACGGCGCTTAGCACTGTTTCGCTTCTGGGTGATGCTGCACGGGTTGGCGGAAGCGTGCTTTACAATGGGCAAGAGATGATCGGCGCCGATGAAAAACGTCTTCAGGACGTGCGCGGCAACGACATCAGCTTTATCTTTCAAGAGCCAATGACGTCACTCAATCCGCTGCATACGCTAGAAAAGCAGCTTCGTGAAACGATTCAACTGCACCAGGGCCTAAGAGGCGATGCAGTGAGTGATCGCATCATCGAGCTATTGACACGCGTGGGCATTCGCGATCCAGAACAACGGCTGAACTCTTATCCGCATCAGCTATCTGGCGGGCAACGTCAGCGTGTAATGATCGCCATGGCGCTCTCCAACAAGCCCGACATCTTGATCGCAGATGAACCTACGACCGCTTTGGACGTCACTATTCAGGCGCAGATCCTGGAACTTTTGGCGGATCTGAAACGTGAGGAGAAGATGGGCCTTCTCTTCATCACTCATGATCTGGCTGTGGTGGAACGGATTGCCGATAAGGTCTGCGTTATGAAGGATGGTTTGATCGTCGAGGCTGGTCCTGCAAAAGAGATTTTTGCCAATCCACAACATGAATACACGCAAAAACTTCTCGCGGCTTGTCCGTCGGGCTCTCCCGCTCCGATCGCTGAGAACGCGCCGGTTCTGGCAGAGACGGACAAACTTAAAATCTGGTTTCCAATCCAGAAAGGTTTGTTGAAGCGCACTGTTGGCCATGTGAAAGCCGTCAACGACGCCAGTATTTCGGTCCGCGCGGGAGAGACCCTGGGGATCGTCGGTGAAAGCGGATCGGGCAAAACGACACTGGCAATGGCGGTGATGCGATTAATTGATTCCGAAGGCACCATTCGCTTTGCGAACCAGGATATGCGCACTTGGAATACTAGCGAATTGCGCCGCAGACGTTCCGAGATGCAAATTGTGTTCCAAGACCCATTTGGCAGCTTGAGTCCTCGAATGACTTGCGGGCAAATCATCGCCGAAGGTCTTGGCGTACATGGTAACCCAGACGGACGACCCGAACGCGAACTAGTCGCCGAAGTTATGCGAGAAGTGGAACTCGATCCTCAAACGATGGATCGCTATCCACATGAATTTTCGGGCGGTCAGAGACAGCGCATTGCAATCGCTCGCGCGATGATACTACGTCCAAAACTTCTAGTCTTGGATGAACCGACCAGCGCACTGGATATGACGGTTCAGGTGCAAATCGTGGAATTGCTACGACGGCTGCAGGAAAAGTACCAGCTGGCCTATCTCTTTATTAGTCACGATTTGACTGTGGTACGGGCGATGAGCCACCGTCTTGTGGTAATGAAGCAGGGCGATATCGTGGAGCATGGTGATGCGGAAGAGCTTTTCTCTAACCCGCAAACCGACTACGCAAAAACCTTACTTAAGGCTGCGCTGGATCTCGCTGTTGACGCGTGA
>JBCDDS010000109.1:0-12623 GCA_039180185.1 Pseudomonadota bacterium | reverse complement strand
GATTTGCAGAGGCCAAGGATGCGCGCATTCCCGGCTACGGCAAGGTGATGTTTGATTTTTTGCGCCCGCTTTTCTCTAAGGCTAGGCCTGAGAAACTACGCATCATCAAATCAGCCTGTCTACTGCATGACGTTAGCTGGCGCGCGCATCCGGATTATCGTGCAGAGGATTGCTTTGACAACGCGACGCGCGCCAATCTGGGCGGGTTAAAGCACTCTGAACGAGTTTTCTTAGGGCTGGCCCTCATGCACCGGTATTCAAACCGCCGCGAAGGGACACGATTTGAGGCGCTCAATCCTTTGCTCGACGAGCCAGACCGAAAAATGGCCGAGGTTCTGGGCCGGGCGATGCGGTTTGCCGCTATGTTCTGGCTGCGGAAGGACGCGCAGTTCGGACAACTCAAATGGCAGCCTAAAAAACGCATCTTAACGCTCAAACTCGCACCAGAAGCAGTGGACCTTTACGGCGAAGTCGCTGAGGCGCGGTTCTTGTCACTTGCCGATAGCCTTGAGGCAGAAAGTCGCGTGCGGATCTAAGGCCTAGTCAAATTCCATGATCACATCATCGACCGCTAGGCTGTCACCAGGACCTGCGTTGATTTTGGCGACCACAGACTTCTTTTCAGCACGCAGGATGTTTTCCATCTTCATCGCTTCAACTGTACAAAGCGCCTGACCTTCTTGCACCTCATCACCTTCCTGCACGTTGACCGAAACGATCAAGCCAGGCATAGGGCACAGCAACATCTTGGACGTATCCGGCGGCTCCTTCTCGGGCATAAGCTCTGCGAGTTTGGCGTGCCTCGGTGTCCTCAATTTCACCTTTAGCTCTGCCCCACGATTCCGAATACGGAACCCGCCAGAGATTTTATTGACCTTCATCAAAAGCGATCCATCGTCGATGTTGATCCGCGCAAGCGTGTCACCTGGGGTCCAGTCGCTGGCAATCCGGTGGGTGGACCCATCGTCGAACTCAACAGTCGAGCCCTCGCGGTCCGCATCAATATGCACGGCAAAGCTCTGACCCTGCAGGCTTACAATCCAATCTTCACCAACTTTACGTTCATGATTGTCCATTCGCCCGGAAACACGCGTGCGCCGAATTTCGGCTACCCGGTGCATCGCAGCGCAGCTGGCTGCGATACGACGCAAATCTACATCGTCCAGGTTAACGCCTTCAAAGCCTTCTGGATACTCTTCTGCGATGAATGCAGTTGTGATATCGCCCGAGATGAACTTCTGATGATCCATCACTGCGCTCAGGAATGGCAGATTGTGGCCAATCCCTTCAAGTTCAAATCCATCTAGCGCGTTGCGCATGCCCTCTATCGCCTCATCGCGACTTGGTCCCCACGTGCACAGCTTGGCGATCATCGGGTCGTAGAACATTGAAATTTCACCGCCCTCGTAGACACCGGTATCATTTCGTACTGCGGTCTCGCCTTCGGGCGCCTCGCCCTGCCATTTGTCGTTGTCTAGCAAGGGACCAGCCGCGACCTCCTGCGGTGGACGATATGCAGTTAGCCGCCCGATAGAGGGCAGAAAGTTCCGGTATGGGTCTTCGGCATAAAGCCTGCTTTCCATCGCCCACCCCGTAAGCTTGATGTCTTTTTGCTTGATAGAGAGCTTTTCGCCATTAGCAACGCGTATCATTTGTTCCACGAGGTCAACACCTGTGATCAGCTCGGTCACCGGATGTTCCACCTGCAAACGCGTGTTCATCTCTAGAAAGTAGAAATTTTTCTCTCCATCAACGATGAACTCAACGGTTCCTGCACTGGCGTAGTCCACCGCTTTCGCCAGCGCGACCGCCTGTTCGCCCATGGCCTTTCGGGTTTTCTCATCCAGAAACGGGCTCGGTGCTTCTTCGATAACCTTCTGGTTTCGGCGCTGGATCGAGCATTCACGCTCGCCAAGGTAGATGCCATTGCCGTGACTGTCGCAAAGCACCTGGATCTCGATATGGCGCGGTTGCGTAACAAACTTCTCAATGAAAATGCGATCATCACCAAAACTGCTTGCGGCCTCGTTTTTGGAGCTTTGAAACCCCTCGCGCGCTTCCTGATCATCCCAGGCGATACGCATTCCCTTACCGCCGCCTCCAGCGCTGGCCTTGATCATCACTGGATACCCGATCTTAGTTGAGATTTTCACTGCCTCATCTGCATCTTCGATCAAGCCCATATAGCCCGGAACCGTGCTCACGTCGGCGTCTTGAGCAATCTTTTTGGAGGTGATCTTGTCACCCATGGCCTCGATGGCACCTTTGGGTGGCCCGATGAACGCAACCCCAGCCTTCTCTAAAGCTTCTGCGAATTTTGGGTTCTCGGACAAGAACCCATAGCCTGGGTGTACGGCTTCCGCGCCAGTTTGTTTTATCGCATTCATGACCTTGTCGATGACAATGTATGATTCCGCGGCAGGTGGCGGTCCAATATGAACAGCTTCATCGGCCATTTTGACATGCAGAGCATTGCGGTCAGCGTCAGAGTAAATCGCGACGGTATTGATCCCCATTTTGCGCGCGGTTTTTATGACCCGGCAAGCAATCTCACCACGGTTCGCAATCAGGATTTTCTTAAACACCTGTTCCCCCTATTGGCTGTTATTTCGCCGGGTCTCCCACTGAGGAAAACGCCAACTCAAATCTCCGCAGAACTCTTAAGCCCGTATCACAGCAGAATGGAAGGGTCTGCGCTCGATTCCGCAACGTTTTGAGAGAAAAAATACAAAAAAATGCATGGTTGATGGTCGCGAAAAACCAGCGAATCTGATTGTAAACTGAAAGCTGGTTGTGCAATTGATGCGCTCTTTGGGACACCAAAGGTGGTTCGGAAGAACCGTTTCGACCACATACGGTCGCCGAAAATCATCTCACGATAGCTTTTATCTATGATTCGTCTGTAACGAACGGGTGACCAAGTGGTGACCTGTAAACTGTTTGTGACAGTTTTGTAATGTTCAAGTGTTGACAATTGTCTCTTTGCCAGCGGTCACATCCTCACGAGTCTCAACCTAACAAATAAAACTTATTAAAAGCCCTGAGACCTCAAGTGATTTCCGGAAATGGTCCCGACAGCACAGTGTCGCGGCGCATCGCAAACACTGCGCTACCCATGGAGGATTTTAGATGAGCATGAGGACAGTGACGGGGTTGGCTGCGGCCGGACTCGTGGCGGCAACGCAATTTGGCACAGCCCAAGATATACAGCAGGACATCGGACCGGATTTCAGCAAACTGACTGACCCATTCGCGTCTAAGCAAGCCGAACCGCCACTGGCTGCTCCGCCAGTGTCAGAGGATAATCCACTAAGATTTAACCTTGGCGAAAGTACTTCGGTGCAGATCTACGGATTTGCCCGAGCCGAAGCATTTTACGACTTCGACTTTGAGCAAGGCGACTTATCGACCGCTACAGCAGTGGGCGACCCTGCAAATGCGACCGGTGGCGAGTTTGACACCAGCGTTCGTGTTTCACGATTTGGTATTCGTTCGTCGTCGGAAACTGCGATCGGAACGGTCGGCGCGCAGTTGGAATTTGACCTGTTTGGCAGTGGTGGTGATCAGACCAGTTCGCCGAATCTGCGACTGCGTCATGCAAATGTGACAATCGATGACCGCTGGCTCTTTGGCCAGTTTTGGACCAACTTTATGCCGCTCGTACACTATCCACGAACAGCAGACTTCAACGGTCCGGTCGGTATTACTTTCGCACGCGTTCCCCAGGTTCGGTATACATTTGATGCAGGCAACGGACTTGAGCTTTCAGCGTCGCTTGAAGAAGGAAATGGCGGAGAAACCAGTGATCCTGTCGTAACCGCCGCAGCTTTCTACGGCGCAGATCGTTACTCGTTGCGTCTGTCTGGTCTTTTCGGTTCGTTTAGTTCCGGAAATGAAGCGACCGATGACCTGGAGACTTACGGCGTCACGCTGTCTGGAAGCGTCAACCCATGGGATGGCGGCACGATCTCAGTCACCTATACTCACGGTGAAGGGCTCGGAAACTTACTTATCGGCGCTGGTGCGCGCTCTGACGCTCTTGGCACGACCGCGAACGGTTCTAACAGTTTAACTGCCGAGATTATTCAGGATCTGAACGACAAGTGGTCAGTCGGGCTATCTTACGGTTACGAAGACTACGACTTGGTGACGCCAATAGACGGGGCGCTAGGTTTCGACGAACTGCAGTCGATACATGCAAACGTTTTCTACACGCCAGCGCCTAGAACCACTTTTGCTTTGGAATACATCTACATCCAAAGTGAGGGGCCAGGGTTCTCAGCTGACGCAAACCGTATTGGCGCGTCTGTGACTTTCGCATTCTGAAAGAAGAACATGAGATTGTCCGGCAAGCGACATTTTAGCCGGGCAACCACAGATTTGAGCAGAATTGTCCCATGTGCTGGAACTACGTTGTCGCACATCTGCTCGGTTTCCAACCCCTGGTTCCAGCCGGGGGTTGGTATTAGTCAAATCATAAGGAACACTTGCGTGGACCAAGATGGCAGTAAGCCACATTGCCTGCTGCACCGACTGCAGCACCGGCCACCAGTGGCGCTCCAACAACGGCAGCTGCACCTACACCAGTCGCACCGCCAAGTATGGCCTGTTCGGGCACAGTGTTTCCGCATCCCGCGAGTGCAACCATAGCTATAACCCCAAATGGGAGAAGTCGTGAACACCGCATTATCTTTTGCCTCATCATTTTCAATTCGTATCGCGTTACATAACCGCACAGGATCAAACGTTAAATGATGACGCGCATTCGCATGGGAATTGGGCGGAACACCGCCGCAAAACAATGGCTTAAAGAAAATGGGTGGCCTGATCGTAATCGCGATCGGCCACCCATCAGGGGAAGGGTAACGGTGTAGACGGTACGTCTCAGCCTCTTGGGGAAAGGCTGCCACTACTATAGCGAGTGTTACACTGTCACGGCCGTACTTGAAACTTCGCGATTTTTGGGTAGCAAAAATCGGCTGTAACCCGCGTAGTTCCGCAATCGATTGGCGCTTTTCCGCCAATTGTCCTCAAAAATGGGTCAATTTGACCCGTTTTCCCCTTGGTCGAACGCTTCTGGAAACGACCGCCTCGTTGTTTCGACATCTAAAATCAACAACGTAGAGTAGTTTGCATCGTCAAAATTTTCGTCTGCCGGCACCACTTCGCGACCAATCAGCCAGCTGAGTCGACCAGCGTCCAAATTGCCGCGTTCGAACGGTTTGTCACCAAAGTGTTCCCAAAGCGCTCTTACAAACGCGCTGTCGGCGCGACGATCTGCTGGTTTTCTGTCCTGATAGCGTTCACGTCTGACGATTGGCGTAACACCTTTAGGGTTCGCACGTCTGATGGTGAACTGGAAATCAGTGCCCGGTAACCTGCCTGGAAAACCACGATGCTTAAGCATGGTACCGGTCTCGAATGTTTGCCGCTTGAGGCAAATTAACGGAATGGGCCGTAAGGCCCATCCCAAAATCTTCGGCTGGCTATTACTTAAGCTTGCCTGTGAATTCTGGTTCTTCGGAGATCGGCTCTGGATCTACGACGACGAATTCCTCTTCCTGCTGTGCACATGCTGCGACCATGACCACCAGGCCCAGCGCAATGAGGGATTTCAAGCTGTTCGACATGTTAAACTCCTGTTTTCATTCTGGCGTGAAACGCCGAGCGGTTCGCCCCTTTAAACCTGTTTAATAAGCACAAGGAAGCGGCTCTGGTATGGTTTACAGCAATCAGCTGCCGATGCATACGCTCAACAACCAATACGGCAACCCTGTGTCTTGAAAGCCTCAACAAAGGCTACACAGACCAATACACCCCAAGATATTGTATTTGCATTAGAAGATATCCCAAATACAGGCACCGTCTTCCACGGAAAAACTCTCAAAAATCTGCTCTACATCGGGTTCATACTTCCCAAACTCCGACGGCTTGTCAGCCAGTGAAATGACAATTTGACTTGGTTTTGGGCCGATGTCTGCAAGTTTGTCGATAGCATAGTCATTGCAAAGAAATTCTAGATCCTCAGATTGCTTTTCAAAGTCTTCTTTCCCAGTAAAATCTTCTGCAACAAATCGAAACCGGTACACCAAGCCGCCGCCAGGTCGGTCCCAAAGCATTTCATGTAAATATGCAGAAAGGCCCGATGGTAGTAAAAGCGATCCATCTTCGGCTACTTCAATTGGCGCTTCTTTGACGCGTGGGATCAGAAAAAATGCGATTGATGCAAGGGAAACAGCAGCAAAGAATAAATAGGCGAGCCTCATTTGCCTATCTTACCGCGGCTGGGTTTTGATTTGCACGCGCCGCCGTCCCAAAAAAAGAAAACGACCCGTCGGGATGGTGAAAGCTTCGAAGTATCGCCAGTGCCGTTGGCAAACTCAATTCCGTAACCGTCAAACCCGCCTTTGGCCAGACGTTTGCCAGCTTTGTGCATGTTTCGACATAGTCGTCGTAACTCACCAACTTCTTCAGCGTTTGGTTCACGTTTCTTCAGCGCACTGCCCAAACCTGACTGATAAACCCAAAGATACGCTGACTTTTGATCGGTCTTATCACCAACCGCTTGCATCGCTATCAGTGTTGCTGCCTCAAATCGCGCATTTGCAAAACGGGTATCCGTTATTTGTTCACGCGCGCTTATCGCAGCTGGCATCACCGCAATAAGAAAAAAGAGTGCGGCAGTGCGAAACACGGCTTAGAGTGGTATGTTGTCGTGCTTTTTCCAAGGCAGTTCACGCTTTTTATTGCGTAATGCTGCAAAGGCACGACTTACTCTTTTGCGGGTGTTGCGTGGCTGGATAACTTCATCAACGAAACCTCGCTCTGCGGCAACAAATGGATTGGCAAAACGATCTTCGTAATCCTTCGTGCGTTTGGCAATTTTATCAACATCGCCCAGCTCTGACCGATAAAGGATTTCCGTTGCGCCCTTTGCACCCATCACTGCAATTTCAGACGATGGCCAAGCATAGTTGATGTCGCCGCGCAGATGTTTAGAGCTCATGACAACATAAGCGCCGCCATAGGCTTTGCGCGTGATCACTGTGACCTTCGGCACCGTTGCCTCACCGTATGCAAACAAAAGTTTCGCGCCATGTTTGATCACGCCATCATGCTCTTGGCCCGTGCCTGGCAAGAAGCCTGGCACATCCACCAAAGTGAGGATCGGGATATCGAAACAATCACAGAACCGAACAAAGCGCGCGGCCTTCCGGCTGCTGTCGATGTCCAGACAGCCAGCCAGCACCATCGGCTGATTGGCAACGACCCCAACCGTGCGCCCCTCAAGACGAATGAAACCGGTAATGATGTTTTTCGCGAAGTCTTCCTGAATTTCGTAAAAGTCACCCTCGTCTGCGATCTTGGTGATCAACTCTTTCATATCGTAGGGCGTGTTCGGATTGTCCGGTACAAGCGTATCCAGGCTATCTTCGGCGCGATCAGGATCATCAAAAAACGGGCGAACCGGGACGGAATCTCGATTGTTAAGCGGCAAGAAGTCGACCAGACGACGGATCTCGGCCATTGCCTCAATCTCGTTTTCGAAAGCGCCGTCAGCGACAGAGCTTTTCTTAGTGTGCGTCGACGCCCCGCCAAGCTCTTCCGCGCTCACCACTTCATTGGTCACGGTTTTGACAACGTCAGGACCAGTCACAAACATGTAAGAGCTGTCACGCACCATGAAGATGAAATCGGTCATCGCAGGCGAATAGACGGCACCACCGGCGCAGGGGCCAGTAATCACGCTGATCTGTGGCACTACACCCGATGCCTCGATGTTGCGTTGAAATACTTCGCCATAGCCTGCAAGAGAGTCCACTCCCTCTTGAATGCGTGCACCACCGGAGTCGTTGATGCCGATCACCGGCGCGCCATTTTGCATCGCCATATCCATGATCTTGCAGATCTTCATCGCGTGCGTGTGCGAGACCGAACCACCCAGAACAGTGAAATCCTGACTAAAAACATATACTTGGCGGCCATTTATCGTGCCCCAGCCAGTGACCACACCATCACCGTGAGGTTTGTTGTCCTGCATGTCGAAATCGCCGCACCGGTGGGTGACGAACATGTCGAATTCTTCGAAGCTGTCCTCATCCAACAAAAGCTCTATCCGTTCGCGAGCGGTCAGCTTGCCTTTGGCATGCTGCGCATCGACGCGACGCTGTCCGCCGCCGCCTCTCGCATTGCCACGGCGACTATCGAGCTCTTGCAGGATATCCTTCATAACGTCCCTCACCTTTCTAAGTCGTCCGAACCATAAAGAGTTGCGTCAGGCGAACCAAGAGGCATTTCAACGATTTCTGCGCTTGCAAGAAACGACGTTGCGCGACATCGGAAGGCTTTTCATTTCCGTAAAGCTCTGATCATGTCCGAACAACGCATTAGTTGAATCATGTCAAAAGCTGAACCCACAACATTTTTGGACCGCTATTCGCCGCCTCATATCGGGACGCTTGTCCTTTTGTCTGGGCTGTCAGCACTCGCGATGAACATCTTTCTACCCTCTCTGCCCGGTATGACCGCGCATTTTGAAAGCGATTATCGCCTGGTCCAGCTTTCTGTGGCGCTCTACTTAGCGGTCAACGCCGTACTACAGCTTATGATGGGGTCGGTTTCGGATCGTTTGGGACGTCGGCCGGTTATCCTGGCGGGTCTCGCGATTTTCCTTGTGGCGACCCTCGGATGCATTTGGGCAAGCAACATTTGGGTGTTTCTATTCTTCCGCATGATACAGGCCGCCGTTGTTGTTGGCATGGTATTAGGGCGCGCAGTGGTCCGCGACATTGTGCCTGAAGAACAGGCCGCTTCGATGATCGGTTATGTCACTATGGGTATGGCTGTCGTACCTATGATAGGGCCTGCGGTTGGGGGGCTTCTTGATGCGGCTTTCGGCTGGCAAGCAAGCTTTTGGTTGCTCTTCGCTGTTGGTCTTTTGACGTTCTTGCTCACCTGGATGGACCTTGGTGAGACCGCACCGTTGGAAAGCAGGAGCTTTCGCGAACAAATCACTGAATACCCGGAGCTTTTTGCCTCAATTCGCTTTTGGGGATACGCCTCAACAGCCGCTCTTTCGGCCGGATCTTTCTTTTCTTACCTGGGCGGAGCGCCTTATGTCGGCGACAAGGTCTTCGGCCTTTCACCAGCTGAGCTCGGCTTTCTATTTGGCGCTCCTGCGATAGGGTATTTCACTGGAAACTTCCTCTCCGGGAGGCTCTCAATTCGGGTGGGCGTGAACCGCATGGTCATGATTGGCTCAGTGGTCAACGCCGCGGGTATGGCCGTCAATCTCGCCATGTTTTATGCCGGTATTGGCACGGTCTATAGCTTCTTCGGACTGATCACGATGGTAGGATTAGGCAATGGCATGGTGATCCCAAATGCCACCGCTGGCGCGTTGTCCGTGCGACCGAAACTGGCAGGAACAGCCAGCGGATTGGCAGGCGCTTTGATGATTGGGGGCGGCGCAGCGCTGTCGGCCCTCGCAGGCGCTTTGCTTGGACCGGAAACTGGTGCGTTTCCTTTACTTTGGTTGATGTTCCTGTCCGCTTCGGGCGGTGTTGTTGCGATTGTTCTGGTGATCCGACGAGATCGCAAGCTGATGTCAGATATAACTAATTGATAGAAAATGTTGAATTTACCTTTGCGCCACCCGCCAATTCGGATGCATCCACGGCTGTGCGTTTTCCGATGGGAGCGTACGTCCTAACACATGATCAGACATCTTTTCGCCGACCATAATTGAAGGCGCATTCAGATTTCCGTTCGGAATACGTGGAAAGACAGAGCTGTCGGCCACGCGCAGACCTTCAACGCCGATAACTTGTCCTTCGGGATCAACAACGGCCCCGCGATCGTTGGTTCGTCCGATCCGACAAGTGCCGCAAGGGTGATAGGCGCTTTCGGCGTGTTCACGGATAAAGGCATCAATCGCCTCGTCACTTTGCGCCGCATCACCGGGTTGAATTTCATGACGAACAAAGGGTTTGAACGCGTCTTGTTCAAAAATCTCTCGGGTCAACCGAATACATGAGCGGAAGTCACGCCAATCACTTTCCTCACTCATGTAATTGAAGTGAATGACCGGCGGCGCCTTGGGATCGGCCGAACGCAAGGTGACGGTGCCTCGAGAGGCACTGCGCATCGGTCCTACATGAGCTTGAAATCCGTGACCTTCGGCGGCTGCAGTACCGTCGTAGCGCACGGCAATTGGCAAAAAGTGAAACTGCACGTCCGGATAATCAACGCCCTTGTCAGAACGGATAAATCCACAGCTTTCAAATTGGTTTGACGCGCCCGGCCCGGTTCTGCCCAAGAGCCACGTCAACCCAACGAGAGCCTTGCCCGGAAGGTTCCAGTATTTATAAAGGCTTACCGGCTGGCTCGCCGCCATCTGCACATAGACTTCCAGGTGATCCTGCAAGTTGGCCCCCACGCCGCGACGATCAGCGCGCACCTCGATACCGTGTTCTTTCAAATGCTTGCCCGGACCAATTCCCGAAAGCATCAATAGTTTTGGCGTGTTAAACGCGGATGCCGATAGGATCACCTCAGCTCTCGCACGCACCGTTTCGACTTTACCATTGTGCGACAGCTCTACACCAACCGCGCGCTCATTTTCGAACACCACCTTTTGCGCCAAACCTCGCACAACATCACATCGTCCGCCTCTTAAGGCTGGTTTGAGATAGGCATTGGCGGCTGACCATCGCTGACCGTTATGAACAGTCATTTCAAATGGGCCGAAACCCTCTTGTTGTTCACCATTATAGTCTGCTGTCACCGGATAACCGGCCTGCTGCCCCGCCTCGATAAAGGCACGGGTGAGCGGATTGGCCATCGCACCACGCGTGACATGCAGCGGGCCGTCCTTTCCGCGCCAGTCCGGATCACCACCATGGCCTGCATCATCCCAGCATTCTTGGCGTTTGAAATAGGGAAGTACGTCGGCATAACCCCAGCCATCCGCTCCCTGATCACGCCAATGATCGAAATCGCAGGCATGCCCACGTACATAGACCATTCCGTTAATAGATGAAGAGCCACCGATCACCTTGCCCCTCGGGGCTGCTAATCGCCGTCCGTTCAGGTGCTCTTCCGGCTCCGTGCGATACCCCCAATCATAGCGCGACATATTCATCGGATAGCTGAGCGCGCCGGGCATCTGGATAAACGGTCCGGCATCGGTGCCACCATGCTCAATGACCAAGACAGAATGCCCCGCCTCGCTCAACCGATAAGCCATAGCGCAACCCGCGCTTCCGGCGCCGACTATGACGTAATCGGCTTCCATCAAAACGGTGCCTCGGTTGAGCCCATGCGAACGAATACTGACTTTACTTCGCTGTAGTGATTGATCGCGGCCTTGGAGTTTTCGCGCCCGACACCAGAGGCTTTCACGCCACCAAACGGCACTTCAACAGGTGCGTCATTGTAGGAGTTGATAAAACAGGTTCCAGCCTTAAAAGCGCTTACAACGCGATGCGCGCGACTTAGGTCCGTTGTGTAAACCCCGGCGGAGAGGCCAAATTCCGTGGCATTGGCGCGGTTGATCGCTTCTTGTTCGTCCGCGAAATCGAGCACGCTCAGCACAGGCCCGAAAATCTCTTCCTTCGCGATCGTCATATTGTCGGTTACATCGGCAAAAACGGTGGGCTGAACCCATGATCCTGGCTTATTGAGCCGCTCTCCGCCGCAGACCAGGCGCGCTCCTTCTTCGATGCCTTTGGAAACGTAGCCCAGCACGATCTGCAACTGCGTCTCGCTCACCATCGGGCCGAAGTTTGTATTTGGATCAAGCGGATCCCCCATCACCGCGCCTTTAAGACGTTCGGTCATCCGGTCGAGAAAGGCGTCTTTGATACCATTTTGCACAAATACACGCGTGCCGTTTGAGCAGACCTGGCCGGTGGAGTAGAAATTGCCAAGGATCGCGCCAGAGACAGCGTCTTCGACATTGGCATCGTCGAAAACAAGCATCGGGGATTTGCCGCCCAATTCCATTGTGACATGCTTCATGCCCGCTGCGGCAGAGGCGTACACTTTGCGTCCTGTGGGTACTGACCCTGTGAGAGAGACCTTGGCGATACGCGGATCTTCGACCAGTGCTGCACCAACTGCGCCCCTTCCTTGCACCACGTTGTAAAGGCCAGCCGGTAGACCTGCCTCATGCAGGATTTCAGCGACTTTAAGCGCGCAGAGCGGAGTGGTCTCTGACGGCTTGAAAATCATCGCATTGCCACAAGCCAGCGCCGGCGCACCCTTCCAGCAGGCAATTTGCGTCGGGTAGTTCCACGCACCAATCCCCACGCACACTCCAAGGGCCTCGCGCACCGTGTAGGCCCAGTTGCCATCGGCCAGAGGGATATGTTCCCCCGTCAAGCTGCCCGCCAGATTTCCGAAATACTCCAACGCATCAGCGCCAGAAGTGGCATCGACAAAGCTGGTTTCCTGATAAGGCTTACCCGTATCGTAGGTCTCCAGCACGCTGAGATCATGGTTCCGTTCACGGATCAAATCGGCGGCCCGACGCAAGACGCGACCGCGTTCGGTGCCGCTCAATTTGGCCCAGGCCTCTTGCGCCGCAACAGCGCTTGCAATCGCTTCTTCGACGATGGCCG
>JBCDDS010000108.1:0-12927 GCA_039180185.1 Pseudomonadota bacterium | reverse complement strand
GCCGCAATCGATCCGTCCGGACCCTTCATAGACATGTGACCCATGCGCTTACCTGTCTTTTCACCGACGCCTTCTTTCTGCATCTCATCGTCAGACCACAGTGTGCCGTCAAAAAAAACGATATCTGCCCCATCAAGCCGCGTGCGCAGAAGGTCGTTGAGCTTAGCGCATCCCGGGATATAGAACGCGGTTTTACCAGAGGCTTTTAACTCTACACCAACAGTTTGTTCCCCGATGAGATCAGTTTCAACCGTCTCACCCTCAAGATATAGCGGCACTTTGCCAGGCACCGCGAAGAGTTCAGCAGTCAATCCTGAAGACGGCTCAAACGGACGGCCCAAGGCAATTGAACAGCGCTGTACGACGTCGGCTCGAAGAGCGTCGAATATGGGGTTTTGATTTAGCACATCGTGAATGCCTTGCGTTGCATAAAGCTGAAATGGCTGGAGTTCCCGTAGCGTCAAAAGTCCTGCGACGTGATCGATGTCTCCATTTGTCAGCACAACCGAAGTCAGAGGAAGCGTGCGTAAATCGGTCGGCCACAAAGAACCGCACCAGGCCAACTGCACTCTGACATCCGGAGATGCATTTAAAATTGTCCAGTGAAGACCATCACCTGTCACAGCGATAGAAGACTGGGTTGAACTTTTAATCTTACCTTGCCGTGCCAGGTTGCAGTTCACACAACCGCAATTCCACTGAGGAAGTCCGCCACCGGCCGCGGCACCTAGTACCAGCGCACGAAAACTCACTTTCGCACGCTTACGCGATTAAAATAGAATTTCGCGCTCTTCGTCGTAATCCGGACCGTACATATTAATTTCCATGCCACACTCAATTTCACGGATTACAGGCTTAGTCCAAGTCATGATTCATCCTCCGAGTTTGTAGCTCACCAGCTGATCATGACAGAGTTGTAGTCTTCACGCGAATCTTATTTTCGGTTGTTCTATCTTGTTGCGTCAGAACAGGATCGCAAAGTCTCATCAGCACGCGTATGCGGAACAGCTTTAATTAAATTGATCGTTCGCAGTGTGTTAGACATCATTTTGCCAAGAAGCATAATTGCACGACAATTTGGGTGCTAAAGATGGTAGTATTGCGTACTTCACAGGGCTTCTGAAGAACTCCTCTTTGTTTCGGAATGTTGGCAGTCAGGGCGTTGCCGGAACGATAACTAAAGTTGCTCGGATAAATGACCATTACGACCGCACAACGTGAACAAGCTCGAAATTTCGTCCGAAACCAAGATTGGCGAAGAACTTTGGAGGCGAGTACCGGAATCGAACCGGTGTACACGGATTTGCAATCCGCTGCGTCACCACTCCGCCAACTCGCCAGCCGTGGTCGTAATCTGACACAAAAGGGTCCTTAAATCGGCTGTGCGGTTATGTCCAGCGCATCCGCAAGCATCAATACACCTTCGGTTGCTCGGAAACCGACATTCTTTGCTTCATAAATGGTCAATGGTAACTCGATAGGTTTAGAAAAGCTGTTGTGAACAACCAATCAATTTGGCAAGTATGAAGAAGAGTTGCATAGGGTAGCAAATGCAGGTTTTTAATTCCTCTTTTTGTTCTCGTATTGTTGATGCATGGCCGCGTTGGGTAATGCCGCGGTTGCTTGTTTGCTTTGTTCTCTCGAGCGGCATAGTAGCAAGCGCGAAAGCGGAGACACTCGCAGACACACTCGTTAGTGCATACGAAAATAGTGGCCTGCTCGAGCAAAATCGCGCTTTGCTTCGGGCTGCCGACGAAGATGTTGCGCAGATCGTGGCACAGCTCAGACCGATAATTAACTGGACGCTCGATTTCACGCAGAGCTTTGGTGAATCTGATCGCGGAGGTTTCGTTCAGGATGTCGATTTTTTCGAATTTGATATCGGCATTACGTTCAGTCTTTTGCTTTTTGACTTTGGCAATACGAGATTTCAACTGGATGCCGCAAAAGAAACGGTTTTGGCAACACGCGAGAACCTGCGCAGCATCGAACAACAGATATTGCTACGCGCAGTGACAGCTTATCTCAACGTTCAAAGAAACCAAGAATTTCTGGCGCTGCGCGATAATAACGTGCGCCTCCTGCGTGAAGAGCTGCGGGCGGCGCGCGACCGGTTTGAAGTAGGCGAAGTGACACGGACAGATGTTGCCCAAGCCGAAGCGAGACTTGCGGCTGCGCAAAGCGGATTTGCGTCGGCTGAGGGTGATCTTGTGCAAGCTATCGAAGAGTTTCGTGCCGCAGTAGGACGCACGCCACGCAATTTGAGCTCACCTGTGCCTTTGCCCCGATTGTCTGGCCAAGTTGCAGCTGATAAAGCTATCGCGTTACGTAGTCATCCAAGCATCCTGCAAGCGCAGAGGCAAGTCGCGTCTGCCGAGTTCACCATAAAGGCAGCCGAGGCGGCGATGCGGCCGACGCTTAATCTGTCTGGCGGTCTTTCTCTCACCGAAGAACTAAGCGGACCTTTTTCAGCGCGTCAGGGTCAGATTGGGTTGGGTGTTTCTGGCCCAATCTATCAAGGTGGCTTGCTCAGTTCAACAAAACGCCAGGCTATTGCGCAAAGGGACTCGCAACGCGGTAACTTACACGAAGTTAGCAGACAGGTTGAACAGGATGTTGGAAATGCATATGCAACGTTAGACACAGCTCGTGCTGTGCAAAGATCTAGCAGAGAACAGGTTCGTGCGGCACAGGTTGCCTTTGAGGGCGTGCGCGAAGAAGCAACACTTGGCGCGAGAACGACGCTCGATGTTCTAGATGCAGAGCAAGAACTCCAAGACGCAAAAGCCAACTTAATTTCGGCGGACGTTGATGTTTTTATCGCTGCTTATCAAGTACTCTCATCTATCGGCCAGTTGACGGCTAGAGACCTCAATTTAAATGTGCAACTTTATGATCCTGCTGCCTATTATAACTTGGTCAAGGACGCGCCGGTGCCTATTAGCCCGCAGGGTCAAAAACTGGACCGTGTGTTGAAATCATTGGGAAAACAGTAAAACACGAAAGTGTATTTTGTTGTACGATGCTTATGCCGTCGTTAAACTGTCTGGAAGGCAAGAACGGTAATGAGCATGTCCGACCCAGTTTCGTCTACAGAAATAGAGGATGTTTTATCTTCGGTTAAACGCCTCATTTCCGTCGATAGTCGAACCCAAAAATCAGATCGTTCGACCCCGCAAGTTGCAGAAAAACCGGTGGATGAACGCTCTGATGGTGTCTCTGGCCATCACGACAAGCCGAATTTTGAGAAGTTTGTTCTGAAAAAAGCCTATCTTGTTGACGAAGATCAATCAGCCGCAGAGATGAAGGAGATTTTACACGAGGATCTTGATCGCGAGGAAAGCGCGGGCGACAGTCTAGAGCTTTCTCAATGGCAGATAGAACCAGATGCGGATCACGCTGAAGATAATGTTCAGGAAGCTGAAACAGAGTTGCAGGCGTCTACAGAAGAGGAGAGCCAGGCGGAAATTGACGAGGCTCATTTCGAAGACGTAAGTGACTTGCCAACAGGCGTGCGAAATGAAACTGCTTATTCGGACCCGGATGTTATGTTTCGACATATGACCGGCTTGGGTGGCGCGGCTTCTCATTCATCCGAAGACGATGAAGCTCAAACGCAGTCTGAAAATTTTCCCGAAAGTTTGAGCTTAGAGGCCAGGATCGCTGAGGTGGAAGCAGTTGTTGCCGCGCGCGACGATCAGTGGGAGCCGGACACAGGTGATCAGGATGAGTACGCTGGCAGCGATATTCATTCGATACCTTGGCAGGATGCACCGTCTGAGATTTTAGAAGATCAAGACGAAGCGGCTGCTGTGTCAGAAGGTGATGCGTCAGCACAAGAGGAAGCCAAAACTCAAACTGATAATGACTTGGAAAGCGCGAGCAAGGACGAGAGCGCGCAGGCCGACGTCTCTAAGTCTTATGACGCTGTGCCGGATGAGAATGAAACTTCTGAGTCTTTGGAAACACCTCAGCCCAATTCGGAAACTGGAAGCGCGGGTTCGACACAGACTTGGTACGCAGAAGATCTCGCGATTGATGAAGATGCGTTGCGCGATTTGGTAAGTGACATTGTGCGCAGAGAATTACAAGGCGCGTTGGGCGAACGCATTACACGTAACGTTCGTAAACTGGTTCGACGAGAGATTCATAGGGCGATGCTGCACCGCGACATAGACTGAGTATTACTGCGCCGCATCCGAATTTTCGTTGTTTAGTCTATCGGATTTGTTGCTAGAGCGAGTAGCGCTTTCAAATCGATGTTTTGCTCAAGATGTTGTGCCAGCGCATCTAGTGTTTCTTCAACTTGCGCCCCGAAGTTCAGTTGTGAGTTTTGACCAAACTGTTCCAGATACTCGTTTCGGAAAGCATCTGAGTTGAACAAACCGTGGAGGTAGCAGCCCTTCACTCTGCCATCGTTACTTGCAGCGCCTTCGGGACGACCTTCTATGTCCAGCCACGCGCGCATGCAGTCAGGCCCATCTGTTTTACCAAGGTGAATTTCGTAACCTTCAACTTCACTACCAGTTGGCGTGTAAGTCGCGGTTGTCAGAGCTAGCCTTTTTTCTGGGTCCATCACGGTCGCGACGTCTAAATGACCTAAGCCATCAACAGTTTGGGGCGGTCCCTCTATCCCACCAGGATCAGAAATGGTTTTGCCCAGCATCTGATACCCACCGCAAACACCGAGCACATGACCGCCACGACGAATATGAGCGGACAAATCTATGTCCCAGCCATTTGCTCGGAAATCCGCGAGATCTGATATCGTCGATTTACTACCAGGGATAAGGACGAGGTCTGCATCCCGCGGTAAAGGGCGGCCAGGTTCAACGATTTCCACGGTGACGTCTGGTTCGGCTGAAAGTGGGTCCAAGTCATCAAAGTTTGCAATGCGCCGCAGCCTAGGAACCGCAACCTTCATTTTGCCACCCTGTGAGGAGCGAATGTCCATAATGTCTTCTGCAGGCAGCCTCCAAGCATCGGAAAACCATGGCACCACTCCCAAAGCAGTCCAATCTGTGCGGTTGACAATCTCTAAAACTCCTTCATCGAAGAGCCGGATATCGCCTCGAAACTTATTGATAATAAAACCTTTAATGAGGTTTGCATCGCTTTGCGGTAAAATCACCTTCGTGCCAACCAATTGTGCAATCACGCCTCCTCTGTCGATATCTCCGACTAGAATAACGGGAACGCCCGCGGCCTCTGCGAATCCCATATTGGCAATGTCGCCCGCGCGGAGGTTGATTTCTGCAGGACTGCCTGCACCCTCAACAAGAACGAGGTCTGCCGACGCGCAAAGCCGCTTAAAGCTTTCCAAAACTGGCTTCAACAGTTGTGCTTTTAATCGACTGTAATCACGCGCACGCAGCGTATCGAAGCGTTTGCCTTGAACAATCACTTGCGCACCTTGCTCTGATTCAGGTTTCAGCAGGACCGGGTTCATGTCGACGATTGGCTCACGGCCTGCCGCACGTGCCTGTAAAGCCTGCGCGCGACCAATTTCACCGCCATCAATGGTGACAGCGGCATTGTTTGACATGTTCTGGGGTTTGAACGGAGCGACAGACATGCCCTGATTGCGGAAGGCACGCGCAAGACCAGCAACCAACATCGACTTTCCGACATTGGATCCAGCGCCTTGAATCATGATCGACTTTGTCATGGCTTACCCTGACCTTTTTGTTCGCAATAGCGCTCGATTAGAGAATAGAAAAGCTTGATCGCGGCAGGATCAGGAAAAGAAAAAACCCTGCCGAACGGCAGGGCTTCTAAATTGGTAAAGGCAGCGCCTTTTAAGCGGCTTCAGCCTGAGCAGCGGCGTTGCGACGCTCGCTTTCCTCCCGCGACAGCGCAACGGACGTGCGGACGCCTTTGCCTACGAAATCCATAAGACCATTAACAACGCGCTCGTTAGGGTCAATTCCAGCGCAGGATAGAACCTCACGGCCGTCGCGTGAGCGTGCCCAGCGCGCGATTTGCTCCGGTCCATTTCCGTATTTCTTGTCGTCTGCGATGGCATCATCAAGCGCTGCAAGAACCACCGCCGCAAACAATTTGCGTGAGCGGTTTCCTTGTTCAGCGTTGAATGCAGTGCCGTCAACGAAATCTTTCATGTTTCGTCCTTGTTCTTTTTAGCTTGTATCTCTGGCGTGGCCTTGTTTATGACGCCTTTTCTTCGATTCGGGTAGCCCTTTATTGCATAGCACCATTGCGTCAAGCGCATATCTCGCTGCAGGTGCAGCACGATATTTCGTCGTCTTGCAAGGGGACCTGGGGCTATATATAGGGTTCGTCACGTTAGTAACAACCTTTTGTCAGGGCTTTGACACAATGCCTAAAATTAACGGAAATGAGATCCGCCCAGGGAACGTTCTGGAGCATAACGACGGTCTTTGGAGCGCTGTAAAAGTAGAACACGTAAAACCTGGAAAAGGGGGTGCCTTTGCACAGGTAGAGCTTCGTAATTTACGTAACGGAAGCAAACTTAATGAGCGATTCAGGAGTGCAGACAAAGTAGAACGCGTCCGGCTCGAACAAAAAGATCAGCAGTTTCTTTATGAAAATGACGGGATGCTAGTATTCATGGACGCTGAGACCTACGAGCAAATCGAACTGTCCGCCGAACTGCTAGGCGAACGGCGTCCATTTCTGCAGGATGGTATGACGATAAAAGTCGAATTTTACGAAAGTGAAGCACTCAACGCAGCTTTGCCGCAAAAGGTGACCTGCCGCGTTGTCGAAACAGAGCCAGTCGTCAAAGGCCAGACCGCCGCCAATAGTTTCAAGCCCGCGGTTTTGGACAATGGTGTGAAGGTGATGGTACCTCCATTTGTAGGTCCAGATGAAGACATCGTCGTCAATACAGAGACGATGGAGTATTCTGAGAGGGCGTAAGTTGCGTTCCTGGCTAGTGGGAGGTCGTCACGACGCTGCTTTTGACAGCTGAAAGACTGTTGCCTCGCCTGCCTGCATCATGGCGCTCGCCCGGTCAAAACGCAGGTATGCAATTGCTTTGTTTCCCGACTGGGTAAACAGTGTTCCGGCAGGTTTTCCATCCGAGACAATCTCTGTTCCTGGTGACGCTTCGCCTTCTAGAGAAACCGTCACCAAGCCTTTGCGAAGCGTTGTCTTATGCTTCATCCGAGCTGTCACTTCTTGACCGATATAACAGCCCTTTTTGAAATCGACTCCATTAAGTCGTTCGAAACCGGCCTCAAGAACATAGCTATCTGGTGTCAGCTCTATTCCTGCTTCCGGTATGCAGTGTGCTACTCGAATGGCCGCAAAATCAGTGCCATCATCGCCGCCTTCCGCGCCATACATACGCCAGCCAAGTGCGGCATTACGCGGATCCTGAAATGCGCCCTCTGGTGCAGGTCCAGTACCCCGGCGAACCTTCAGGTCAGTTTCCTCAATCTGTACATCTGAACGCAACTTGTACATTGATAGTCGCTGGATTAGAGGCGCGGCATGTGCGCTATCGACATCAAGCAACACGCCACTTTCATGCGGTGCCAGCATGAAATCCGCCAAAAACTTGCCCTGCGGTGTAAGAAAGGCCGCATAAACTAGTCCTTCATCGATCTTTTCAACGTCATTTGTAACAAGCCCCTGTAAGAACTTTCTCGCATCATTTCCGAAGATCAAAAAGACACTGCGACTCATGGCGGCTCTCGCATTCATGTTTTGCCTAATATAGACAGCGAATTGCATTGTAACAGGGGCTTTGACGTGCGCGCGAAACTATCGGTCATCATACCGACGCTGAATGCAGCAGAGGGTTTGGCGCGCTCTTTGCCCGCGTTGGCCGAGGGATTGGACGCCGGGTTGATCAGAGAGCTGGTAATCTCGGATGGTGGCTCAAAAGACGAGACTTTATTGATTGCCGATTCAGCGGGGGCGAAAGTGATCACAGGACCTCCATCTCGTGGTGGCCAACTTCAAAAAGGCGCAACGGCAGCGCAAGGCGATTGGTTTTTGTTCCTGCATGCCGACTGCCAAATGCCAGTTGGATGGGCTGATGCGGTCCAGCGCCAAATTGAAAAGGACCGACCCGCTGTGTTTCTATTAGATTTTGATGCCGCGAGCTTGGCCGCCAAAACTGTAGCGGCTTGGGCCAACTTCAGAACTAAAGTTCTCAAACTGCCGTACGGTGATCAAGGTCTGCTGATTTCGCGGCACTATTATGGGAAGGTTGGCGGGTACCGGGACATTCCATTGATGGAAGATGTTGCGATGGTACGCGATCTTTCGGTTAAGCTCGACATTCTTCCTTTGGCTGTGCAAACAAGCGCTGCGAAGTACAATCGAGATGGCTGGGTTCGGCGCGGAGCGCGAAATCTGTTTTTGCTGACGCGTTATTTCCTAGGTGCAGATCCCAACAAATTAGTGAAGCGATACTAGGTGCCCGATAATTTCAGGTGATCAAAACCACGGCTTGTACTTAGATTGATAATCACTCTGTATCGCCTGCGGGTCATACTCGTCGCGGATCCAGTCTTCGAACGGTATCGGCGATTGCGCGTTTCGCGTCGCATAGAGATCAAAAACGAAATCGAGGACACCGGTTTTGGAAAACCGCAGATGAAGGTATTTTACGCCCATCATTTTGCGCGCCTCAGCCATTGAGCTTTTTTCGATCACCAATAAATAGATGGCGGAGGCGAATCCCGCCCTGTCGGCACCCGATTTACAATGAAGGACCATCGGTTTTTCGGCTGTTCTAAAAGCTTCAATCAGCCCGAGAATCTCATGTTTTGGCGAAGCATTGCGCGCGTTAAGGTTTAAGCTAACGAGCTCGAGGCCAAGTTCCTTACAGCTTTCTTCCGCGACTAGGAAGTGCGCCGCGTTGGACCGTCCACGCAGGTTGATAATTGTTTTGATGCCGCGCCGTTTAAGCCTAACAAATCGCCCATGCGTTGGTTGGTTGGATCGGAAGACACCTGGAGCGATCTCAAAAAAATTAGTCCAGAACGTGCGCAAAACAGCATGATCAAACCAAAGGTTATAAATGTTGGCACGTCTGCGATTTTCAGGCGTCGAAAGGTCAACATTATAGTGGGCGCGCAGGTTTTGCTCCCAGTCGACGATCCGTTGCCAAAGCTTCATGAAATCTGGGCCTCGTTGCTCCGCGGTGGCCTACTTATGCTCCGCGAGCCGCTAACGCAAGCTTTGCCGATTGACGCTTCGGGCGATTGGGATAGGTTGCGCGAAAACCAATTAGGAGTTTTTGCGATGAGCGGAGCAGGGGGCCATCCCTACCTGGCCATTCCCGGCCCATCTGTGATGCCGGAGCGTGTCTTGCGCGCTATGCACAGGCCGTCTCCGAACATCTATGCCGGTGAGTTAACAGAGATGATTTCTGAACTAACGGCAGGCCTTTGTAAGGTGGCTCGTACAGAGGGTCGGGTGGCGATTTATATCGGCAATGGGCACGCAGCATGGGAGGCAAGTTTGGTCAATGTCCTCCAGCCTGGTGATCTTGTTTTGATTCCTGCGACCGGGTTTTTCGGTCACGGCTGGGGCGGCATAGCAGAAGCACTCGGAATTGAAGTCCAGCTTCTTGATTTCGGGCGTAACTCTCCGGTCGATATGAACCAGTTGGAAGAGGTATTGCGCGCTGACACCGCACATCAGATCAAAGCGGTGCTGGCGACACATGTGGACACGTCATCGTCCATACGGAACGATATCTCTGCCATTCGTAATGTGTTGGACGTGGCAGAGCATCCCGCACTTTTGATGGCGGATTGCATTGCTTCGATGGCCTGTGATCGGTTTGAGATGGACGCATGGGGCGCCGACATTGCACTTGCTGCCAGTCAAAAGGGACTGATGGTGCCGCCCGGTCTTTGCTTTTTGTTCTTTAACGAAAAAGCGCAACACGCGCGCAAAAAGATCGACCGTGTCAGTAGATACTGGGACTGGCGGCTGCGCTCTGACCTGGCCGAGGAGTTTTACCAATACTTTTGTGGTACGGCACCAACACACCACCTTTTCGGTCTTCGTGAGGCGCTCAATATGATTGCGGAAGAAGGGATTGAAAACATCTGGGCACGTCACGAAAAGCTTGCTCGCGCTGTTTGGGCGGCCTGCGATTTTTGGTCAGAAAATGGGCAGCTTCGCCTCAACGTTAAAGATCCTGAAAACCGCAGCCGAGCTGTTACATCCCTACACTTGGATAAACCGAATGGAACGCGGCTGCGCCACTGGCTTGAAAAGGAAATGGGCGTGACGCTTGGCATTGGTCTTGGCATGGCGACCGACGATGATCCGCACAGTTCTGGGGCGTTCCGAATTGGCCACATGGGGCACCAAAACGGGCATGCTGTGTTGGGCGTTTTGGGTGCGGTAGAGGCGGGTTTGCATGCGCTGAACATCGCTCATGGTTCAGGTGCGGTCGATGCTGCCGCGCGCGAACTTGCGCGAAAGTCATGAATTCAAACTTTTTGGCGTGTCCGATATCGCGAAATAAGCCAATTGAGCCCCCACCCAACGGCCAATACAACATGGAGCCCGAAAATCACCCATAAGGCGATGAAAATCCAAAGTAAATTAACAAGACCCATGACCAAAGCCGCGTTGGTGTAGTTGGGTGCTTCTTTCATTTGTGTGCGATTCATACTCAAAGTGTAACGCGGGAAACTTAACTGTCATTCAATTTTTGTTGCTCTTTCGCGATCTTCAGCGCCTTCGGCAGGGCTGCTTCTAAAACATCCAGATCGCTGGCGGGTCCGCAGGTGACGCGAATGTACCTGTCTTGCGGTGGAACAGAAGGTTTTCGCACGAATACACTTAGGTGCGTTAGGGCGTGCAACACAGCATCTGCGAATGCCCCGTCAGCCCCGCAATCGATAGCTACGAAGTTGGTTGCAGAAGGCAAGGAAGTCAGTCCGTTCTGCGTAGCGATCTTCGCAATTCTGACCCGCGCTTTTTTGACAGCGGTATAGGTTTCCCCTAGCCAGGCCTGATCTTGCAAAGAAGCCAAGGCGCCGAATTGAGCGGCGCGGTTCATGCCAAAGTGATTTCGGATTTTGTCAAAGTTTTTGATTAGCGCTCTTGTACCGATTGCGTACCCCACGCGTGCGCCTGCGAGCCCGTAAGCCTTTGAAAACGTGCGCATACGGATTAACCTGGGATCATTCGCAGAAATAGTTGGCGCTGTATCAGCTGGGGCAAAATCTATATAGGCCTCATCCAATATCAGAAGACATCCCTCTGGCAGATCTCGGAGCGCGTGTTCGATGCGCGTACCCTTATGCCACGTGCCCATCGGGTTATCTGGATTGGCCAGATAAATGAGTTTGGCGTTCGTCTCGCGTGCCTTCGCGATCAGTGCGTCTGGGTCTTCATGATCGTCGCGATAGGATACCTTGTGCAGAACCCCGCCAAACCCTTCGACATGATAGTTGAAGGTCGGATAAGCGCCGTCAGAGGTTACAACCGCATCGCCCGGCTCGATCAAGAGGCGGACGAGATAGCCTAAGAGCCCGTCAATACCTTCCCCCACCACGATGTTCTCGGGCTTGATGTTGTGGTGTGCCGCGAGAGCGTTGCGCAGATCGTGACTGGTTGGATCGCCATATTTCCATTGCGCGCTCGCTTGCTCCTGCATCGCCTCGAGGGCCATTGGCGAGGCGCCAAAAAGGCTTTCATTCGCGCCTAGCCGTGCGGAGAATTCCTCCCCACGGGCACGCTCCTGCTGCTCGGGGGCCACGAATGGCACCGATGAAGGCAAAGATTGAATGAGCTTGGAATAGCGCGGTCCGGTCATTTAGGCAGATAACGTCATCGCGTGGCGCCGCGCAAGCCCTTGAAAATGCGACATTTGCCCATAACTTGAAGCCGCACCGTCTGTATGGAAGGCCCGGTATGCCCAATCTAACACGCCGTCATTTTATCGCTGCAACTCTGGCCGCTGGGGGTGCGCGCGCCTTGCCGATCGCCGCATCAAAAGTCAGTGGGAGGCGCATTCTGACCCTCGTTTATGACAAATCGCTCGGCATGATGCGCGCGATTGAGCGTATCGTGCCCTGACGTTCATCTGGCGAGGCCGTGCGATTTGCTGTTGGATAGGATCAACAGCAATAGGAGCGCCAAATGTCCCGCGTATCTGTCGAGATCAAAGACCATATCGCCCACGTTACGCTAACCCGCGGAGATAAGCACAACGCCGTTGATGATCCCATGCTGAAGGCTGTGGTGGAAGCGGGTGAGGGGCTTATGGAGAGCGATGCGCGTGTCGTGGTGATTTCGGGAGAGGGTAGATCCTTCTGCGCAGGGCTTGACGTGATGAGTTTTGCGAAACTGGCCGCAACCGATCCCGAAGAACTGGTGATGCCCCGCACACATGGCAATGCCAACCTGTTTCAGGCCTTTGCGATGGTCTGGCGACGGTTGCCGATGCCGGTGATCGCGGCGGTGCATGGAGCCTGCTACGGGGCCGGATTTCAGTTGGCACTAGGGGCTGATGTGCGGATTGCCGCAGCGGATGCAAAACTCGCCGTGATGGAAATGAAATGGGGGCTCATTCCGGATATGGGCGGGATGGTCTTGCTGCCGGGTCTGGTGCGCTCTGATGTGATGCGCAAATTGACCTACACAGCCGCGCCGATTTCTGGGGATGAGGCCGCGCGCGTTGGTCTGGTCACGGAATTATCGGATGATCCTTTGGCTCGTGCGCAGGCGTTGGCCAGCGAGATTGCGGGCAAGTCGCCTTCTGCTATTCGCGCAGCGAAACGGCTCGTCGCGCTGACGGAAAGCGGCGCGAGTGAAGACGAGGTTTTGCTGGCGGAAAGCCGGGAGCAGGCTGACCTGATCGGTAAGCCACATCAGATGGAGGTGGTTTCTGCCAATATGGCCGGGCGCGCGCCGGTCTTTAAGTGAAAACCTAGGCGATTTCCGCCAGGCGGTCCAAAGCGG